>VGYZ01000055.1 GCA_016872795.1 Planctomycetota bacterium
TTCGCGCTCGCCGACGCGCGGGCCACGGCCCTTGAGCGGCCCGCCGCGGTCGTCCGCTTGCACCGATCCCTGCGCCTCGGCGAGCGACTGCGGCGCTCGGCCGGGCACCTCGAACAACCGGCGCGCGACGAGCGTCGCATAGGCGCCGCGCGGAAGCTCGAAGCGCACGCCGACCATGGCCGCGCCGCGGTGGTGCGGATCGCTCTTCGGCGGTCGCACGCGCAGGTGCGCGGGATGAACGAACAGCGGACGATCTTCACCCTTGAGCGCCATGCCGCTGACACCTTGGATGCTGAACTCTCCCGGCGCGAGCGCTTCGAGCGCGAGCACATCGGCGAGCAACCCGCGCTGCACGGGATCGATCACATCCTCGAGGAAGGGACCGGGCAAGCGGAAGGTGGCATCGGGGGCGACCGGCAGGAGCTCGCGCTCCGACGGATAGATCAGCGGCCCCTCCTCGCTCTCGATCACGACGCGCTTCTCGACGGGCACATGCTCGCGCACGAAGTCGGCCACCGCGCGGTTCCACACATGCGACTGGTAAGCGTACAAGTGGATCAGGCGCACGCGCGACGCGACATGAAAGAACGCGCCGGCGAAGTCATCGGCGTGGCGGCGCAGGTGCTCGAACACGGAGTGATGCGCGCCAAGCTTGCCCGCGATGTCGCGGCACGCGGGCCAGTCGCCCCAGTTCTCCCACAGCGCCTGCTTGAGCACCTTGCTGCGCGGATCGTCGTGCAGGGAGCGCGCCGCGACGAGCATCTTGAGCGCGCGCTCCGCGTTGCCCTTCATCAAGTCGAGCGCGATCCAGCCCTGCCCGTGGCGCAGGTTGCCGAAGCGCTGCTCGTCGAAGTAGTTGATCACGCCCTGCTTGCGGACGCGCGCGAGGTTCGTGCGCATGGCCGCGAGTTCCTCGGTGTGCAGGTCGCGCACCACGAGTTCGAAGGCATTGCCCGTGCTGTCCTTCGAATCGAGTTCCTCGGCCGCGAAGCCGACGGTCTCGATCTTCACATCGCTGCCCGCCGCGCTGACCTTTGGCCCGTGGCGGATCGACATGTACTGCGTCGTCACGCCTTGGCGGTCTTTCAGGCCGCACATGGCGATCTCGCCGGCGCCGCGGCCCGCCTCGACCGCGAGCACCTCGGCGGCCTCGAGCGAGGTCAGCTTGCGCTTGATCACGCGGTAGACGCGAAACTCGCCCTTTTGCTGCAGCACGTCCGGCGCGAGCAGCTCGCGCACGCGGAAGTCGGCCGGCCTGGATTTCAGCTTCATCGGCGCGGAGGCCTCACCTTGGAGAGTTGCTTGAGCGCACGCGCGAAATCGCGCGGGATCGGCGCCTCGACGCGCAGGCTCACACCCGGTTCGGCGACGGAGGGGAACTCGAGGCTCTGCGCGTGCAGGGTGAGCCGAGCGATGAGCGGAGTCTCGACCTGTCCGGGCTTCTTGCGATAGCCGTTCTTCAGCTCGGAGAGCAGGAGCGCCCGGCGGCGCCCGTAGAGCGGATCGACCGCCAAGGGAAAGCCCTTGGCCGAGAGATGGACGCGGATTTGGTGCGTGCGGCCCGTGCGCGGCTCGCACTCGAGCAGCGTGTAGCCGCGGAAGCGCTGCAAGACGCGCACGAGCGTCAGCGCTTCCTTGCCGTCGCGGCGCGCACACATCTGTCCGGTGCGCTTGGGATCCTGTGCCAGCGCGAGCCGAATCTCCTCGACCTCGCCCTCGGCGAGCGGGTGCTCGCCCTCGACCAACGCGAGGTAGCGCTTGTGGACCCGCGCCTCCTCGAAGGCAGCGCCGAGCACGCGTTCGGCATCCACGGTCTTCGCGAGCACCATCGCGCCCGAGGTGTCGCGGTCGAGTCGGTGCACGAGCCGCGGGCGGAACGCCTCGTGGCCGGTGGCGGCGGCGCGGGCCTCGACCAAGCCCTGCACGGTGACGACGAGGTTCGCTCGCTGGTCGTCCCAGCGATCGGGCTCCACCGCGAGCCCGGCGGGCTTGAGCACCGCGAGCACATGCTCGTCCTCGAACAAGAACGGGATCTCGCCTTCGAACGCTTCCACCTCGCTCGTCTGCGGGAGCTCGTGGTCCTCCACATCGACGATCACGACTTCGTTGTCGCGCAATCGATGGCCGGGATGGGCCGGCTGTCCGTTGATGTTGATGCGTCCCACGCGCACGAGCTGCCGCAGGTGGCGCTTGTGCACGCCCGGATAGAGTCGGCTCAGGAACTCGTTGAGTTCCATGCCAATCTGCTCGGGCAGCACGGTGTAGGGTTGCATGGCGTCGACGGGGCTCTGCGGAAGTGGTCGCTGGTGCGGGCCCCTTCAGGAGGCGCTCAGCGCGCAGCGCTGCGCGGGCGCTCGTAGCACTCGCGCTTGAGGGCGCCGACATAGGGCAGGTTGCGGTAGTGGCCCGCGAAATCGAGGCCGTAGCCGACCACGAACAGGTCGTCGACCTCGAACACTCGGAAGTCCGCCCGAAATGGCACGGCGCGCCGAGCCGGCTTGTCGAGGAACACGCAGGAGCGAACCTCGGCGGCACCCCGCTTGTGCATCTCGCCCACGAGTCGCGAGAGGGTCTTGCCCGTGTCGAGGATGTCGTCGACAAGCAGCAGGTTGCGCCCGGCGATTTCGCTCTCGGCCGGGAAGAAGTTGAGGGCGAGTCGGCCGGATTGGGTGCCGTCGCCGTAGCTCGACGCGCTGACGAAGGCGAGCTCCAAGGGGATCGGAATGCGCCGAATCAGGTCGGAGGCGAAGATGCAGCTGCCTTTCAGCACGCTGACGACCGTGAACGGACGGCCCGCATAGGCCGCGGTCACCTCCGCGGCCACGCGGTCGGTGCCCGAGCGGATCTCCGCCTCATTGAAAAGGATGCGTTCAACGTCGTGGTCCACGGCTGCGTCTCGAACCCATGCGCCGCGGCCCATCGGAGCCCGAGCCGCCCGCGCACGGGCCCCACAGGGTACGGGCAAGCTCGCTCCGCGGCAACCGCGGCCGCACGCTCCCCCCGACTTCGACCGGCGACATGCGCCAACCTGCGAAGGGTGCTACAATCCACCAGCGAGCAGCGAAGCAGCTCTCTCGCGCCGAGCAGACCCGGAGGTCGACTCCCTCCTCATCGGGTTGCGCGAGCGCGCAGTCGGTCCCCGGCGGAAGACTCACGGTCTTCGGCTTCGCCTCGCGCGCCGGTTCGATGCGTCCTTCCCAGCGCATCTCGACGCTCGAACGCTGCTCGAGACTCTCGCTCCACTCTCCTCCTCACGACTGCGACAGGTATTCCAAGACAATGGTTCATCGACGTTCGGACGAAGAACGCATCGCCGCCCTTCAGGCCAAGATCGAGATGCTGCGCTCCAAGGCGCAAGATGCGGCTCGGCCCGATCAGGCCCTGCTGCGCGAGGCCCCGAAATTCCACAAGCGCTTGCGCGAATTTGCCCAGCTAGCCCACGACCATGGGCGCTCGGATGTAGCCAACTCGATCGTGGCGTTCATGGCCGGCCTCGACCGCATGGTTCAGGAGCTGCCCGAACCGACGCGGCGGCCACTCCTGCGGCGCTAGTCGGCTCGAAATTCCTCGGCATTTCGCTCTCCATTCACCAGCACGCGCCTTCGCGTGCGGCTTTCGGTGCTTCGTTCGACCACGCTCGGCAGCGCATGCGAGCGACTAGCTTCGGAGATGATCCCATGCAGCCGCGAGTGCAGTCATCGGCCGTGCTGGTCGGCAGCCGCGTCTTCGATGTGGTGCGCGAAGTGGTCGAGTTGCCGTCGGGGCTGCGGCAGGACCTCACCATCGTCCGCCATCCGGGGGCCGTGGGCGTGGTCGCGTTGCACGCGGACGGGCGCGTGACTCTGGTGCGGCAGTACCGCCATGCCGTCGGACGCGAGCTGCTCGAGATTCCCGCCGGGCGGCTCGAGGCGGGAGAGGACCCGCGCCGAGCGGCCCTGCGCGAGCTCGAAGAGGAGACCGGCTATCGCGCTCTCTCCCTGGAGTCGCTCGGGAGCTTCTTCCCCGCACCCGGCTTCTGCTCCGAGGAGCTGCACCTGTTTCTCGCCCGAGAGCTCGCGCACGCGGGCCCCGAGCGCGCGCCCCACGACGCCGACGAGGAACTCGCGACCGTGATGCTGCCACTGCCGGAGGCGCTCGAGCGCTGCGCGCAAGACGCCAAGTCGTGGATCGGACTCGTGCGCGCCATGGCGCGGCTCGCGGAGCCTCGTTGAAGCCGGGGACTTGGACCCGTCGCGCAGGGGGCCTTCTTCCCGCTCTTGAGACGGGCTCGGACGGGGGTACAGGACGGGGGCAGTACAATCGAGGAGGCGCACAGCACCGGAAGCCCCCCGCGCCCGCTCCCCCATGCTCGACCGCATCCTGATCGTCGATGACGAGCCCCTCGTGCTCGAGACCCTCTCGGAGGTGCTCAGCTCCGAAGGCTATCCGGTCTCGCAAGCTCTCGCCGCGCGCGAAGGCCTCGAAGTGCTCGCGCGTAAGCCCCACGCGCTGGTGCTCTCCGACATCCGCATGCCCGGAATGGACGGCGTCGAGTTTCTGCGCGAGGTCCGGCGCCTGCATCCGGGCACCGATGTGGTGCTGATGACCGGCTACGGCAGCCTCGACGGCGCGATCGACGCCATGGCGCTCGGCGCCGCCGACTACCTGATCAAGCCGCTCAATTCCAAGGAAGTCGTCGCTCGCGTGCGCTCGATCCTGACGCGCCAGCAGCTGGAGAGCGAGGTCCACTCGCTGCACTCCGCGCTGCGCTCGCGCTACGACATGCACCAGCTAGTCGCCGAGAGCCCGAGCATGAGCGCGCTCGTGGCGGCGGTGCACCGCATCAAGGACGACCAAGAACCCTTGCTCGTGTACGGGGAGTCCGGGAGCGGCCGCCGCTTCCTCGCGCGCACGATCCACTACGCCAGCGAGCGCCGCAGCCACGAGTTCGCGCTCGTCGACGCACTCGTGACCACTCCGCTGGAGCTCTCCGCGACGCTCTTCGGCAAGCGCAACCCCTCGGGCCGCCGCCGCCGGGGCCTGCTCGAGAGGATCGGGCAAGGCACGGTGCACCTCGCCTCGCTCGAGGCGCTCCCGACCGACCTCCAGCAGCGCCTCGGCGCCGCACTCTCGACGCGCAAGCTCGATGTGGGCGAGAAGGTCGTCGACCTCAAGAGCCGCGTGATCCTCTCCAGCGACGAGCCGCCGATCGAGCTCTTCAAGTCCGGCCGCCTCGCGAGCGAGCTCGCGCTCCTGCGGCAGTGCCCGGTACTGCACATGCCGCCGCTGCTCCTGCGCACACAGGATCTCGCCGGCCTCGTGGCCGTGTTCGTCGAGACCTACTCGAGCGAGCATGGTCGCTCGGTCCGCGTGGGCCCAGGCGTGATCGAGCTGCTCGCTTCGCACCAGTTCCCGGGCAATGTCACGCAGCTGTTCGCGGCGCTTTCCAACGCCGCCAAGTACTCCATCAACGGTGAGTTTTCGGTCGAGTCCATCCGACGCGCCCTGCGCCAGTCAAGCCTCGCCGAAGACCGCGGCATCGCCGATCACCTCGGCGACCGCGAGTACCAAGTCATCCTGCGCGCCGTGCGGCGCAACCCCGGCCGACTCGATCAGGCCGCCAAGGAACTCGGCATCAGCCGCACGACCCTGTGGCGCCGCATGCGCAAGCACGAGATCAAGCTCGAAGGCGAGGACGCGTGAGTCGCGCTCGTTGAGGGCCCTAGCTCAACGAACCCGCTCCACGTCCACCAAGAACTCCCAGCCGCCCTGCCCGGGGATTGTGGCCCCGGTTCCATCGAGACACAGGAGCGCGCCGGGCGCTGCGATCCACAGCGAGCCATCGTCACCGGCGCTGGCCCGGCTCGCGCCGCCGTGGGCGAGGTCGACATGGGCGAGCTCCAGCACTCCGCCCGGCCCGAAGCGCCGCGCGAACGCGCCGGCTTCGTCGCACAGCCACACACGCTCCGCTCCCTCGACCGGTGCGAGCGTGAGCGCCGCGAGTCCGGCGGACACCTGCCAGTGCGAGGCGAGGTCGCGTCCGAGCAGCGCGAGCTGCGCGCCTCCCGCGCCAGCGGCCACATCGAGCACCCACCACAGGCCCGGCTCCGGTCCCGGTGCCACATCGCCGATCACACCCCCGAAAGCGCGCCGCACGAGGCGCTGACCGTCGGGCCCAAAGAGCCTCAGCTCGCCGCGCTCGGACCCGACCAGCGTGCACCCCCACGCCGCTGCCGCGCAGAAGGCATCGGAGCTACGCTCGACGGTCACGCAGGCGCCGCTCTTCGCAAGCCGGGCCACATGTCGCTCGCCGCCGCTGCCCAGCTCGACGACGAGCGCCTCGGCGCCGCCGGCCTGCGAAAGGTGCACACCGTGCACCGTCTCCAGATCGAGCACCGACGAGAGCGCCCACTCGCGCGCGACGCCCCCGCTCTCGTCGTCCACGAGCAGCAGACGGGCCGGCCCGAGCGGCCCGGCAGGGTTCGCGCTCACCACCCACAGGTCCCCATCGCTCGCCGCGGCGAGCTCCACCGGCGACGGCACGACGAACCGACGCACGAGCAGTCGATCCGCGTCGAGCCCCGCGAGCGCGTTGCCGTCGCGATCGAGCACCCAGCCCGCAATCGCACCGCGCTCCGCCGCGCTCGAGCCCTTGGATGTGAGCCCCAGGAAGCCCAGACACGCCGCCGCGCCCGCGATCATGCACGCCGCGCTGCGCGTCGCGGGAGAGTTCCCCCACCGGTTCCAACATTGGCTCCAACCCCCCATGACGCACCTCCGCATCCCCGTCGTTGTGGGAGCGCGCTGGTCGCTGGAAAAAAGGAAAATTCTCCGCGCGCCGCCGCGCGCTGCAGCGCTCAGCTAGCTCGCCGCTCGTCCGCTTCCCAGCGGATCGAACCGGGAGTCGATACCTGCTCGCCGCGCGCACGCCGCGCATCCGCGCTGCGGAACGAGCGCCAGACCACGAACCCGAAACCGGCCGGGATCAGGAACACCATCGAGATCATGAACAGCACGCTCGAGTTGATGCCGGCGGCGAGCTGCCCGCCATCGGAGGCGACCGCCTCCTTGCAACTCTCTCAGGCATAGCCCGTCGCACGCAGCACGATCAGTGCGAGGAGCGGTGCGGCGAGGCGCGCGATACGGGCGAAACCGTTCATCACGAGGGATTCTAGGATACCGACGGTGGTGGATTCAGGTGGTAAAGCACCACATACACCGCCACACCGGTCACCGAGACATACAGCCAGATCGGAAAAGTCCACTGCGCCAGCTTGCGGTGCGCTTCCCAGCGCTCCTTGTGCGCCAGCCAGAAGGTGCGCAGCACCATCGGCAGGTTGACGACCGCGAGCACGGTGTGGCTCGCGAGCAGCGCGAGGTAGCCCGTGCGCGCCAGTCCGTCGCCATGGAAGCGCGTGGGCTGCCCCGCGGCGACCGCGAAGTGGTAGTAGAGGTAGCAGGAGAGGAACGCCGCACTCGCGACGAAGGCGAGCTTCATGCAGCGCTCGTGCAGCTCTCGACGCCCACCCTTGATCGCGACGAGCCCTGCCACGAGGAACGCAGCGGCCACACCGTTGAGCGTCGCATTGACGGCCGGAAGGTGCACGCTCATGCGTCGGGGTGCTCCGCGAGCCAGCGCGAGCGAGCGAGCGCGGCTTCGACGCCCGCCTCGCTCTCGCCGTCGTACATGCCGCGCAGGACGCCCCGCCCGTCGAGCACGACCAGACGCGTCGAGTGCGTCACGCGCAGGCCGAGCGCCACCTCGTCGTTCTTGCTGCGCGCGAGCCACAGCGAGCGCAGCACGCCGTCGATCTGCTCCTCCGCACCGGTCAGAAACCGCCAGCGTGTCGCGTCGGCCCCATACCCCTGTGCGTAGGCCGCGAGCACCTCGGGCGTGTCCGTCTCGGGATCGACGGAGAAGCTCGCGAGCCGCACGCTCGTCCCCGCGGTCTGCTGCTGGACCCGCGCCATGTTGGCGGACACGCGCGGGCAGGGGCCCGTGCAGGTCGTGAAGATGAAGTCGAGCACCGCCGGCGCACCCGCGAAGTCCGCGCGCCTCGCCGCCGCCCCGAGCTGGTCGACGAGCTCGAAGTCCGCCAGCAACGCGCCCTTGAACGCGGAACTCGCCTCCACATCCAGTCGCGTGAGCGAGGGCTGCTCGCGCGCGTCGCTTTCCTGCGAGCACCCGCCACAGACGAGCACGGCGACCGCGAGGGCCGCCGCGCCGATCGTTCGCACCGCTGCCATCGCGGAGCCCTAGTGCCCCGCTGCCGGCGCCTCGAGCTCGCTCGCGTGCCCGTGCGGCTTGCCACGGCCCTTGGCCGGGTGGTCGGGGTCGAGGCCGTTCACGACCTCGCCCGTCTGATCGATCAAGTAGCCGACCTGGTGGTCGCGCTGGTCGTTGAACGCCGTGTCCGGCATGTTCGCGCAGAGCACGACCGCCACGAGCAGCGGCGTCGGCAGGATCAGCGACCACACGATCATCTTCTCGAACCGCATGTGCATGAAGTACAGGAGGATCAACAGGCCCTTCCACAGGGCGCAGATGATCAGTCCCGACCACAAAAGCCAGCGCGGCTCGCGCAGGAACATGCCCCACGCCACCTCCACCGCCGTGAGGACGAAGAGGGTGATGAAGATCCTACCGATGCTGTAACCGATGTCCTTGCCGTGCGCCATGTTCGTTCCTCCGCTCACATCAGGTAGACGATGGTGAAGAGCAGCACCCACACGAGGTCGACGAAGTGCCAGTACAGACCGGCGAGTTCGACCTTCATGTACTTCTCCTGCGGGATCTTGCGGAAGATCGCCGCGATCAGGATGCACAGGTTCCAGATCACGCCCACGGCCACGTGGATGCCGTGGAAGCCGGTCATGGCGTAGAAGGTCGACCAGAAGATGTCGACATCGGGCAGGTTGCCGTCCTCGATCAGGACCGCGTACTCGTAGGCCTGAATGCTGACGAAGGTCGTGCCGATCAGCACGGTCAGCGCCAGCCACTTGATCAGGCCCGAGTTGTCGCCGAGCATCGCGCGCTCCACGGCCTTCACCATCGTCGCCGAACTGACGATCAGGAAGAATGTGTTGAGCGCCGTGATGTCGACCGCCAGCCGGTCCGCCGGGTCCGGCCATGTCGCGGCGCCCATGCGCAGCACGATGTAGGTGCCGATCAGTCCCGTGAAGAACATGACCTCCGTCGCGAGGAACAGCCAGATGGCGAACTTGCCGCGGTTGACCGGCGGGCCGCTGTCGTAGTCGTAGATCGCGTGATGCGGCTTGGGCGCATCGACGGCCGGGTCAAAGGCCGGGAGGGCTGCGGGGGAAATGTTCATGGGACGATTTCGAGTTCCTAGAGAGTGCCTCGCGCACCGACGGCGCGCACGAGGGGATCCATGAGGGTGAGCGAGTAGAGCGCGGGCAAGTACACCAGCGAGACGAGCACCACCGCGCGCGCGCGCGCGCGCGTCTCGCGCAAGGCGAACAGCGCCGAAGCGACCGTGTACGCGAGGCCGAGCACGAGCGCGGAGGCGACATACAGCCAGCCCGCATCCCCGCGCAGGGCCGGGAGCAGCGAAACGGGCAGCAGCGCGAGGCTGTAGAGCAGCGACTGACGACCGGCCATGCCCTCGGTGCGCGGCAGCGCCGGCAACATCTTGAGTCCGGCGTGCGCGTAGTCCTCGCGGTAGATCCACGCGATGGCGAGGAAGTGCGGGAACTGCCACGCAAACAGGATCGCGAACAGGTACCAAGCCCAGCCCGAGGCCTCGCCCGCGACGGCGACGAACCCAAGCAGCGGCGGCATCGCGCCGGGGATCGCACCCACCGCGGTGTTGAGCGAGCTGAAGCGCTTGAGCGGCGTGTAGACGAGCACATAGGCCATCATCGTCGCCAGCGTGAGCAACGCCGCGAGCGAGTTGAAACGCAGCGCGAGTCCGAGCACGCCCGCGGCCGTCAGCAGCGCTCCGGCCCACACCGCATCGCGCGCGCGCACGCGCCCGGTGACGAGCGGCCGTTGCGCGGTGCGCAGCATGCGCGCATCCGTGTCGCGCTCGAGCAGCTGGTTGAACACGCTCGAGGCCATGCCGACGAGGCCGATGTACCAGCAGGCCTCCGCGAGCGAGGCGAGATCCGCGCTCGATCCCGCGCCGAGCAAGCCGCCGACGAAGGCCGCGAAGCCCACCATGGCGGTGATGCGCGGCTTGCAGAGCGTGCTCCACGCCTGCACGGATGTCTGCAGCGCGACCGGAGCCGCCGCGAGCGAGTGGTTCTGGCTCACCGCGCCACCTCCGCGCCCGCGGGGCTCGCCACCGACTCCCTCAGCGTGAGCCTGCGCGCGATCCACAGGGCTGCGCCGACGCAGGCCTGCAGCGTGAAGGCGCCGAACAGCACATGCGCGCTCGCCGTGATCGTCTCCGCGGCCGAGACCTCGGCCGTGAATCCGCCGCTGACGAGCACGATCGCGACCAGCGTGAGCACGCCGATCGCCACCTGCGCCAGAATGAGCCACAGCAGCTGCCGCGCCGCGCGCGCGAGCTCGGGGACGCGCGTCTCGCGCAAGCCGCGCGCGAGAGTGATCACCGCGCCCGTCGCGAGCGCAGCAAACGCGATGTGGGCCACGAGCGCGAGGTCACTGCCGCTGTGCCGCAGCCACGCTCCGAGGAAGATCTGGCCGAAGACCGCGACGATGGCGAGCTTAGCCATGCGCCCAAGCGACGCGGCCTGCGCGTGCTCGCGAGCTCGCGCAGCGAGGAAGCGCGTGTCGTTCAGCACGACATTGACGGCGAGCACCGCGAGCACGGCCTGCGCGAACACCCCGTGCAGGAAGGCGAGGTCCGGGCTGTTCTCCAGCACGCGGAAGCCACCGATCGTGCCCTGCGCACAGACCGCGAACAGCCCCACCCAAGCAAGGCGCACGCGTTGCGCACCGGCCTTCGCGCGCTGCACCGCGAGCACGAGCGCGATCGAGAGCAGCCCGACCAAGGCCCCGAACAAGCGGTGGGTGTGCTCGGTGAATGTGCCGACATTCGCGCACCACTTTTCGATCGGGTAGGCGAACAGGAAGTGGTCTCCGTCGCCCCGGTCGAGAACCCACCAGCCGTCGATGGCCATGCCGGCGCGCAGCGTGGTGACGCTGGAGCCGAGCACGACGAGCGGCAGGGCGCTGAGCCAAGTGGCCAGCGCCAGCCGTCGGGGCCAAGGGTGCTTGAGGTCCATCCGTCGCGGGTTGAAGAGGGAATCGGCCGAGCGCGCTCTCAGAGCTTGCGCGTCTGCGGGATGAAGTCTTCGGCGACTTCCGGCGAGTTGAACTCGTAGGCGCCGCGGTAGACCTCGAGCGGGCGATCGAAGTTGCCGTGGCCCGGGGGCGACGGGGCGTCCCACTCGAGCGAGGCGGCGTTCCACGGGTTGCGACCCACGCGCTTGCCCCAGAACATCGAGTGGAAGAAGTTCACCACGAAGAAGATCTGCCACGCGAACATGCAGAAGGCCGAGATCGTGATGAACTCGTTGATCGGCTGCAGGTGCTGGTAGACATCGTAGGCGTAGGGGTCCGCGGTGCGACGCATCAGGCCGGCCACGCCGACTTGGTGCATCATGTAGAAGGTCATGTTCGTGAAGATGAACGAGCCGACGAAGTGGATCTTGCCCACGGTCTCGTTCATCACGCGCCCGAACATCTTCGGGAACCAGTGGTAGACCGCGGCGAAGATCGCGAACAAGGAGCCCGCGAACACGACATAGTGGAAGTGCGCCACGACGATGTAGGTGTCGTGGATGTAGATGTCGACCGGCGTCGCAGCCATCCAGATGCCCGAGAGGCCGCCGATGATGAACATCGAGACGAACGCGCAGGCAAACAGCATCGGGGTGCGCAGGTGGATGCGGCCGCCCCACAGGGTGCCGAGCCAGTTGAACACCTTGATGGCGCTCGGGAGCGCGATCATCACCGTGCTGACCATGAAGGTCATGCCCAGCGCCGGGTTCATGCCCGAGGTGAACATGTGGTGGCCCCACACGATGAAGCCCAAGCCCGCGATGGCGCACAACGAGTACACCATCGGCTTGTAGCCGAAGACCGACTTGCGGGCGTGAACCGCGAGGATGTCCGAGGTGAAGCCCATGGCGGGCAGCACGAGGATGTAGACCGCGGGGTGGCTGTAGAACCAGAACAGGTGCTGCCACAGAAGCGGCTGACCGCCGGCGGCGGCGCCGACCGAGTCCGCCCCATAGAGGAACGAGTCCGGCGTGATGTTGTTCACCTGCAGATTCGTCGGCGTGAAGAAGCCCGTGTTCAGCGTGCGGTCGAGCAGCTGCAGGATGCTCGCGGCCGTCAGCACCGGCAGCGCGAAGAGCTGCAGGAGCGATGTGATCATCAGGCTCCAGATCGTGAGCGGGAGGCGCATCATCGTCAGGCCCGGCGCGCGCATCTTGACGATCGTGGTCACATAGTTGACCGCGCCCATCATCGAGCTGACGCCGACCCATGTGAGGCCGAGCAGCCAGCAGGTCTGGCCCGTGAGCGAGCCCGGCGCCGCGGCCTCGATGGTCGACAGCGGCGGGTAGCTCGTCCAGCCGCCGGCGGCGTGGCCACCTTCCACGAAGAAGCCCAGCAGGATGAAGAAGAACGCCGGGACCATGGCCCAGTAGCCGAACATGTTCAGCCTCGGGAAGGCCATGTCGGGCGCGCCGATCATCAGCGGGATCAGGAAGTTGCCGAAGGCGCCCGTGAGCAGCGGGATCATCACGAAGAAGATCATGATGGTCCCGTGCATCGTGAAGAGCATGGTGTAGAACTCGGGGCTGATCGCACCGCCCGTGGCAGGGAACATCCACGCCAGTCCCGGCATCGGGCGCCACGGCCACGCCAGTTGGTAGCGGATGGCCATCGCCATCAGGCCGCCGAGCGCGAGGAACACGAGGCCCGAGAAGAGGAACTGCATGCCGATCACCTTGTGATCGACCGAGAAGATCCACTTGCGGAGGAAGCCGAGCTCGTGGTGGTCGTGATGCTCGCGGACAGTTCCGGCCTCGCCCTCACCGGGCTCGAGGTGCGGACTGTTCGCTGCGTGCGTCGTTGCCTGACTCATTGGCCCTGCTCCTTGCCGTTGGAGAACCACTCGGCCTTGATGTCGGCCATGCGCTTGTCGAAATCAGCCTGCGAGACAACGGTCATGCGACCGCTCATCTTGTAGTGACCCCAGCCGCACAGCTCGGCGCAGACGAGGTCGTAAATGCCTTCCTTCTCGGCGCGGAACCACACGGGAATCGTGTGGCCGGGGAGCACATCCTGCTTGAGGCGGAACTCCGGCACGAAGAAGCTGTGAATCACATCGCGCGAGCGCAGATGGAACACCACATCGGTGTTCACCGGCACCACGAATTCGTAGGAGCGCTCGAGGTCGTCGACCGTGCCGATGACACCGTCGTCGCCGGGGTAGCGCACGCGCCAGTCGAACTGGCTGGCCCACAGCTCGGCGATCGGCCGCTCCTTGGTGTACTTGCCTTCCTTGGGGAAGTTGCTCTCGAACTTCACCTTGGCCCATGTCTCCATCTGCGCGAAGGCGATGAAGAGCAGCGCCACCGCGGGAATCGCGGTCCAGATCATCTCCAGTTTGTGGCTGCCGTGGGTGAAGGCGCCCTTGCCCGGGCGGTTCGCCGAGTACTTGAACACGAACCACGCCAGCGCCACCTCGGTGACGATGAATGTGAATCCGACCATGTACATGATCAGGTCGAACAGCCCGTCGATCTCGGCGCCGAAGCTCGAGACATTCTGGGGGAACCACAACTGCCAGCGGTCGGCCTCGACGAAGGTCCAGACGCCGAGGATCGGCACCAGCAGGAGCATCAGAGTGAAGAAGTAGCGCATGGGGGTTTCTTGGCTTTCCGCTCGGGGGCTCTCAGTGCTTCTCGCCACTCGCGCCATCGGAGTGCGCGCCGTCACCGTGGTCCGCGTGCGCCGCGGCGGCCTTGTGCTTCGGGCGCTCCGAGAGCGAGCCGACATAGTGGACGAGGTGCCAGATGTCGTCGCTCGAGAGGGACGAGGCCGCCTCGGGCATGGGCCCGCCGGCGATGCCGTACTTGATGCGGCGGTAGATGTCGATCGGGCGACCTCCGCCGCGGAACACCCCCAGCCGCAGATTGCGCGGGAGGATTTCGTTGCCCCAGTCATCCTTGTACGCCGGCACGACCTTGTGCGTCTCCGGGTTGAGCACGAAGGCCGAAGTTCCGTCGCCGCGCCCCTCGGGACCGTGGCACGAGAAGCAGTTGCCGGTCTTCGCGTCCATGAAGAGCTCGCGCCCGTGGGCGATCGTCTCGGCCGTGGGCGCGGGGACTAGGCCATCGAAGTTGAGCACCTTGGAGTCGGCCTTCTGCCACTTCTCCCAGACCTCGGTGTAGGCGTCGATCGTGTCGCCGGAGGTGAGCGTCTCTTCTTCCGTGTAGGTCGCCACCAGCGAGCGCTCGACCATGCCGCGCATCGAGAGCAGCCGCACATAGTCGACCAGGCCGTGCAGCTGGGCCCGGGAGAAGCGCCGGAAGCTCGGCATCGAGGTACCGGTCACGCCTTCGTCGAGGATGCGGTAGAGGTCCACGCGGCGCGGCTGGGCCTTGCCGACCGCGGTGAACTTGAATGTGCCGTGGCGGTAGTCGCGCGGGCGCGGGTTCAAGAACGGCGCCGTCGGGCCGTTGCCGCCGCCCTCGGGACCGTGACAGTGCAGGCACTGCTGACGGTAGAGCTCGGCCGAGGCCGCGAGCGTGGGGTAGTAGTTCTCGAACAGCTCGCGCGCAGCCTTCTTGAACTCGTCGTTGCGCGCCTCGACCGGAGTTTCGGCGCACAGCGCCTTCCAGCGGGCGAGCAAGTCGGGCGTGAAGTCCTGCACGAACACGCGGTCCCACAGGCCGGCGTCGATCGCGGTGAGCTGGCGGCGCCAGTACATCTGGTTGTTGGCCACGAGCTCGGCCGGGTCGACCTCGCCGCTGCCGTCCTCGCCCTCGGGGTACTGCGGCCAGTTGGGGTCGAAGCCCTCGTCCTTCCACTCCGGCAGCAGCTGGTAGCTCGGCGCCTGGGGCGTGCCGAACAGCATCTCCAGCGAGCCCGCGATGCCGGCCTGAGCCGAGGCGGAAATCACCGGCTCGCCGTCGCTCCCGAGCGCGGTCGTGGCGCTGCTCAGGCTGTAGTGCACCACCCCTCGGGCGGGCTTCTGGTCCTTGTCGAGCTGGCAGGCGCTGACCCACAGGGCCAGACCGGAAACAGCGCACAGAGGGAGGCGGAGGCTCATCGATGTCCTTGCTGTGGGCCGCCGACCGTGCATGGGGCACCCCCGCTCGGTATCCGAGCTGGGATCGGGTGCAGGCCGCGGAGAGAAAGGGAACGCACTGTGTGGGAAGGAGACCGTGGCCCGCAGGCGGGCCGCTGCAACCTCATAGGACTTGGGTTGCCCATGGGTAGTACCGAGTAAGCTACGGTTGCAGCAGCGCGAGTCAAGCATCGAAGGCTTCTAGAGTTGCGCTCTGGAAGCTCGCCGCCGCTTCAATTCCGACCGCGAAACCGTCCGCACTTCGCCCAAGGCGCACACAGCGTCCGAACTCGCTCTCGCCATGCGCCGTAACCGCCCGCGAGGGGCGGATTTCGCCACCGACGGTCCTATGCTCCCGCCCGCTTGAAGACCGAACTCCTGCTCCCCCGCCACCGCCGCGCCGGCGCCGAGCTCACCGGCGGCGATGCCCCCTTTGTGCTGTGCTTCGGCGCGGTCCCCGACGAATACCGTGCTGCCCGCGAAGGCGCCGCGCTGTTCGACCGCACGCGCCGCGAGGCCCTCGCGCTCTCCGGCCCCGACGCCGCGGGCTTCCTGCACCGCCTGCTCGCCAACGCCGTGCGCACGCTCAAGGCAGGCCAAGGCAACCGCAATCTGCTGCTCTCCTCCAAGGGCAAGGTGCTGTTCGACTTCGACCTCGCGGTCGGCCCCGAGAGCATCCACCTCTCACTCCCACCGGGCTCCGCTGCCGCGCTCAAAAAGGCGCTCGACATGTACCACTTCAGCGAAAAGCTCGTCGCGCAGGACATGTCGGACGCGCACGCGCCGCTCGAGCTCTGCGGCCCGCGCGCGGCGGAGATCGTCGCGCGCGTGGCCTCGATCGAGCCGCCGCGCGAGCTGCACGCACATGTCGACGCCCGCTTCGGCGACGCGCCGCTGCGCGTCACGGCGCTCCCCGTCGCGGGCTCCTTCGGCTGGCGCCTCGACGCCGGCCCGGCGCTCGCCGAGCGCCTGTGGGACACGCTCGTCTCGGAAGGCGCGACGCCCGCCGGACGCATCGCCCACGACTGCCTGCGCGTCGAGGCCGGCGCCGCCGAGCACGGCGTCGACATCGACGACTCGATCTACCCCCAGGAAGCGCGGCTCGAGCGCGCCTTCTCGCTCGACAAGGGCTGCTACATCGGCCAAGAGGTCGTCGCCAAGATCGACACCTACGGCGGCTTGAACAAGCGCCTCGTCGCCCTGCGCATCTCCCACGACGACCCGCTCCCCGCCGGCACGCGCCTGTGGCGCAACGACGAGGGCGAGTGGCGCGACCTCGGCCTCGTCACCAGCTGGGCCTACTCCTTCGTGCTCGACTCCGGCCTCGCGCTGGCCTACCTCAAGCGCCGCCACCAGTCCGCCGGCACCCGCTTCCACCTCGGCGACGCCCAAGGCTCGCTCGGCCAAGCCGTGATCGTCCCCCTCCCCGTCCGCCCCGACGCCCTCCCCCCCACCGGCGACTTCGAGCCCGCGCTCGACGCCTGAGGCCGAGCTCGCCCCGCCCGTCTCCCGCGCCTGGGCTCCGACCGAAACTGGCGCACGCAACGCACAGGCGCGACAACGCGAAGCCCGCGTGTTGGTTGGCGGCCCCGCGCAATCACCCTGCGCTCGGCGACACCGATCGCGAGCGCCTCGTGCTACTTGGCGAGCGGCGCGAAGGAGGCGGGGGTGCCGCGGTAGGACTCGAGTTCGATCATGACATCGAGATCGAAGGGGCCGGCGGGGATGCGGCCGGAGATCTCGACGGGGACGCCGGAGGTCGGGTGCATGAAGATGGAGATCGAGCCGTGCAGGCCGAACAGGCCGCGGAAGTCGTCGTCGCGGCCGAGCGTGCCTTCGGGCGGGCGCGTGGTGAGCTGGACCTCGACGGCCTCGAACTGGCCGGCGACCACCTTGCGCGTCAGGAGCTTGCCGCGCGCGACCTCGACCTCCCACAGCTCGTCGCGGTCGACCAGCGTGAAGCTCGCGCCACTCTTGCCCTGCGCGATCGCCGTGCGCGCGAGCAGCACCGCCGCGATCATGTCGACCGCACCTTCGGGCACCTGCTGGGTCGTGGGCTCGCGCCACTCGCGGTGCGTCCCCGCCTTGCAGCCGTCGCAGTGCGCGCGCTCGTTCCAAAAGAATGTCGGGTCGACGAAGTGCGCGTCGTTCTTGCAGCCCTTGCAGTGCGCGTCGGAGCGATAGCTCGAGCTGCCTTGGGCGTCGCGCAGCCCGAGCTTGAGCTCGCGCCGGCGGCTCTCGGTGCCGCGCTGGATGCTCTCGTGGTGCAAGCGCGGCCACGCGAGCGGCCGAAAGGCCGTGCGAATGGTCTCGTCGAGCGTGTACACCTGATACTCGCCGCGGGCGCGCGCGGAGACCAGCGCCTGCTCGAGCGTGCGCTCTTCGTCGAAGCGCACTTCGAGCGAGCCCTCCGGCAGGTAGGGCCGCACGGTCGAGCTCATCGTCACGCGGCCGACGCTGGGCTCGCCCAAGAGGCCGAGGTCGACGGACACGACGTAGACGAGCTCCTCGTCGCGCGGAAAGTGCACCTCTTGTCGCCCCGGGCCGCGATCCATGATCAGCGGGCCGCGCTGGGCCTTCGGCAACAGCGCTTCCTGCGGCGTCGCTTGAGCGAGAGGCGCGAGCGGCGGCACGAGCAGGGCGAACGAGAGCACGAGCGCGAGCATGGTGGTGGCGAGAGGCATCTAGCGCTCGAGGCAGCGGCGCTCTACGAGCATCTCTGCTTCGCGCGCGGCGACGCACGCCGGCGACAGCCCCTGCTCGCGCGACTGGGCGAGGATGTCCTCGACGACGGCGCCCACGCGTGCGGCGATGCGCTCGAGCGGCTCGCGCACGCCGTCGAGATGGAAGCGCGAGCCGCGCATGAGCGCGCCCGAGTTGATCGCGTAGTCGGGCACATAGAGCACGCCGCGCTCGTGGAGCGCCTCGCCGTGCTCCGGGCTCGCCAGCACATTGTTGGCCGCTCCGGCGACGACGCGGCAGCGCAGGCGCAGCACGGACAGGTCGTGCAGGATGCCGCCGAGCGCGCAGGGCGAGAACACATCGCAGGGCATCTCGAGCTCCTGCGTCGGATCGACGCGCTCGATCCCGGCTTGCTTCGCGAACAGCTCCGCGCGGTCGAAGTCGAGCTCCGAGGCGAGTACGCGCGCGCCGTAGCCGCGCAGGGTGAGCGCCACGCGCGAGCCGACCTCGCCCAGCCCCTGCACGACGATCGTGCGCTTGGACCACTCCTCGCCGCCGTCGAGGTGCCGCAGGGCCGCCGCGATCCCGGCCACCACGCCGGCCGCCGTCGACTCCGACAGCTCGCCCGGGCCATCGGGGCCCGGATCCGTGACATAGCGCGTGCGCTCGCTGACGAGCGCGAGCTCGGCCGAGTTCGTGCCGACATCCGGACCGGCGTAGTAGCGCCCGCCGAGCCGCTCGACCACCTCCCCGAGGTGCCGGTAGGCGTTCTCGACATGCAGCTCGGGCCGGTCGAGCAGCACCATCTTGGCCCCGCCGGCCGGGATGCGCGCGAGGGCGCACTTGTAGGTCATGGCGCGCGCGAGCCGCATGCAGTCGCGCAGCGCCGCCTCCTCGTCGTAGTAGCTCCAGCGCCGGATGCCGCCAAACGCCCGGCCCGGGCCGGAGTCGTGGATCGCGAGGAAGGCCCGCAGGCCCGAGCGGCGGTCGTGGAGCGCCACCATCTCCTCGAAACCCTCGCGGGCCAGCTGGTCTAGGAGCTCGAAGCTCATCGCCTTCACGGTAGCCTCTGCGCGCGGCGATTGCGCGGACGAGGGGAAGAAGCTCGCGCGCTGTTCGTCGCTCCCCGCCGAGCTACCTCCACACCTCCGCTCCACCTTGAAGCCCAGCCCCTCAAACGCGCGCCGTCCGGCGCCGGCTCTGTTCCTCGCCGCCGCGCTCGCTCTCGTGCCCGCCTGCGCTTCGAGCGGAGCCAAGCCGCCGACGCCCGAGCCGGCCTCGGACGCGCCGCCCGAGCGCCCCAAGATCCAGCCCGAGGATCCGATCGGGAAGTTCCTCGCCGATGCGGACAACGCCATCTACCAGTGGTGCAGTCTCGCGCTCACGGGCCGCACGCCCGCGCAGAAGAACCAGCAGCGTGCGCTCGAAGGCGTGCTGGTCGACCGAGCCTCGCGCCGCTGCGACGAGCTCGTCGCCGAGCTCTCTTGCGGCCCGCCGATCAACCGCATCCGCGCCGCCGCCATGCTCGGCTTCGCGCGCAAGCCCGAGGCCCAGTCGCCGTTGCTCGCCGCGCTCTCCGATCCCCATCCCGATGTCGTGCACAACGCGCTGCTCGGCCTCGCGGTCCTCGGACGCGCCGACACGCCGCTCGAAGCGATCTGCCACGCGACCGAGTTCGCCGAAGATCCGCAGACCCGCGCACAAGCCGCCTTCGCCCTGCGCTCGATCCTGAACAGCGGCGGCAGCGGTGCGTGCGCGCTCGGCACCGCGCGGCGCGGCCTCGCCGACAGCGAGCCCTTCGTGCGCTCCCAGTGCGCGCTCGCCCTCGGCTTGCTCGGCGACAAGGAGTCGGTGCCGGCGCTCGAGGCGCAGCTGCGGGATGAGCACCTCCATGTGCAGAGCGCGACGGTCGAGGGCCTGCTGCTCATGACCGAGCGCAACCCCGAGTCGAAGGGGCCCGTCGGTCGAGCACTGGTCAAGGCCTGGGGCACGGCCGACGACGAAAAGCCGCTCAAGGCGCTCACCATGGACGCCCTCGTGCGCATCGCGGACGTCAACTACGGCACGGATCTCGTGCTGTGGATCGAGTGGTCGAACCGCCTGCCGTAGCCCGCTCCGCGCGCGTCGGGTAGCTTCGCAGCATGGCCCCGCGCATCCAAGTCTCCACCAAGGCGGCGCGCTTTCAGGAGTCGGTGATCCGCGAGATGTCGCGCGTGTGCGCGCGCGAGCGGGGCGTCAACCTCGCGCAGGGCTTCCCGGACTTCGCGGCGCCGCTCCCGATGAAGGAAGCGGCCTGCCGGGCGATCGGCGCGGACCACAACCAGTACGCGGTGACCTGGGGCGCACCGCGCCTGCGCGCGGCGATCGCGGTGCGCACGAGCGCCTACAACCGAATCCCGGTCGATCCCGACCGCGACGTGACGGTCTGCTGCGGCGCGACCGAGGCGATGATCGCGGCGCTGCTCGCGGTGCTCGACCCCGGCGACGAGGTGGTGATCTTCGAGCCGTTCTACGAGAACTACGGGCCCGACTGCATCCTCTCCGGCGCGACGCCGCGCATGGTGCGCCTGCACGCGCCGGATTGGAGCCTCGACGAGCGCGCGCTGCGCGCGGCGTTCGGCCCGCGCACGCGCGCGATCGTCGTCAACACTCCGCACAACCCGACCGGCAAGGTCTTCGCGCGCGCGGAGCTCGAGCTGATCGCCCGGCTGTGCATCGAGCACGACTGCCTCGCGATCACCGACGAGATCTACGAGTACATCCTCTACGACGGCACCGAGCATGTGTCGCTCGCGACGCTGCCCGGCATGGCCGAGCGCACGATCACGATCAGCGGACTGTCGAAGACCTGGAGCGCGACGGGCTGGCGCATCGGCTGGTGCATCGCGCCGCCGCCGCTCGCCGGCGCGATCCGCAAGGTGCACGACTTCCTCACCGTGGGCGCGCCCGCGCCGCTGCAAGAAGCCGCCGCCGACGCGCTCGCCTTCCCGCAGTCGTACTTCGACGACCTCGCGCGCGACTACCGCGAGCGCCGCGACCTGCTCGCCGCCGCGCTGCGCCAGACCGGCTTCGGCGTGCACCTGCCGCGCGGAGCGTACTACATCATGACCGACATCTCGGGGCTCACGCGCAAGGACGATGTGAGCTTCGCGATGGAGCTCGTGTCGCAGGGCGGCGTGGCCTGCGTGCCCGGCTCGAGCTTCTTCCTCGATCCCGCGGACGGTCGCGCGATCGTGCGTTTCTGCTTCGCGAAGCAGCGCGCGACGCTCGAGCGTGCGGCGGTCGTCCTGCGCGAGAGGCTCGGCGCGCGTTGAAGCTCGCGCTGGCACTGCTCGCGACGCTCGCGCTGCACGCTGCGCAAGCTCCGGTGACCGCGCCGGCGAAGGACCGTCTCTCGGCCCTGCCCGCGCGCGCGAATGTCGCGGGAATGGGCGGACTGCAGACCTCCTCGCGCATCACCTTCGCGGCGGAAGGCGCGCGGCTCCACTCGCTCGAAGCGACCTTCGCATTCCCCGACCGCGCGCGCTGGACGCTCGCTCCCGAAGGCGCGCGCGCCGGCGACCGCAGCATCGTCTTCCGTTGCGGGCAGGCCTTCTTCGAGCTCGCGCCGCAGCAGGCAACCGCGCGGCTCGTGAGCGAGTCGGGGCCCGAAGATGCGCAGTGGCGCGCGAGCCTCGCCGCGGTCGAGGTGCGGCGCGCGCTGTTCCTCTGGCCCGACGGCTTCGCGTGGGAAGGCGACGCGGCGCGCAAGAGCGTCAAGCTCCCCGGCGGCGAGTCGCTCGTCGCCGAGCTCGGCGCCGATGGCCTGCCGACGGCGCTCTATGTCGGCGGCGAGCGCGCCGGCCGCGAGCGCTTCGACGCGCTCGCGTGGCGCGAGCAGCGCGGCCGCAAGATCCCCGCGAGCTTCGATTTCTCCGTCGACGGCGCGCGCATCTGGCGCGAGGAGGTCGTGACCTTCGAGACGCGCGCGCAGGTCCTCGACAGCTTCTTCCTGCCGGCCGAGCTGCGCCCCGACGCCGCCCCCGTCGCAAGCGGTCCGCGCATCGTGTCCGTCGATGTCCCGCGCTCCCACGAGCTGCGCGTCGAGCTGCCCGACGGCACCGAGTGGAGCGCCGTCAAGGAGCGCTGGCAGGCGGCTCTCGCGCCCTACGCGCGCCCAGCCGGCGACGGCTGGCGCCTGGAAGGGGGCGCGCTGGTCGAGCTCGACGAGCGCGGCGCGCCGCGCGCCATCCTGCTGCGCTTCAAGCCCGGACTCGGCTCGGCGCCCGAAGGCGTCCTGAGCGTGCGCGAGCACGGCGCCCTCGCGCTCTCGCTTCCGAGCGCGCCGTCGTCCCTCGCGGAGAGCCTCGCCACCCTGCGCGGCGCCCTGCCCCCCAACGCCCGCGTCGCCCGCACCTTCGCCCGCTTCCCCACCGCCCCGGCCCTCGACGCCGTCCCTTTCCAGCTATTCCTCGCGCTCGAGCCAGCGCCGTAGCCCATGCTCGCGCCGCGGCGCGAGGTCACGCGGCCGAGCACGGTCTCGCAGGGCGGGCGCATGTCCTCTGGAGAGGACGGCCCGCGAGCCCGAGCGTGCCCCGCGGGCTGCTGGGGCGCGACGGCGTCCGAGGCACTCGATTTGCACCTTGGGGCGCCAGGGGCAGAGCTCTCGGCGCGCGCATCCTCCACCGCGCGCGCCCGGTCGCCCGCCCACCCCAAGGAACACCACCATGGATACCCGCCGCTTCCGCCCGCTGGTACTCGCGCTGTCGCTCCTGTGCGCGCTGCCGAGCGAGGCCTTCGCCCAAGACCGCGAGCGCCCCGGCCGTCCGTCCCAAGGCTCCGGCGGATCCGGTCGGCCCGCGCCGAGCCCGTCGCCCAGCCCTTCCCCCGCGCCGTCGCGTCCAGCCCCGTCGCCGGCGCCCTCGCGGCCCTCGCCCTCGCCGGCCCCGTCGCGCCCCTCGCCGGCCCCGTCCCGGCCGAGCCCGAGCCCGAGCCCCGTTCCGACGCGCCCCAGCCCGGCCCCGTCGCGGC
>VGYZ01000056.1 GCA_016872795.1 Planctomycetota bacterium
GCGCTGCAGCGCCGCACGCTCTGGCGCCTGCTGGTCGAGGGCACCGCGCGCGCTCCGAGCCGTCGGCTGCTCGGCAGGGTGCTCGATGACCTCGGGCAGGGGCGTTGCGCGCGCCACGCGCTCTCCGGCGGCTGGACGCTGTGCCTGCGCAGGCGCTCGCTCGAGCTGCATCCGCCGCTCGAGGCGCTGGGCCCGCTGGCGCACGCCCCAGTGCAGTCTCCTTGGCTGCCGTTCGCCGAATTTGCGACGCGCGTGCCCGCCGAGCGCCGCACGACTCCCGGCTGGGTCGAGCGCCTCGCCGCGCCCGAGCGTGGCTTCGTGCTCCCGGTCCCCGGAAGCGCGACCCTGCCGGACGGTCGCCGCATCGTGGCCCAGTGGGTCGAAGTCGGACCTGCGCGCCCCATTCCCCGCGACGCGCACACGGTCGAGCTGGAGGTCCCGTGGGCCGTCGAGGCGTTGCGCGTGCGCTGGCCGCAGGCTCGCGACCGCTTCCAGCCGCTCGGGGCACCGGGTTCGCGCGCGCTGCGACGCTTCCTGTCGGATGCTGGCGTGCCGCGCGGGGAGCGCCGCCTCGTGCCGCTCGTATTCCACGGCAGCGAGCTCCTTTGGGTCGCGGGACTGCGCCCGGCCCATCCCTACCGCGTGCAGCACGGGGCTCCGCGCCGCCTGCGCCTCGAGCTCCACGACACGAGCAATCGCCCTCACGATCCGCGCGCGCGTTCGTACCCAAGGAGCGGCGCACGCACGCCACAGGCCGAGCTCCCCTTCGAGTCCGCCGCGCCGTGACTCGGCCCGCTCGGCCCTGTAACCTGCAAGCTGCGTGTTCGAACCCGTAGCGACCCAGTCCAAGCGAGCCGTGCAGTCCCTGCTTCAGGCGAATCTCGAGCGCGTGCGCGCGCGCATCGCGGCCGCTGCTTCGGCTGCGGGGCGCGCGGGAGACGATGTGACTTTGCTGGCCGTGACCAAGGCGGCTCCGGCGAGTCTGGTCGCGGAGCTCGTGCGGCTGGGACAGCACGACTTGGGAGAGAACCGCGTCGATGTGCTCGCCCCCAAGGCCGCTGCGCTCGGAGAGCTGGGTCTCTCACCCCGCTGGCACATGATCGGCCACTTGCAGCGCAACAAGGCGCGCCGCGCCGTGGAGTTCGCGAGCGTGGTCCACTCGGTCGACACGCTCCAGTTGATCGAGACGCTCTCCCGCCTCGCGGGAGAGCTAGCCCGCGAGGTGGAGGTGTTCCTCGAAGTTCGCGCGGTCGAAGCAGGCGAACGCAGCGGGTTCGTGCCCAACGAGATTCCCGCGGCGGCGCACGCCGTGGCGTCGCTCCCCCACCTGCGCTTGCGAGGGCTGATGGCGATGGCCGCGCCCTGCGAGAGCGCGCGGGCGTTCGATCTCGACTCGCAAGCCCCGGCGCGGCGCACATTCGCCGCCTTGCGTGGCTTGGGCGAGGCGCTTCCCAAGGCGCTGTTTTCAAGGGGCCGCGTCGAGTACTCCATGGGCATGAGCGCTGATCTCGAAGCCGCGGTCGCGGAAGGCTCCACCTGCGTGCGCGTCGGCGCGGCGCTGTTCGAGGACCTCGACCTGCGGGAGGCGCAGCGGTGAGCGAAGCGCGCCTCGCGCTCGAACTGATCGGCGATGCTCGAGCGCCGATCGAGTTGCCGCGTCAGGGCGCGATGACGCTCGGCTCGTCCGCGACCCGTGCGGATGTCGCGCTCGCTGGGCAGGGCGTCGCGGAAGTTCACTGCGCCATCGGCCGCGCCAAGAGCGGAGGCTGGGCGATCAAGGATCTGGGCAGCGATTTTGGCACCTTCGTCAACGGCGAGCGCGTCACCCAGCACAAGCTCGAGCCCGGCGATCTCGTCGTGCTCGGATCGCGGCGCTTGCGCGTGATCGATCCCCAAGCCGCCTTGGCACCCATGGCCGAGACCGTGGCCCTGCCGAGCGTGACGCTCCCGACGCCGGAGCCCTCGATGGACCTCGCGGCGCGCGGACAAGCGCGGCTGCCGCAGGTCAAGGGCTACCGCGTCGAGAGCCTGCTCGGCCGCGGCGGCATGGGCGAGGTGTACCTCGCCGTGCAAGAGAGCCTCGGTCGGCCGGTCGCGCTGAAGGTGCTCGCCGCGCGTCTCGCCGCGGATGCGGAGTTCGTGCGCAAGTTCCAGTCGGAAGCGCGCGCGGCCGCAGCGCTCAACCACCCGAATGTGGTCACCGTCCACGATGTGTGGGAGGAAGGCGGTCGCCACTTCCTCGCCATGGAGTTCATGGACAAGGGCACCTTGGAGCAGCGACTGCAGCGCGACGGCAGGCTCGTGCCCAAGGAAGCGCTCGAGATCCTGAACGACGCCGCGAAGGCGCTCGTGTACGCGGAGCTGCGCGGCATCGTCCACCGCGACATCAAGCCCGCGAACCTGATGCAGAACTCGGTCGGCACGACGAAGCTCGCCGACCTAGGGCTCGCGATGCACCTCGAAGCCGAGGCCACCGAGAGCGACAACAAGAAGATCTTCGGCACGCCGCACTTCATCTCGCCCGAGCAGGCACGCGGCGAGAAGGTCGACATTCGCTCGGATCTGTACTCGCTCGGGGCGACCCTCTACCGCCTGATCGGCGGCCGCACGCCGTTCGAGGGCGCGACGACGCGCGACATCCTGCGCGGCCACTTCCTCGAGGAGCCCAAGCCGCTCCACGAGCTCGCGCCCGGCACTCCGCCCGCGCTCTCGACGATGGTGCAGCGACTACTCAAGAAGAAGCCGGAAGAGCGCTACGCATCGGCCGGAGTGCTGCTGCAGGAAGTCGAGCGCCTGCGCAGCGCGACGCTGCACGGTGCGCCGCTTCCCTCCGGCGTCCCCGCCGCGCCTTCAGCTTCCAAGCTGCCGCTCGTCCTCGGAGCGGTCTCGGTGGTCGCCCTCGGTGCGGCGGCCTTCGTGTTCCTCCGCGGTGACGACCCGACGACGAGCCACACCCCAGATGGCAACTCCAGGGGCGGCACTCCGTCGACTGCGCGTGGCACGCCGCAGGAGGACGACGAGTTCTCCGCCAACCTGGGCGCTCGTACGAATCCCGGCACGACCGACGACGACACGGCTCTCAAGCTGCGCGAGACCGAGGCCGAGAATGCGCTGCTGCGCGTCTCGCGCGAGCTCGACGCGATCGCGCTGCAAGCCGAGTTGCGCGCAGTAGCGCAGAAGTTCTCGGGCACCACCGCCGCGCAGCGCGCGCTCGAGGAGGCCGAGCGTGTGCGCGCGGACGCGCTGCGCGACGCAGCCGTCGTCGGCGCCCACGAGCAGTCGATCCGCGACTTCGTGGAGCGCCTCGAGCTCGCGGGCAAGGCCAACGGACGTCCCAAGCCTCTCGCGGAGGCCCTGCGCGCGATGCTCGCGCAGGAAGTGCCCGCCGCGCTCGCCGGAGACCCCAACGCACTCGCTCGTCGCCGCCAGGCGTTCGCCGCCATGCTCACCGATGCCCTCGAGCGCTCACGCGAGGATGCCGCGCGCGCCGACGAGTACGAACGCGCCGGCCGCTTCGACGAGCTGCTCGGGTTGCTCGCGCCTTCGATCGTGGCCCTCGACCTTCCGGCCATGCCGCCCGAGCTCGGCCCCGATGTCCTGCCCGACCTCGGCGAGGTCGTGCTGCTGCGCGCGTCGATCCAAAAGCGGCTCGACGGTCAGGTCGCGGCGCGCGATCGCTATGCGCGCGGGCTGCAGGATCAAGACGGGCTGGCCATCGCGCGCGCGCTGCGCGGCGAGGGGTTCGAAGCCTCGCTGCGTGCGCTCGACAGCGCGGGCATGGAGCGCAAGCTTGCAGCGCTCGAGTCGTCGCTCGCGACCGAGCCCGCGCGGCTGTGGGCGAACGAATGGCTCGCGGCCGTTCGCGCAACCAAGCCGCTCTTCCCCACGCTCGCAACCGAGTTCGAGCGCGGCGGCTGGCGGCGCAAGGCGTTCTTCGATCCGCGCTCGCGCACGCGCGCGATCCGGGAAGCGGTCGGCGCCAACGCCGAGGGCCTGCTCATCAAGGTCGATGCCACATCCGAGGTGGTGCCGTGGTCGAGCTTCGGCGCCCGCACGACCGACCTGCATCAACTCTTCTACCAACGGCTCGTGCGCGAGTACACGCGCGACGAGCTGTTCGGAATCGACGCGCTGCTGCGCATGAGCGCGGTGCTGCAGGCCGTCGACGAGACGGCCGAGATGCTGCAGACGGACGCGACATCCAATCTCGCCGAGGACGAGGTTCGTACCATCATGGAAGCCTTCGACGCGGCGCGCATCTGGGCTCAGGCCGCCGGAACGCCGCGGTCGTTCGAGCGCGAGGCCGAAGCTGCGAGCGCGTGGGTCGATGGACTGCGCGCTGGGTCCGCTGCCTCGTGGTCGCGCGCCGTCGCGGCGCACGAACGCCTGCTGAGCGAATTCCGCGACACCTTGCTCGTGCGCCTGTTGTCCGACGGTCGTCCGTGATCGAGCCGCCGCGGGACGCGTTCTGCCTGTGTGGCGGCACCCAATCTGCCGCGCGGGAGTGCGGGTTGTTGCTCGCGGCCCTCTCGCAGGCTTGAATCACACGCCATGAATACATGCGCGCTCGATGCATCCGTGGCCAGCGCTCTTTGCACCCTCGAGCGTCGCTCGATCCTGCGTCCCTCAGCGCTGTATCTGCTCTCGACGGGTGTGAGCGTGCTCGCCGGTCGGCTCCAGCGCACCGGTCGACTTCCGCTCGGCAAGCTCGACGGCGCGCCGCGGGCCTGGTCCGACTCACTGCTCCACTTTGGCCTGCTCGAAGGGCTGCCCGTCTGGCTGCTCGAGAACTCGCCGCTCGATCGCGAGCCGCAGGAGCCGGAGTGGCAGCGCGCATGGCCGCTGTGGCTCGCGGCGTCGGCCGGAGCGTCGACCTTCGTCCACACGACGGCGGGCTCGGCGCTCGTGCCCGAGCTCGCGCCCGGCACGATCGCCATGCTGAAGGACCATGTGAATCTCTCCGGAGGCACGCCGCTCGAAGCTCTGGGAGCGAGCCGCCTCGGAGGGCAGTTCCCCGATGTCTCGCGCGTGCACGACAAGGCACTGCGACGCTCGGCGCTGGAGCTCGCGCGCAGCCTCGGGCTCGCAGCGCGCGAGACGGTCGCGGCCTGCGCCGTCGGCCCGGCGCTGGAGACTCCGGCCGAGCGCGGCTGGATGGCGCGCTGCGGCGTGGAGGCCTCCGCGCAGGACCTCGCGCCGACCCTGCTCGCCGCGGCCCATGCCGGGCTGGGCGGACTGTGCATGCTGGTCGTCGTGCACTCCGGCGATGCTGACCTCGACATCGCGCAGGTGGCGGCGCGCGCCGAAGCGATCGCACCCGCGCTCGACGACTTGCTGGCGAAGCTGGCGGTCGCGGTGCAGCGCGAGGCTCGCGATCGACTCGAGGGTCGCGGGGCGTGACGCGTGCGCGCATCGCAGTGCTCGTCTCCGGTGGAGGTCGTTCGCTGGAGAACCTCGCCGAGCGGATACGGGCGGGCGAGCTCGATGCGGAACTCGCGCTCGTGCTCTCGAGCACGGCCACGGCGCTTGCGCTGGAGCGCGCGCGGCGTCTCGACATCCCGGCCTTGACCGTCGATCCCAAGGCCTTCGCGACTCCCGCCGATTTCAGCGCCGCGGCTTGGGCGGCCATCGAGGACGCACGGGTCGATCTCGTGGTGCTCGCGGGCTTCTTGCGGCTCCTGCTCGTGCCCGAGGCTTGGCGCGGCCGCGTGCTCAACATCCATCCTTCGCTCCTGCCGCGCTTCGGTGGCAAGGGGTTCTATGGCGAGCGTGTCCACCGCGCCGTGATCGCTGCTGGCGAGCGCGAGAGTGGCTGCACCGTTCACTATGTCACCAACGAATACGACAAGGGCGATGTGCTCGTTCAGCGGCGCGTGCCGGTGCTGCCTGGGGACGACGAGCACGCGCTCGGAGCGCGCGTGTTCGAGGAAGAGCGCATCGCCTTGCCCGAGGCCATCTCCCTGCACTTGCGTCGTAGATCTGCCCACTCGACCTAGCGGCTCTACGCCCGACTGTCGCACGACGGGAACACTCCACAGGGCATTGCAAGGCGCGCGTGCGTCGCTGCGCCGCGAGGAGGGCACCATGAACGAGAGCGTCACTTCCCCGGTGTCTCAGCGCTTTCTCTGCTGTGTCGCGGAGGGAACGACTTCCGACAGATCGCTCGCCTCGGCCCTGCTCGGCAGCGTGGCGTGGCAGGTGCTGCGCCTCGCGCGCACGCCGGCCCTCACCGTTCGCGCTCCCAAGCGCGAGTTCGCGAACGCCTGAGCGCACGCGACTTGCGGCGCTCGATGCGCGCCGCGAGCTCGCTCGAGCCCAGCACTCGTGCGCGCGCGCAGAGCTCGTCCAACGCCTCGATCTCCCCGCATTCCTCGCACGAGCGCGCGGCGAGCGCCAGGGCCCCTGCGGCCACTTCGGCCGACTCCCCACCGCCGCTCTCGAGTGCCCACCGCGCCCAGCGCCGGCACGCGCGCCAATCCCCAACCCGCTCGGCGCAGCGCGCGAGCGCCAGCGCCCGTGCCGGTGGAACCGCGGCCCGATCGTCAGCGCGCGCGAGATCCGCGAGCGCCGAGGCAATCACGACCAGACTGAGGATGTCGTCGCGGTTGTGCTCGAACACTTCCTCGAGCCGGTGCGAGCGACCAGCGAGATAGTCGTACCACGCCGCGGGCGCGAACGCGCCCGGCAGGTCGTGCGCTCGCGCGACGCCCGCGATGCTCCGCTCCATCGTGGCGAGCCGGCCGTTGCTCAGCTCCGCGCCGAAGAGACGACGGCAGGGGTGGTAGAGGTCGAGGTGCAAGCAGCGCTCGAAGGGTGGCGCGATGCCGTGCACGCGCATCTTGTCCTCGAGCCGATGGCGGTCGAACGACTTGCCGAAGAACGAAACGAGCGCACCGGCCTCCGCCACACGGCGCGCGCACTCGTCGAGCAGCGCGGCTTCGTCTTCCGGTTCGCGCAGGAACCCCTGCCACAGCTCGAAGCCAGCTGCATCGAAGCGTCCGATCCCCACGAGGAACGCCTTGGTTCCGGCACCGCCGGCGAGTCCGGTGGTTTCGATGTCGAGGTAGAGCGCGCGCTCGAGCGAGAGCCCCGCGAGGCGTCGTTCGATGCCGATCAGCGCAAGGTCCGAAGCTCGCGCTCGCAGCGCGCAGCGCAGCTCGACCTCCCCGTGCCGATGGTCGAGCGCAAAGCGCGTCACGCGCGCGCAGGCCGCTCCGCGCGCACCCTCGAAGGCGATGAGCTCGCGCGGGGCGCCGGCGGACGACGCGACGCAGGGAGTGCTCCCCGCGTCGCTCCCGTGCTTGCCCAGCCGTGCGCGCAGCCACTCCGGCAGCTCCCGCGGCTGCGAGGGCGACGACGGCAGCCGGGACTCGGCGTGTTCCGAGCCGGGCTCCCGCCGCAGGCGCCGCAGTCGGTCTGTGAAGCTCTCCGTCACGCCACGCCTTCGGGCTGCACGCGGCGTGCGGCGTTGGCGCTGACGAGGTGTTCGAGCAACCGGCGCGTCGCGAGCTTGCCCTGCTGGCCGCACTCCGCGCGCGGGCCCACGCAGGCCGGACAACCGTGCTTGCACTCGCAGCGTGCCACGACCTCGAGCGCGGCCTCGAAGACATCTCGATGGCTCTCGAACAGCACCTCCGCGAGCCCCACCCCGCCCTGCACGCGGTCGTACAGCACGATCGCGGGTCGCAAGAAGTGCGTGGAGCGTACTTCGGTCGAGAGTCCGAGGTCCTGCGGCTGGCAGCGCAAGAACAGCGGCGCGACACGCCGCAGCAGTCCACCCGCACCGCGCCACGCCGCGCCGCGCTCGGAGCCCGCCAGTCCCAGCGCCTGCGCCGTCTCGTTGGAGATCGTGAGCACAAACGCCTGCGTGTCGAGCTCCTCGGGCGGCAGGTGGATGGCCTCCGTGCCGACATTCTCGCGCGTGTAGAAACGGATCTTCTTGTACTGCGTCGCGACGGTGGTGACATGCACTTCGCCGGTGTGGACGGCGTAGTCCTCGCCTCCGTCCGCGCGCTCGCGCAGCGCCTGCTTCTCCTGACGCAGAACGCGCAGCGTCGTATCCACTTCCGCTTCCGTGAAGTAGTCGCTCTCGACCGCGCGCACATAGGCGCGCCGGTTCTGGTAGTCGAAGCGCTCGACCTTCCAGGTCTCGCCCTGCACCTGATAGATCGCGCCCTCGTGCACGGAGGTGAGCGAGCCCTCGCGGTCGATCTCGCCGATCGCCTTCTTCGTCTCGACATCGAGGATCAGCACATTGTCCGGTCCGCCGCCGGCGAGCGTCACATCCTGCGCAGGGTAGGCGTCCGCCATCCAGTGCCATGTGTCGCCGCGCCGCAGCAGCAGCTTCGATTCCTCCGCGAGGTAGTCGAGGATCTCCGGCACATGCGGCGCGCCGCGGAAGCTGCCGCTCTCCAGTTCGCTCTCGCGGAACGGCAGCTCGAAGGACGCGCACTTCACTTGCTCCGAGAGGATCACGAGGTTGTCGGGGTCGAGCCCGAGGCGCTCGCGCGGCGCGGAGAACAGGTAGTCGGGATGAGCGCAGAGGTATTGGTCGAGCGGGTCGGAGCGCGTGATCAGAACCGTCAGGCTCGGCTGTCCACGGCGTCCCACGCGTCCCGCGCGCTGCCAGAAGGACGCTTGGGAGCCGGGATATCCGACCAGCACCGCCACGTCGAGGCGCCCGATGTCGATCCCGAGCTCGAGCGCGTTGGTCGAGACGACGACCTTGACGCTGCCCTGCCGCAGACCTTCCTCGATTTCGCGCCGGTGCAGCGGCAAGTAGCCGCCCCGATAGCCGCGGATCTCGCCCGACTGCAACCCGAATTCCGCGGCGCTCTCCTTCAGATAGCGCGTGAGCACCTCGACGCCCGTGCGCTGCTGGCAGAAGAAGATCGCTTGGCGCGCAGGGCCACAGAGGTGCTTGGCGATTCGCCGCGCCTCTTCGAGCGCATTGGCACGCAGGCCAGCGACCGCATCGAGCAGCGGCGGGTTGTACACGCCGAACACGCGCTCTCCCGCCGGGGAGCCATCCTCGTCGACGACGGCGACATCGCGCCCCGTGAGCCGCTTGGCGTGCGCAGCCGCGTCGCGCAGCGTCGCCGAGCACAGGATGAAACGCGGGTGGCTGCCGTAGTGCGCCGCGATGCGCAGCAACCGTCGCAGCACATTCGCGACACTCGAACCGAACACGCCCGAGAGCGTGTGCACCTCGTCGATCACGATCGTGCGCAGGTTGGCGAAGAGCTCGGACCACTTGGCGTGGTTGGGGAGGATGCCCGCGTGGAGCATCCACGGGTTCGTCAGCACGATGTGGCCGTCGTCGCGCAAGGTACGGCGCACGCTCGGCGGCGTGTCGCCGTCGTAGGTGAAGCTGTGCCAGTCGAAGCCGAGCGCTCCGATCAGCGCATTGAGTCCGCTCGACTGATCCTGACTCAGAGCCTTGGTCGGGAAGAGCGCGATGGCGCGCGCAGCGCCGTCGGACTCCAACAGTCGCTGCAGCAGCGGCGCGACATAGCACAGGGTCTTGCCCGAGGCCGTCGGTGTCGCGATCAGCACATCGCGGCCTTCGAGCGCGAGCTCGATCGCTCGCGCTTGGTGCTCGTAGAGGCGCGACTGACCGCGCGCGGCGAGCACCTCATGCAGCCGCGGATCGAGCGCGGCGGGCAACTCGCGGCTGCGCTCCGCGCGCGCCGGGACGCGCTGCCAGTGGGAGAAGCGCGGCGCGAGCTCCGGGTCCGCGCGCAGGAGCGCCTCCAACTCGGGCACGGTGCGCCGCGAGCGCGACAGGCGGGCGCCACCTTCCTCGGGCGACGGAACAGCGCTGGACTCGGGCTGCGTCATGGTGCCGAACTCCGCGGCCGCAGGCCCTCTCTAGGGGCCAAGAAGGCCGATCGTTGCCCCAATGTTAGGAGCTCCACCGAGCCCCCGCAAGCGCCGCTCGCGCGCCTACTCCGACTGCAGCAGGGCGCGCAGCGCGCCCAGCAGCTCACCCTTCACCAGCGCCAGCCGCGCGCCGGTGCGATAGGCCGCGGCCACGCTGCCGTCGGGGAGCGAGAGGTCGCCCAGGCTGAACTCCAGCCCGTCACCGCTGTAGCGCACGATCCGAACCGTCACCGCCCCCCGCAGCGTCTCGTCCCCGCGCTGCAGGACCTGCTCCGCGCGCACATTGAGCACCCGGTCGACGAGCTTGGCGAACTCCTTGGCCTCGAGCGTCGTGCCCATGCGGACCCAGCGTCCCTTGTCCTCGCGCCCGTAGGCGCGCGTGGCGGGGCCGTGGAGCAGCTCGATGCGGGCCACTTCGATCTCGGGCACACGATGCAGATCGAGGCTGCGCCACGAGTCCGCTGGCCGGGCGGCGAGTGCGAGCAGGTCGGAGGACACGAGCGAGACCAGCGAGTCACCGTCGCGCCGGAACTCCACGGCCTCGACGCCGTCCGCCGTGCGCACGCTCGGTCCGAACACGCCGCCCTGCACATCGTCGGGCGTGTGCACTCGGATCGCGGCGACCACATCCTGCGAGGCGAGGCTGCGCCCCATCAGAAAATCGTCGATGCGCGCGCGCTCGAGCACGCCGAGAGCGTCCCCCACGAGCTGCGCGTCCGCCACATCGCCCGCGAGCACCAGCTTCCCGCCTTCGCTGGCGCGCACCTGCCAGCCGCGCTCCACCCGCACCAGCGTCGTGGCGCGCTCGCCGTGCGTGAACTCGACCTTCAGCACCGAATCACGCGCCACGCTGGCGAACTCGCGCTGGATCAATCCCGCGGAGGGCGAGGCGATGCTCATCACCGCGTCCGGCCCGATGCGGAACACATAGGGCGCGCCCTCCCTCGCCGCATACCACATCTCGCCGCCGCCTTCGGGTGCGAGCAGGAGCGCTTCGCGCCTGCCGTCGCCCGAGACGAGCTCGACGCGCAGTCGCGCGGGATCGAGGCCGTACTCGCGCAGCGGGCCGGGCGCATCGATGAACGAAAACGCGCGCATCGCACAGGCGCCGACGAGCATGCGCTCGAATGTCTCGCCGTCGAGCGCGGCCTCGAACGGCTCCGCCGCGCGCCAGCCTCCGTCGAGCATCGCCACCAGACCCAAGTCACTCGCTTCCGCCTTGGGATCGAAGAGGATGCTGCCGGTGCGGCGCAGTTCGACGACCTGCCGCGCGGACATGCGCAGCAGGAAGCGCGAGCGCCAGTCCGGAAGGTCGCGCTCCAAGGTCGAGTCCAGCGCACGCTCCGTGCGAAAGATCACGCCGTCGGCGCGCGCGAAGACCCAGTTCTCGTCGAGGTCCACTGCGCCGACCTCGATCCTGCGCTGGAGCAGCCTGCCACCGAGGTCTTCCTCGATCTCGAGCAGGACGCGCGGAGGATCCAGCGCCACCTTGGCGGGATCGGTGTCCGGCGCCGGCTTGGCATGCTGCGTCGCGAGCGAGTCGAGCAACACCTCGATCACGGCCATCTCCGCCGGAAAATCGACGGGATCGACGATCTGCCACTCGGTCGGCCGGCGCTCGACGCGCAGCTGGAGGCCGCGTTCGAGATTGTCGACGCGGATCGAACGCACGCGCGTGCGGTCGAACCCCGAGAGCAAGGCGGCCTCGGCCCGCGTGCGTAGCGACTGCTGCTCCCCGCGCTGCCAGAGCGCGAGCGCGGCGAGGCCCCCCACCACCAACAGCAAGGTCGCCAGCTTGCGCAAGTGCATGCTCAGCGTCTCCGCGCAAAGGCCACGACGACACCGAGCACCGCGCACAGGCCTGGGAGCACGCCGAAGGAGAGCACATTCAGCAGCGTGAGCGCGTTCGTGTTGGCGAGATCGAGCACGCGACGCTCCACTTCGCGTGGACGGATCACGAGGCGGTAGTCGCGCTGCGCGAGCCAGTTGAACACATTCATCACGAAGTCGCGGTTGCGACCGAGGATGTCGTTGGAGAGCGCGTCGCTCGCTCCGAGCACGATCACGCGCGCCGCGCGTCGCTCGCCCTCCGCGTCCGAGCGCGAGTCCGCGGGTGGAAATGCGAGCGCCATGGCCACGGCGAAGGGGCCCGTCTCCTCGCCGCGCTGGTCGAAGCGCCAGTCGCCCCGACCGCCAGACTGCGGCAGGTCGCGCCACGAGACCTCCGTGCTGCGCAAGAGGTCCACGAGCACCGAGTTCTGCGGGCGGGTGCCCTCGGGCACGAGCGCGCGCGCGTTGGGCAGGCCGACGCGCTCGTCCGCCCGCCACAGCGATTCCGTGACCGGATGACGACGATCGAGTCCCGTGCCCGCGACCACGATCGTGCCGCACTGCTCGAGCCCCATGCGCCAGCCGCCGAAGCCATCCGGAATCGGCTGGGCCACGAAGCCGGCGCGCGCGCCGATTCCGAGTCGACCCGCCAAGGCCTCGGGACTGCCCGCCTGGCCGAACAACGCCGCATTGCCGGTCGTCGTGAGCAGCAGGCGCCCGCCGTCTTCGACGAAGCGCTCGATCACCTCGAGCTCCGCGCTCGAGAACGGCTGCTGGGGATCGACGATGGCGATCACCCGCGCGTCCGCGGGCACCTGCGGATCCGCGCTGGAGTCCCAGCGGTCCGCGCGCAGTCCGTCCGCGACGAGGGCCGAGTGGAGGCGACCGATGGCGAGCGGCTTCTCGACATCGAACAGGTCGCGCTCGCCGTGCCCGACCGTGAACACGATGCGCGGCGTCTCCTCGATCGAGACCCGCAGCAACGCGACGCCGAGCGCCTCTTCGCCACGGAACGCCTCGAGCGTCGGCTCGCTCTCGACCAGCGGGTTGCCGGGGTCGATGCGCGCGACATCGCGCAGCAGGCGCAGCACGACCTTGTGCTTGCCGCGCGTGACGACGACCACATTGTCTTCCTCGAGGCCGAGCTCCTTCATGCGCACCGACACCTTGGCGACATCGGCCAGGTCGTGCTCGCGCACCTTCAGCTTCTCGGGGAACTGGTTGCGGGCCACGTGGAGGAGCTGCGACATGCGCCCCTGCGCCTGCGCCCCGACGCGCGTCAGCGGATAGTCGAAGGGTCGGAAGAACACTTCGACGAGCACCGGCTCGGGCAGCTTCTCCACGAGCTCCGCGAGCCGCTCGTCGAGCGTGTTGCTGCCGACGGCCGTGAGGTCGAAACGCCGCCGCAGGCCGGGCAAAGTGCCCAGATAGGTGACCAGCACGGCGCCGAGGAACACCAGCCCCACGACGCCGAAGACCTGCAGCAAGAGCGAGGAGCGCGACCACGCGAGCGTGCCGCCGCGCCCTGCGCCGGCTGCTTCTCTCACCACCATCGCCGGGCCTCCAGCACGCGCGTCGCGACGAACGAGAAGAAGCCGGTCCAGACGACGAAGAACAGCACGTGCTTGGTGTCGAGCGCGCCGACGACGAAGCTCGCTTGGAACTGCGTGATCACATTGGCGTGCCCGAGCGCCACGCGCAGCGGCGAGCCCGGCGGGAGCGCGAGCAGGGCATCGACGAACGGCAGCGACAGGATGGCGGCGTTCGCGATGGTGGCGAAAAACGCCGCCAGCAAGGGCGTGTTGCACAAAGCGCTGATGGCCAGCCCGACCGAACAGAACAGCGCGGAGACCAGCGTCGCACCACACACGCCCGAGACGAGCGGCGCCCAGTCCGGCGGCGTGCCCAGCGCCGCGAGCGCGAGCCCGTAGAGGAACGCGCTCGACCACAGCACGGCGAGCAGCGTGGTCGCGGCGAGCAGCTTGCCGAGCACGACCGCGAAGTCGCTCACCGGGGCCGTGAGCAGGAACTCGAGCACTCCGGTGCGCGCTTCCTCGCTGAACATGCGCATGGTGAGCAGCGGAGGCAGCAGCACCACGAGCATCCAGAATGTGTAGCTGCCGCCGAGCAAGAAGGACATCGACTGCAGCACGTCGCCGCCGAAACCCTTCACGGAGAGCACGAAGAAGAAGCCGTTGAACGCGAGCGCGATGCACAGCAGCACCCACGCCAAGGGCGAGAGGAACAGCCCCGCGAGCTCGCGGCGGTAGATCGTCCAAGCCCCGCTCACGCGTCCTCCTTCGGCGAAGCGGCAGGCCCGTCGATGGGCTTGGGCTTGGAGAGGTCGCGCGACGCGCCCATGTCGAAGGGGTTCAAGTTGTAGACGATCTTGCTCTGCGCTGGAGCCGCGGCGGGCGCGGGCTCCAACGCCGCAAGTGGCGCGCTCACTTCGAGCTGCACGAGCGCACCCGCTGCGCGGCTTGCACTCGACGCCGACCCGTCAGCCTGCGGCTCTTGGCGCTCCGACTCGGCGCCGGGCGTCTCGTAGGGCAAGTCGAGCGCAATGCGCGCGAACAGCTGCTCGAGGCTCGGACGCTGCCAGGACAGCTCGCGGATCGCCCAGCGCTTCGCATGGGCGAGCGCGCCCACATCCTCGCGCAGGTCCTGCGCGCAGGGCAGGTAGAACACATGGTGAATGCCCAGGCGTCCGCCGTCGCGCACATCCACCACTCCAGGAAGCGCCTTCAAAAGACGCATCGCCGTCGCGACATCGGGGCCGACCAACGCCTCGAGCCGCAGGCGCGCACCGCCGCCGAGCTTGCGCACGAGCTCGTCCTGCGTGCCATCCGCGGCGATATGCCCCTTGGCGAGGATGATCACGCGCGGACAGAGTGCTTCGATCTCCGGGAGGATGTGGCTCGAGAGCAGCACCGTGTGCTCGCGGCCGAGCTCGACGAGCAGCTTGCGCATCTCGAGGCGCTGGATCGGATCGAGGCCGCTGGTGGGCTCGTCGAGGATCAACACCTCAGGATCGGGAAGCAACGCCACCGCGATGCCGACGCGCTGGCGCTGGCCGCGCGAGAGCGCGCCGATGATGGCGCGCGAGCGATCATTGATGCCGGCGCGCTCGAGCACGCGCGGGATGCGGGCGCGGCGCTCCGAGCGCGAGAGCCCGTGCAGCCGACCCTGGAAATCGAGCATCTCCTCGACGCGGTGCTCGGCGTAGAGCGGCACGGACTCCGGCAGGTACCCGATGCGCCGGCGCACCTCGAGGGAGCTGCGCAGCACATCGAAGCCCGCCACCTCGGCCGAGCCGCTCGTCGCGGGCAGGTAGCCCGACAAGATGCGCATCGTGGTCGACTTGCCCGCGCCGTTGGGGCCCAGAAAGCCCACCACCTCACCGCGCTCGAGGTGAAACGAGAGGCCCTCGATGGCGGTGTGCGGGCCGAAGCGGCGCGTGAGGTCGCGGACGGTGATCACGGGCGGAGAACAGTAGCGGCAGGGATCGCGGAGGACAACGCGCCCGCGCGGCGGACGCAGGGAAGGACGGGGAGGAGGGCGAACCAAAGGCCTCGCTCCACTCGTACCTTGCGAGCGAGGCTGGCCTACGCAACACGCCCAACTCCCCACAACGGAGAGCCGGGCGTGCGGTTCGAGCCTGCGCGGCGCGCGGCGCCGTCGGTCCTGCTACTGCTTGACCTCGAAGTCGGCGTCGATCGGCTCTTCGCCGCCCGCGCGGGCGCCGGCCTGCGCTCCGCCGCGCGGGCCGGACTGGGCGCCGCCGGCCTGTTCCGCACCGGCTGCGTTCTGGCTCTGCGTGTAGACGATTTCGCCGAGCTTCTGGGCCGCGCGCTGGAAGTCCGCGAGGGCCTTCTCGAGCGCCAGCTTGTCGTCGCCCGCGGCCGCGCTCTTCAGCGCGTCCTTGGCCGACTCGATGGCCTTCACCTCCGCGTCGGAGAGCTTGCTCTTGTGCTCGCCCAGGGACTTTTCCGTCTCGTGCACGAGCGCCTCGGCCTGATTCTTCAGGTCGACGAGCTCGCGCCGGCGCTTGTCCTCGCCCGCGTGCGTCTCGGCGTCGCGGCGCATGCGCTCGACCTCCTCCTTAGAAAGGCCCGAGGACGACTCGATGCGGATCTTCTGCTCCTTGCTGGTGCCGCGATCCTTGGCTTTCACGTTGAGGATGCCGTTGGCATCGATGTCGAAGGTCACTTCGATCTGCGGCATGCCGCGCGGCGCCGGCGGAATGCCGTCCAAGTGGAAGCGGCCGAGCGTGCGGTTGTCCTTGGCGAACTCGCGCTCGCCCTGCAGCGCGTGGATTTCGACCGACGGCTGGCTGTCCGACGCGGTCGAGAACACTTGGCTCTTCGAGGTCGGGATGGTCGTGTTGCGCTCGATCAGCTTGGTGAACACGCCACCGAGCGTCTCGATACCCAGCGAGAGCGGCGTGACATCGAGCAGCACCACATCCTTGACTTCGCCGCCGAGGATGCCGCCCTGAATCGCGGCGCCGACGGCCACCGCCTCATCGGGGTTGACCGACTTGTTGGGATCGCGAACGAAGATCTTCTTCGCCATCGCGGCCACCGCGGGCGTGCGCGTCTGACCGCCGACCAAGATCACATCGTCGATCTTGTCGGGGCTCAAGTTGGCGTCCTTGAGCGCCTGCAGGCAGGGCCCCTTGGTGCGCTCGATCAGAGAGTCGACGAGCTGCTCGAACTTGGCGCGCGTGAGCGTCACATGCAGGTGCTTGGGACCGTTGGCGTCGGCGGTGATGAACGGCAGGTTGACGTCGGTCTGCATGCCGCTGGAGAGCTCGATCTTCGCCTTCTCGCAGGCTTCCTTGAGACGCTGCAGAGCCATCGGATCCTTGCGCACGTCGATCGAGGTCTGCTTCTGGAACTCGCCGGCGACATGCTGGATGAGCGCGTCGTCGAAGTCGTCGCCGCCCAAGTGCGTGTCGCCGTTCGTGGCGAGCACTTCGAACACGCCGTCGCCGATCTCGAGGATCGAAATGTCGAATGTGCCGCCGCCGAGGTCATAGATCGCGACCTTGCCCGACTTCTTCTTGTCGAGGCCGTAGGCGAGCGTCGCCGCGGTGGGCTCGTTGATGATGCGCTCGACCACCAGGCCGGCGATCGTGCCCGCATCCTTGGTCGCCTGACGCTGGGCGTCGTTGAAATAGGCGGGCACCGTGATCACGGCGCGCGTCACCTGCTCGCCCAGGTAGGTCTCGGCCGACTCCTTGAGGGCCGAGAGCACCATGGCGCTGATCTCCGGAGGCGTGAACTGCTTGCCGTCGATGTCGACCTTGACGAGCTCCTCGGAGCCGCCCGAAATCTTGTAGGCGACGCGCTTCTCCTCGCTCGCCACCTCGCGGTGCCGGCGGCCCATGAAGCGCTTGATCGAGGCGATCGTGCGGGTCGGGTTGGTCACCGCCTGGCGCTTGGCGGGCGCACCGACGAGCCGGTTCTCGCCTTGGAACGCCACCACCGACGGCGTCAGTCGGGAGCCTTCCATGTTGGTGATGACGACGGGCTCGCCGCCTTCCATCACGGCCACCACCGAGTTCGTGGTGCCGAGGTCGATGCCGATGATCTTGCCTTGCTGGGCCATGGTGTTCCTGTCGCTTTCGTTGGAGCCGCGGACGCCGGTCCGAATCAAACTCCGTGCCACGCGAACGCCGCGGCCCGCAGGCTCCCAAATGCCCTCCAGAGCCATGCCAAGGCCGATTTCACTGCCATTGTGACACCCTTGGCGAGGTCGCTGCCAGCCTGGCAGTCGAGGCTGGAGCGCGCTGCGGGAGGCGCTAGAGCTTGTAGTCCTTGATCTTGCGGTACAGGGTGCGCTCGCCCATGCACAGGATGCGCGCCGCCTTCTCACGATTGCCGGCGCACAGCCGCAGATTCGCTTCGATCAGGTCGCGCTCGACCTCGGGCATCGAACGCCCGGCGAGCTCGTAGCCGCCGCCCTTGCGCGGCTCGCGCGCCAACTCGCGCACTTCCGCGGGCACATCCTCGAGCGCGAGGACATCCGCTCCGGCGAGCAGGACCATGTTCTCGATCACATTGCGCAGCTCGCGCACATTGCCGGGCCACGCGTAGCGCAAGAGCGCCGTGCGCGCCTCGGGCGAGATTCCCCGCAGGGTCCGCCCGTGCTGGCGCGAGAGCTCGCCGATGAAGTGGTCGATCAGCAGCGGGATGTCGCCGACGCGATCGCGCAGCGGCGGAAGATCGACCACGACCACCTGCAGCCGGAACAGCAGGTCCTCGCGGAATGTACCTTCCTTGACCATCGCGCGCAGGTCGCGATTCGTGGCCGCCACGAGCCGGACATCCACCTTGCGCGGCGTGTTGCCGCCGACGGGCAGCACCTCGCGCGTCTCGAGCACGCGCAAGAGCTTGGCCTGCGTGAGCAGCGGCATGTCCCCCACTTCGTCGAGGAACAGCGTGCCGCCGTCCGCGTGCACGACACGACCTTCCTTGGCGGACACGGCGCCGGTGAAGGCGCCCTTCACATGGCCGAAGAGCTCCGACTCGATCAGGCCTTCGCTGAGCGCGGCGCAGTTGACGGCCACGAAATTGCGCTCGCGACGCGGCGAATTGCCGTGTACGGCGCGCGCCACGAGTTCCTTGCCCGTCCCGCTCTCTCCGAGCACCAGCACCGTCGCCGTCGTGCCCGCGACTTGCCGCACGATCGCGAACACGCGCTGCATCTGCGGCGAGTGCCCGACCAGGCCGGTGAGGCCGAAGCGCTCGTCGAGCTGCTTGCGCAACTCCAAGTTGTCGCGGCGCAGGTTGCGGGCCTCGATGGCGCGCGCAAGGCGCGTGCGCAGCTCCGCGCCGTTGACCGGTTTCTGCAGGTAGTCCGCGGCGCCGCTGCGCATCGCGTCGACGGCGGTCTCCACCGAACCGTGGCCCGTGATCAGGATCACGGCGGCGTCGGGCTGCAGCGTCTTCGACTCGCGCAGCACATCGAGTCCGCTCTTGTCGCGCATGCGCAGGTCCGTGAGGACCGCGTCGAACGCCTCCTCCGAGAGGCGCGCGATGCCATCCGCCCCGGAGTGCGCCAGCACGCAGGAGTAACCGTCGATCTCGAGCAGGTCGGCGAGCGACTCCGCATGCGCTTCGTCGTCGTCGACGATGAGCACCTTGACCGCGACCCCAGAACTCATCGGCGCTCCTCGTCGCGCACCGTGCGCGCCTCGACCGCGGCTGCGACATCGACCGCGCGCTCGCCCGCCGCGCCGCGCGCGATCTCGACGAGCAACGGCAGATAGATCGAAAACGAGGTGCCGATCCCGCGCTGGCTCACGACATGCACGGTGCCGCCGTGCTCCTCGATGATGCGCCGCGTCGTCGGAAGCCCGAGCCCCGTGCCGCCCTTCTTGTCCGACCAGTACTCGTCGAAGCAGTGCTCGAGCGCATCGGGGCTCATGCCCACTCCGGTGTCCGTGATGAGCACCTCGGCCCAGTTGCCCTCGCGCCGCACGCGCACGAGGAGCTCACCGCCGCTCGGCATCGCCTCGCGCGCGTTCTTCAGCAGGTTCAGCAGCGACTGCTTGATCGCAGTTTCGTCGAGCATCACCAGCGGCATGCCGATCGCGAGGTCCACGACATGGCGAATCCCGGCCTGCACGTTCTCGGGCTCCACGAAGTCGAGCAGCTCGCGCAGGATGGCCGCGAGATCGCGCGGAGCGCGGTTGATCTGCGCTCCGCGCACGAACTGCAGGAAGTCCTCGAGGATGGCCTCCATGCGGCCGACTTCGCGCTGCAGGGTCTTGAGGCGGTGCAGGGAGCGCTGCTCGCGCGGCGTCAGCTCCGGACCGCCGTTGCCGCGCCCCGATCCGGGCTTGCCCCACGCCTCTTCGAGCAGCGCGAGGTTGATCGCGATGGTCGAGAGCGGGTTCTTGATCTCATGGGCGAGGCCGCCGGCGAGTCGGACCATGAAGGCGAGCTGCTCCTGCGACGTGCGCGGACGCGGTGCATGCGAGCTGCTGCGGTTCTCGGGCGTGTCCATGATCCTAGGGCCGCAATAGGCTACAAAGAGCCCCGCCGCGGCACGATGCGGCCCAGATGCAGCAGGAACTGCTCCGCATTCCGATCCGCCCTGACGCTCCGGTGGCCACGCTGGCCCCCGCGCTCGACGCGCTCGCGCGCGGTGCCCTCGTGGCCGTTCCGACCGAGACGCTCTACACCCTCGTCGCTCGCGCCGATCTCGGAGCAGCGGCCGAGCGACTGGCGCAGCTTGGGGGCGAGCCGGCGGCGCGCCTCGTGCGTTGCGTGGATGACCTGCCCAAGCCCACGCCGATCCTGCGCCGCCTCGCCTCCCGCCACTGGCCCGGCCCGCTGGTGTTCGCCCTGCCCGAGCGCTGGCGCGCGCCCGCGCATCCGATCGCAGCCAAGCTGATCGAAGCCGCACCCTTTCCGCTCGCGGGCGTCGAGTGTGCCAGCGATCCGCAGTCCGTGCTGACGCGAGCTCCCGGTCAGGTGGCCTGCTTGCTCGACGCCGGTCCCGCGCCTCTCGCGGAGCGCGCGGCCGTGCTCGAGCATGTGGCGGGCCGCCTGCGACTCGTGCGCGCGGGGCTGTTCGATCTCGCGGCTCTGCGCGCCACCGCAGGCCTGCGCATCGGCTTCGTCTGCACGGGGAACACATGTCGCAGTCCGATGGCGGAGGGGCTCGCGCGCGCTGCGCTCGGAACGCGCCTTGGCGTCGCCCCCAGCCGTATCGGCGAGCTGGGATTCACGGTGCAATCGATGGGCGTGTACGCCACGCCCGGTGAACCTGCATCCGACCACGCGGTCGCGACGCTCGCTGAGCGCGGCATCGATCTCGCGGGCCACCGCGCACACATGGCCCTGCCCGATGTCGTGTCGCGCTTGGATCGCGTCTATGCGCTGATGCGCTCCCACCTGCAAGCGCTGAAGCTGTCCCTGCCGCCGGGCAAGGATCGGCACTGCACACTGCTCGATCCCGATGGACGCGACATCTCCGACCCGATCGGCGGCCCGCGCTCCGCCTACGAGCAGGCCGCGTCTCAGATCGAGCGCGCGATTTCGGCCCGCCTCGATGACTGGGCCTGAGCGCTCAGCGCGCGCCCAGCAGCTCGGGCGGCAGGCCGAGCGCGAGTGCGCGCGCGCCCTGCGGCGTTTGGGCAAGGCGCGGGCACAACATCACGGCTCGCTGCCCTGCCGCCTGCGCCGCCTCGCGCTCCCCGCTCGCCCACAGCGCCGCGGCGACATAGGCGTGAACATCGGCGCGCAGGGGCCGCGCCCCAGCCGCGCTCAGCAACGCCTCGAGCGCGGCGCGTGGGCTGTTGCGCGCGAGCTCGCCCACGCCCGCTCGCATGCCGTACAGGAACTCGATCTCCCCGTGGACGGCGCGCACCTCGGGATCGTTGCGCCAGCGACGGTCGAGGCTCTGGATGGGAGCCAGCGCCCGCGCGCGGGCCGCTTGCGCATCGAGCTCACCGCGCCGCAGCTCGAACTCGCCCCAACCCAGCGCGCGCCGCGCCTCGCGCACCGCCGCCAGGGCGTGCTCGCGCTCCGGCTCGCCCCATGCGAGCGAAGTGGCGTGCGCCTCGAGTCGCTCGAGGTTCAGGGGCAGCCAAGCGAGCACCGCGTTGCCCTTCGGCTTCGCGCGCCACGCAATCCACGGATCCCAGTCGCGCAAGCGCCGCGAAGGTTGTTCCCAGTTCCTCAGGTCCGCCACATGGCGTGAAGCCAATTCCTCGCGCTGGCCCAGACCGAGCTCGCGCAGAGCCTCGTGCAGTTCCGCATCCAGCTCGTTCCAGCGTTCTGGAACGACCGCCGGCGCGAGCGCGCTGCCCGTGAGCAGCACCTGCGTGCCGAACAGCCACGCGCGCGCATCGGGAAACGAGACCGAGAACGCCTGCAGGAGCGCGACGAAGCTGTCCGGCTCGAGCGCGTGCGGTGGAATCCACTGGCAGAGGATGCCGCCCGGCGCGAGCGCAGCGCGCGCGACCGCATAGAACTCGGGCGTGTAGAGGTACACGCCGAAAGGCGAGTCGGGGAGCAGGGGCTCCATGGTCACCACGTCGTAGCGCGAGGGATGGAGCGCCAGCGTGCGGCGACCATCGTCCACGATCACCGCCACGCGCTCGTCCCCGTCCCCGCGCTCGAGGGCCCCGTGGTTGAGCTCGCGAAACAGCGGAGCGGCTTCGACCACGGCGGAGGAGATCTCGAGCACGTCGATGCGCTCCACTTCGTCGTGCAGCGAGACCGCGCCCAGCGTGGTGCCCGTTCCAAGGGCGAGCACGGCCACGCGGCGCGGCTTTGGGTGGAGCAGCACGGGCAAGTGCCCGAGGGCCTGCATGTAGCGGTAGTCGGGGCCATTGCCGGCCGCACGAAACTGGTCGGTGAGCAGCGTGCGTTCGCCGAGCACGCCGTCGTCGACGACGGCGACTGTGAAGTGCTCGTCCTCGCGGAAGAAGCGCAGTCCAAGCGCGGGATCGACGAGCTTGGGAGACGAGAGCGCCGGAGCCGGGGACTGCGCGGCCACGCCGACGAGCAGACCGCACAGCAGCGCAGCGCCGAGCGCGCCGATGTAGTCCCGCTCGCGCAGTGCCCAGGCACAGGCGAGCAGCCCCGCCAAGCCGCACAGCGCGGCCAAGGTGCCCTGAATCCCGAAGCTCGCGACGAGGCCGGCGTGGAGCACGGGACCCGCGAGCAGCGCGCCGATCACCTCCGCACGCACCAAGTCCCCGAGCCGTCGACCGCTCTCGCCGCGCGCGCGCGCGTGCAGCAGCGGAAGCACGGCGCCGAGCGGCGCGAGGGTGGGCAGGACGAGCACGAGTGCCATGGGGATGTCGCCGTAGTCGCGCACGAGCGCGAGCGCTCCGTCGGCTTGCAGCGGCCACAGCGAACCCAGCGCGCACAGGCACAGGCACAGCGTCAAAGCGCGCGTGCCAGATCCGATCCAGCGCGCCGCGACGGCTCCCCCTGCGAACGCGAGCAAGGCGACCGCCACGACGAGCGTCAGCTGCGCCGTCTCGCTGCCGATCCACATCACGGCCACGCGCGCGCAGATCCA
>VGYZ01000057.1 GCA_016872795.1 Planctomycetota bacterium
GAGGGCCGCCCCGAGAACCGCCCCGAGGGCCGCCCCGAGAACCGCCCCGAGGGCCGCCCCGAGAACCGCCCCGAGGGCCGCCCCGAGAACCGCCCCGAGGGCGCACCGCCCCGCGGCCCCAACCCGATCCCCCCGCGCGGACGCCGCTCCGGCACCGCGCCTCGTCCTGACTCCCCGTCCCCCGAATCCGTGTGACCCAGACTACGCTGGAGGACTCCGAAACCATGAAGAAGCGTTTCTCTCTCGCTCTCGCCTTCCTTGCGGCCTCGGCCGCCGGCGCCTTGGCCCAAGGTCCGCCGCCTCCGCCTCCGCCGCCGCCGCCGCCGCCGCTCGGCCCGCCGCCGCCGCCTCCCGTCGGCAATGCGAGCTCGAACGCGAAGATCGCGCTCGGACGCCTGCTCTTCTGGGACGAGCAGCTCTCCTCGACCAAGACCATGGCCTGCGCGTCCTGCCACATCCCCGAGAAGGGCGGCAGCGACCCGCGCTCGGTGTTTGCCAACCAGGGCAATGTGCACCCGGGCTTCGACAGCCTGTTCGGCACGCCCGATGACATCCACGGCTCGCCGGGCATCGTCCGCAGCATCGCGAACGGCAACTTCAGCATGAGCGCGATGTTCGGCCTGCGTCCGCAGGTCACCCCCCGCAAGTCTTTGTCCATGATCAACGCGGCGTACTCGCCGGTGTTGTTCTGGGATGGTCGCGCGGGCGGCACATTCGTCGATCCGATGACGAGCACTGTCGTGCTGAACGGGGGGGCCGCGCTCGAGAGCCAATCCGTCAGCCCGATCATGGACACCAGCGAAATGGCGCATGTCGGTCGCACCTGGGGCGATGTCTCCGCGCGCATCGCGTCCGTGACCCCGCTCGCTCTCGCCGGCAATGTGCCCCCGAGCTGGACCACCTTCATCAACGGCCGCGGCTACCCCGCGATCTTCCAGGAGGTGTTCGGTACCTCGGACATCACCGCGTCGCGCATCGCCATGGCGATCGCCACCTACGAGCGCACGCTGTTCTCGAACCAAGCGCCGATCGACGCCTTCTTCGGCGGGAACCCGAATGCGCTCACGCAGCTCGAGCTGCAGGGGCAGAATGTGTTCACTTCGCAGCAGGCAAGCTGCGCCGTGTGCCACGCGGGCAACCTGTTCACCAACCAGTCGTTCCGCTACATCGGCGTGCGTCCGCAGAACGAGGATGTCGGTCGCTTCGCGGTGACCAACAACGCCAACGACATCGGTCGCATGCGCGTGCCGAGCCTGCGCAACATCGAGCTGCGCGGCCCGTACTTCCACACGGGCAAGTTCATGACGCTCGAAGAAGTCGTCGACTTCTACAACCGCGGCGGTGACTTCAACGGCCCCAACAAGGACCCGCTGATCCGCCCGCTCAACCTGACCCAGCAGCAGCGTGACGCGCTCGTGGCGTTCCTCAAGCGCCCGATGACCGACCCGCGCGTCGTCGCCGCCAGCGGACCGTTCGAGCATCCGACGCTGTACGGCGGCTCGCCGCGCGTGCCGAGCCTGTTCGGCGCGCCCACGGCCGGCTCCGGCGGCTTCGTCCCCCGCATGGTTGCGCTCTCGCCCGCGCTCGTCGGCAACGACCGCTTCACTCTGGGCGTCGAAGGCGGCCTCGGCGGCGGCTTCTCGGGCCTCGTGCTCGACATCGTGTCCAACAGCGTCGGCACGCCCTTCGGCGATGCGGCGGCCTACCTCGGCTTCTCGCCGGGCGTGCGCTTCCGCCGCGTGGGTCCGCTCAACGGCGTCGGTGCCGGTCAGGGCTGGAGCTCGACCGTGTTCGCGATCGACAACAACCCCGCGCTCGTCGGGACGCCGCTCTACGGCCAGTGGTTCGTGCGCGATCCGGGCTCGGGCGGCCGCTTCTCCGCCAGCTCGGCCTTCGCCGTCACGCACTTCTAGTCGCGCGCCGCGGGCGTTCGCAAAGAGCGGGCCGTCCTTCTCGCGAGGGGCGGCCCGCTCGCTGTGTCTGGCGCGCGCGCACCATCAGCAGCGAAGCCGCGCAGCGCAGCGCGAGCAGCTCCTGCGCGCTCGCGCCTTCCCGCAGGTGCATGTGCGCGGCCGCCCGGCCTTGCTCACCGAGGTGGGCCGTGGCGCGCGTGGCGAGTTGAGCGAGGTGCGTGGCCCCGCGTACGCCGCGCGAGCGCAGCGCCGGCGGGTGGATGTGCGCGATGTGCAGCTCGGCCCCGGCGGCGAGCGCGAGGTTCGCTGCCCACTCGACGGCCACCTGTCCCGTGTCCGTGAGGTCCGTGGCCGCGAGGATGCGGCGCGCGGGGCCAGTGCGGAGTGCTCGGAGAACTCGATGGAGGCGAGCAGCTTCATGCCGCCTCCTACGCCGCGCCCGCCTTCGGTCCCGCCAGGGCACTCTGCGTAGCACGGGTGCGCTCGGGGGCGCGAATGCCATGCGAGGGTCGAGCACAGCAGCGGCGGCCAAGTTGAAGTTCAGTTGGGCCTGCGCATTCGACCCCCGCGCGGACCTTCGCCGTCCGCCTAGCATGAGGACATCGCCGGACCCCGTCCTGCGCGTGGTATGTTCCAAACCTCCCCGTCGGAATCGTCCGAACAACTCGCCGGACATTTCACGACCGAAACGAACATCCCGCGTTCGATCGTGCCAGCGGAGGCTCGCTTGAACTGCGCAGACGAAGACACCGCCAAGTCCCTCTCGCCGCTGCCTACGGCCTCGAATGCGCCGGTGTCGGCCGACGCGGCGCGCTCAGGGCCGGCGCATGACGCGCTCTACCGCGCGCTGCTCTCGGCGGTGCTCGACCCCACGATCGCCATCGACCTGCGGGGCACGATCGTGACCGCGAGTGCGTCCGTCGAGGCCGTGTTCGGCTACAGCCCCTCCGAGCTCGCGGGGCGCAATGTCAGGATCCTGATGCCGGAGCCGCATCACTCCCAGCACGACGCGTACCTCGCGAGGTACGCGCTCACCGGCGAGACCAACATTCTCGGACGCACGCGCGAGTTCGAAGTCGTGCACAAGCAGGGACACAGCCTCGTGTGCGAGCTCTCGGTCGCGCGCGCCGATGTTCCAGGAAGCGAGCCGCTGTTCATCGGCTCACTCCGAGATGTCACGCAGCGCCGCGCGGCCGAAGTCGCGCTCGGAGAGAGCGAGCGCCGCTTCCGCGCGATCTTCGATCGCTCGTACCAGTTCATGGGGCTCTTGCGCACCGACGGCACGGTGCTCGAGGTCAATCAAGCGGCCCTCGACGCCATCGGCGCCACGCGAGCGCAGACGATCGGCCTGAAGTTCTGGGATACGCCGTGGTGGTCGGCGGATCCCGCGGAGCGCGCACGCGCCCATCAGGCCGTGGACGCCGCGGCGCAGGGCCAATTCGTGCGCTTCGAGACGACCCATCGCGGCGCGGATGGCCTCCTGATCTCCATCGACTTCTCTCTCAATCCGGTGCGCGACGCGGAAGGCAGTGTTGTGCTGCTGATCCCGGAAGGGCGCAACATCAGCGAGCTGAAGCGCGCCCAGCGCGCCGAGACCGCCATGCTGCGCGCACTTGCGACGATCGGCGAAAACGCAGCGATGCTCGCTCACGAGATCAAGAACCCGATCACGGCGGTGAACTTGGCGCTGCGCGCGGTCTCGAAGCAACTCGGCGAAGACGACCGCGCGGTGCTCGAGGACCTCGTCGCGCGCATGCAGCGACTCGAGGCTCTGATGCGCCGCACGCTGTCGTTCACCAAGCCGCTCGACCTCCGACTCGCGCGCGTCGACATGCGCGAGCTCGTCGACGCGGCTGTGAAGTCGCAGCGCCCGGACATCGTCAAGCGTGGCGCGGATCTCAAGGTCGAGGTCGAGCCGGGCATCGAGATCGTCTGCGATGGTCAGTTGATCGACGAAGTGCTGACGAACCTGATTCGCAACGCGCTCGAGGCCGCGCCGGAACGCCCGCGCCTCGCGCTCACGGCCGGCCGCGCCGGACGCGGCATTCTGTTGGTTGTCGAGGACAACGGGCCGGGTATTCCGGAGTTTCTGCGTAACACGCTCTTCAAGCCCTTCTTGACCACCAAGGCGAGCGGCACGGGGCTCGGCCTCGCGTTCTGTCGCAAGGTGGTCGAAGAACACGGGGGTACGATCGAGGCCAAGGCAAGCCCACTCGGGGGAGCCCGCTTCGAGGTTCGCATTCCGAACCCATCATGATTCCACCCATGCTCGAATCGCCCAACTCCTCGAAGGTCGGCAACAAGGTCAGGGTCTTCCTCGTCGATGACCAGAGCCTCTTGCGCGCGGCCTTCAAGAGCCTGCTCGCGACCCACGAATGCATCTCGGTCGTCGGCGACTGCGGTGACGCTCGCAGCGCGATCGACCGGATCGCGCTGTTGCTTCCGGATGTCGTGCTGCTCGACATCTCCATGCCCGGACTCTCTGGCCTCGATTCCATCCGTCAGATCCGCGAGGCGCACTCGCGCGTGCGCATCCTGATGCTGACGCACCACGAGGGCGAGAACTTCGTCGATCAGGCCATGCGCGCGGGCGCCGACGGCTACCTCTCCAAGGACTCGGATCCGGGCGAGCTGATCCTCGGGATCGAGACCGTCAGCGAGGGCCGTCCGTACCTCTCGCCCAAGGTCGCCGGTGGACTCGTAGCGCGCATGCGCCGAAGCGAGCCGCTCGAGCCGCTCGGAGTGAGCCGGCTGTCGACGCTCACGGGGCGTGAGCGCGAGGTGTTTCAGCTGCTCGCGCTCGGCAAGAGCAACAAGGATGTCGCGCGCCAACTCGACATCAGCCTCGGCACGGCCAAGAAGCACCGCGAGAACTTGCAGCGCAAACTCGACTGCCACTCGACCGCGGAGCTCGCGCGCCTCGCGATTCGCGAAGGCCTGATGCAGAACTAGCCGCACGGCGCCGTTCACGGCGAGTCGCTCCAGCGCGGGGGTGCGTGTCCGAACTCGGGACGCGCGCCCCCGCGCCGCTGCGCCGAGTTTCCCACGCGAGCTACCTCATTGGCAAAATCGAGCGGGCGCCGCGCGCGAGCGAGGAGCGGCTGCGCCGATGGTTCGGCACAACCCCAAAGACCAGCTCCAGGAGGAGACTCATGAAGACGGTCGCATGGAAGCCGCGCTCGATCCCGCTGCCCGAGGGCCGGAACGCCGAGCCCAAGGCCATGGTGGCGAAGCTCGAGCAGGGCGTGCTCGAGGTGCGCATCCCCAAGCTCGAGCCCAAGCTGACGACGCGCCTCAAGATCGAGGGCAGACGCCGAGTGCGTCGCGTGCGTCTGCGTGCGATCGCAAGTCGGTGGGCGTGCACTCCTCTCCGGAGAGTGAGCGCCAGCAGCTTGACGCCGGCGGTCCGGGTCTGGATCTTGTGGGGCAGCGTGCAGAGCGATGCCCTCCTCGTGTTCGCTGGTCGTACGCACCTCGCGTTGCTGCACTTCCCCGTGGCGTTCCTGCCTCTCGCTGCAGCGCTTGCGCTGCTCGACGCGCGCGCGCCCGACGAGCTGCGCGCTCGCATCGTGCGCTTGCTCGCGCGTGTCGGAGCCGCGAGTGCCGTGCTCGCCGCGCTCACCGGCTGGATTCACGCGGATGCGGAGCCACTCGGCCGCACGCTCGCGGATGCGCTCAACATGCATCGTTGGCTCGGCATGGCGTGCTGCCTGCTCTCGCTCGTCGGCGTGTTCGCGCGTACGCGCGTGCGGCTGGGTGCGCTCGTCGGCTCCGCGTTGCTCGCGCTCGGCGCGGGCCACATGGGCGGCGAGCTCGTGCACGGCGAGGGCTACCTGAGCGAGCCGTTCCGCGCGCCGCGCGCGAGCGTTCTCGTCGAGCCGGTCGCGGCGGACAAGTCGCTCGCCTTCGCCGATGTGCAGCCGATTTTCGAGGCGCGCTGTGTGGAGTGTCACGGGCCAGTGAAGCACAAGGGCGAGCTCCGTCTGGACGCCTTCGATGCGCGTTGGTTCGAGCCCGGCGAGTTCGGCACCCCCGTCGTCGCGAGGCGTGCAGCCGAGAGCGAGATCGTTCGGCGCATGCGATTGCCGCTCGATGACGAGGATCACATGCCGCCTGCCAAGAAGCCGCAGCACTCTCCTGACGAGCTCGCGGCGCTCGAGCGCTGGATCGACTCCGGCGCGCGCCCCTGAGCCCCGCAGGACCCAGCGGCACCGTCGAAACCTCGCAGCCTTCGAGAGCGCCGACTGCGTGTTCAGCGCAGGCGCAGAGTGCGGGCCGTGCGCGCGAAAAGTTCGAGAGCGGCGCGCGACTCGGTGGGGGAGGCGTGGCCCAAGAGCAGCAGGTGTCCCTGCGTGAGCGGAACGAGAGCCGCGTATCCGAGCCAGTCGCCGGGAGCGCGCGGGTCGCGCACGCGCGCGACGAGCTCCCAGCCGCGCTGCGAGCCCAGCTCGACGCGCTCCGAGCGCTCGATGGCCCCGACGCTCGCGCCCACGGTGGCGAGCGCGGCGGCGAGGCGTTGCTCGCAGTTCGACTCCAGTCGCGCGGAATCGAGCCCTTCGTCGTGCGCGCTCGCGAGCAGGAATGGCGTGCCCACGGGGATGGGCGACGGCCCACCTGCGGCCACATAGGTCTGGCCGTGCTCGTCGTCGGAGACCAGCACGAGTCCATCGGCGGGGCGCAACTCGAAGCTCGCGAGCGCGCTCGCCGCCCGCTGCCAGCGCACGCCGAGCACGCACGCGCGCAGGTCCGCGGCGAGCTCGCCCCGCGCGGATTCGTCGCACTCGGCGAGCAGCAGCAGCGTCTCGAGCTCGTCGCCGCCGATCGCGAGCCAGCCGCTGCGCGCCGTGTTGCGCTCCGTGCGTCGATACGCGAAGAGCAATCCAGCGCGCCCGTCGAGCGCGATCGACTCCTCGCTCGCGAGCTCGAAGCCGCTCGCGGCCCAGCTCTCGCGCGCATCGGGCAGCGCGTCGTCGAAGCTCGCCGGCAGCTCGAACACTCCGATCTTCGCGGCACCCGCCGCGCGCTCGAATCCCTGCACGCGCTCCGAAGGCTCGAAGCCCGGCGGGGGCGCGAGCGCGACGCGCGTGCCAGCGATCGAAGCGTGGGGACGCGCGCTCTCCCGCGCCGCCGGGGCGCTCCGCGGCTCCTCCGCGCAGCTCGCGAACAACAGCAGCCCGCAAACAAGAGTGGCGCGCATCGCTGTGCGCCACCTTAGCTTCCGAGCGCGATGTGCGCCGCTCAGTCCATGTGCGCGACGACGCGCTCGTCACCCATCTGCAGGGCGACCTCGATGTTGCGGGCGCGCGCGGCGAAGCGACGCTGGAACCTCTTGAACAGCACCTGGTACACGCGCAGCACGCCCTTGGTCGAGAGACGGTAGACGAAGTCGACCCATGTCCAGTAGCGCGGGCCCGACAGGCCCTGCGCGCGCGAGTAGATGCCCGACTGCTCCGCGACGAGGTACTCAGCGTGCAGCATGAACAGCACGAGGTACGGGCGGTACAGCAACTTCGGCTTGATCAGCTTCGGCAGGTACTTGACCATCCACGGATTGCGCACGGCGAGCGGGAACAGCTTGTGCAGGTTCTCGATCTGGTGCTTTTGATCGCTCTCGACCGGCAGCGAGCGCCGGAAGTTGACCGGGAACTGGTCGAGGCTCGACACCGCGTAGCCCATCTGCTGGGTCGTGTCGGTGATGTCGAACATCGGGTAGGGCTGCATCAGGCTGACCATCGGGTGGTCGACGCCGCACTCGACATTGAGGCGCACGGTGTCGAGCTCGTCCTCGATGGTCGCGCCCGGCGCGCCGAGGATGTTGAGCGAGCCCAAGCGAATGCCGTGCTTGGTGATCCACTGTGCGGCGCTCACGAGCTGTTGGCGCGTGGTGTTCTTGCGGAAGATCGCGTTGCGCACATGGTCGTTGGCGGCCTCGATCGCGATGCGCGCGTAGACGCAGCCCGCCTTGCGCAGCAGCTCGATGTGGCGCTCCGTCGTCAGGTTCGCCATCAGGATCACATCGAACGGCAGTCCGACTTCCTTCGGGAAGCGCTCGCAGAACTCCTCGAGCCAGCTGTTCTTCAGGTTGAAGATGTCGTCGACGAAGTGCACGAACTTCAGGTTGTACTTGGCGCGCACCGCTTTGATCTCGGCGATGATGTGATCGACCGAGCGCTTGCGCGTGTATTCCTTGTTGTTCGAGTTGTAGACCTTCTTCTTCCACGCGTGGTGGAAGCAGAACGAGCAGTTCATCGGGCAGCCGCGCTGGGTGACGAACACCTTGCGGTCGCTGTCGCGGTAGATCGGCGCGGCCTCGTAGATCACATCGCGATCGGGGTGCCCCAGATCGTCGAGGTTCTGCACGAGCGGGCGCACGGGGTTGCGCGCGATCTCGCCCGTCTCGCGGTTCTTGACCCACAGGTTGAGCACATCGCTGTAGTCCGCGCCCGCGGCCATGCGGTCGAGCAGCTCGACGATGGCCTGCTCACCCTCGCCGCGGCAGATGATGTCGATGCCCGGCGTCTCGATGTACTCCGGGGTGAAGGTCGTGTGCGGCCCGCCGAACACGGACACCACATGGGGGAGCTCGGCCTTGACGCGCTGGTTGAGCTCCGAGAGGTACACATGCATCCCGGTCGTGACCGAGTAGCACACCACATCGGGGTTGTACTCCTTGACCTTCTCGACCCAGTCCTTGTCCGGCACGAACAGCGCCCTGGTCTCGTGGCCCGCGTCCTTGATGGCGCGGCTCAGCCACATGATCCCGAGCATCTCCTGAGGGAGGTACTCATCGAGGAACAGGACCTTCATCCGACGCTTCGCGACGCTCTGAACCACGGTGCTCGTCTCGGTGTTTCGATGCAGGGGGGGCGGCAGGAGCAGAGACCCGGCGCCGACCCTTATCGGCACCTATCCTACTCCATCCCCACCGAAGTTTGCGGGAGGCTCGACCTCTGCCTCCGCACCCCTTCCAGCGATTGCCGTGCCAATGCGCCATCCTGCTTGCGCACCGCGCGGCCGGGGCGTCCGCCCGGTCGCAAGCCCCACCCCCTGCGCGGACTTTTCCGAGGCCTGCGGCCTCCCACCCCCGCGCACATAGCCCGCACGCCTAGCCGCTACGCGCATTCCGTCGCGCCACTTCTCCCGCGCCTGTCCATCCCATCGCGCGCGCGACCATCGCAGACGGGGGGCGGAGGCGGAAGGATTCGAACCCTCGAGGACTTGCGCCCTGGCGGTTTTCAAAACCGCTGCAATCGGCCGCTCTGCCACGCCTCCGTGGGTGGGGATGGTAGCGCGCGGGGGGCTCAGGTGGGGAGGTTGCGGGCGCGTTCGCGCAAGGTGGCGGCGTGGCTGCGGGCGGCGGCGGCGTCTTGGGGAAGCGCGCGGCGCTCGGCGAGGCGGGCTTGGGCGTCGAAGGCGCTGGCGCAGCGCTCGAGGGTGGCGGCGTCGAGGGCCTCGGCCTTGCGGTCGACCTCGGGGTCGTCGAAGGCGGCCTCGACGAGGGCCGCGAGCTCGCAGGCGCGCGCGACCACCTCGTCGGCCTCTTGGGCGTCGCGGTCGAGCTCGATTCCGGCGAGCGCGACGAGCTCGGTGAGCAGCTCCTCCTGCTGGGCGGGACCGAAGTCGTCGGGCTGCTCTTCCTCGTCGTCGGGCCAGGCCATCTCGACGAGCTCGAGGCCGAGCTCGCGGGCGCGCTCGAGCTCGCCGCACTCGCGCGCGAGGTCGCGCACGATGCGCAGCGTGGCGTGCCAGTCGGTGACGAACGAGAGGTTGGCGTCGGCGGAGTCCTCGAGGAGCTCGAGCGACTCCAGACGCAGCGCGAGGCACTGCTCGTAGAGCTCGAGCGCGGCCTGCGGTCGGCCGCGGGCGCGCTGCGCGTCGGCGACGCGCAGAATCGCGACGGAGTGGTCGCGGCGCGCGGCCGGAGTGCCGAGCTCGGCCGCGAGCGCGCGCATGCTGTCGGCGATCTCGCGGAAGCGCGTCAGCGCGGAGTCGGTCAGGCCTTGTCGCTCGTCGAGGTTCGCTAGGTGGTCGAGCACCACGAGCAGGTCGCGGCGGCAGTCGGGCGTGCCGACATCGGTGGCGAGCTGGCGGTGGATGGCGAGCGCCTGCTCGTAGCCGCGGCGCGCGCCTTCGAGGTCGCCGCGCGTGAGGTCGATGTCGGCAACATCGCACAAGAGGTGCGCGTGGCTCGCGCGACCGGCGGTGCTGTCCTCGGACTCGCCGCGGCTGTCGCGCGCGAGCTCGAGCGCCTCCATGTAGGTCGCGCGGGCGCGCTCGAGCTCGTTGCGCTCTTCCTGCAGCGTACCGAGCGCGCGCAGCGAGGCAGCGAGCTCGCGTCGACTCGCCGGAGTGCCGAGCTCGGTCACGAGCCCGCGCGCGATCGCGATCGCTTCCTCGAGCCGGCGCAGCGCGGCGCCGCGGCGGCCGCTGTTGCGCTCGATGTCGGCGATGCTGCGCAGGAGTTGCGCGACGGACCAGCGGTGCGCGCTCGTGCCGAGGCGCTCGGCGAGCTCGCGCTCGATCGTCAGGCACTCTTCGTACTTCTGCGCGGCGGCCTCGAAGCGGCCGAGCTCGTGCTCGATGTCGGCCACGCTCTCGAGGCCGTTCTCGAGATCGTGGCGCGCGTCGTCGCTCTCGAGCGCTTCGGCGAGCTCGCGGCGGATCGCGAGGCTCTCCTCGTGCATGGAGAGCGCCTCGTCCAGACGCCCGCGGCGGTAATTGATCGTCGCGAGGTTCGAGAGCGAGAGGAACAGGTCGCGGCGCGCGCCCGGCGAATCGTCGTCGCTGGCGAGCTCGCGCGCGATCGCGAGGCTCTCGACATACACCTCGCGCGCGAAGTCGAGCTGGCCGCGCGTCGCGGCGAGCCCGGCGACATTGTCGAGCGCGATCGAGAGGTTGCGACGGCGCAGCGGGGCCGTGTCGCCCGCCACGCGAGTGCGCATCAGCGCGAGCTGCTCGCCGAAGGCGCGCTCGGCGCCGGAGTTTTCACCGAGCTCCCACAGGCTCTGGCCCAGATCGCTGAGCGCGTCCGCGAGCTCGTCGATGCCGGATTCGGAGTCGCGCAGCGCGTCGCCGCGCGCGCGCAGGAGCTCGACGCGACTGGCGCGAATCGCGAGCGCGAGGCGCGGCAGGCCCGCGGCGCTGATGCGGCGCGCGAGCGCCTCGCGACCCGCGCTCCCGAGCACTTGCTCGGGCACGAGCGACCACTCGACATGCTCGAGGCGCGCGGAGCAGCGGCGCGTGCGCGCCCAGATCTGCTCCTCGGCGTCGTTCTGCACCGCGACGCGGATCGCTCGCAACGCCGCCGCCTGCCGCGGATCGTTCCAATCCGGCGCCGCGTCCAAGGACAGCTCCGCCATCGCCATGTCGAGCAGGTCGCGCAGCTCGGCCGTGCGCTCCTGCGCGAGCAGCGCGAGCACGCTCTCCGGCGGCAGGGTCGCCGGATCGCCCGTGTCGTGCGGCCGCCAGTTGCCGTCGTCGCCGAAGCTGGCGTTGATCCAGCGTGCGAGCTCGTCGCGCAGCGTCTGGGACAACAGCCCGGACTCGCGCTCGCCGAAGCGGCGCCACAGTTTTTGGGCCTCGAGATGGAAGGCGAGCGCGCTGCGGCCGTGTTCGATGCGTGCGTCCGAAGGCAGCTGGGCGAGGGGCGCGGCGCGGGCGACGAGCTCGCGCTCCGCGGTGCCGAGCAAGGCGCAGCGTCGCCCGAACTCGAGCGCCACCGTGCCGAGGAACTCGAGCGCATTCGCGCTGCTCCAGCCGAGCAGGCGCTCGACCGCGCTGGCGAGTTGGCTGACGCGCAGCTCGAGGCGCAGGCGCCGGCCCTCCGGCCACTGCGCGAGCTCGGCCTCGCCCGCGGCGCTCAGGTGGAGCGCTCGCTCGCCGTGCTCGAAGTTGCCGCGCGAGAGACTGAGCCATGCGACGCGTTCCTCGAGCTCGAGGAAGTTGCCGGCGGCGCTCGCGAGCAAGGCCTCGCGTTGCTGCGGCAACGCTCCGGGCAAGAGCGTGTCGATGGCGGTTGCGAACTGTGGCGCAGGAATGGGAGCGAGGTCCACGCGTTGCGGTGCCACGAGCGTCGTGAACTCCGCGCGTGCCGCGCGCACGGGTTCGTCGCTGTCGTCGCACAGGATCAGGAGCAAGGCCGCTCGGCGCGCGCGAGCCTCTCTCCAAAGCACGGTCGCTAGCTCGAGCAGCTCGTCGCTGGCCCACTGGGCGTCATCGATCCACAGCACCGTCGCCGTGCACGCGCCGGACTCCAACGCCGCACGCAGGGCCGCGAGCGCGCGTTCGCGCGGGCCGGAGTCCATCTCACCTTCGCGAGCGAGCGCGAGCGCCAGACTCGCGCCGAGCTCGCCGAAGCGCTGCCCGCGCCGGGCGTGCAACTCGATCTCGCGCACGAGCTCGTCCTGCTGCGTGCCGCGTTCGGGAGTGAGCCGAGCGAGGCGCTCGGTGGCGCGCAGCCCGAGCCAAAGAAAGCGCGCGGCGCCGCGCGCCGCCGGCGCCTTGCGCAGCTCGGGTCCGGTCGCGCGCGCCGTCGGGCCGAGCGGAATCTCGTTCGGCCAGTAGGCGGCCTCGGGAGGATTGTGCTTCGCGTTCGCCGCGATGCGTCCGTAGAGCTCGGCCACGAGGCGCGACTTGCCGCTCCCGCTCGGGCCGCGCACTTCGACGGCGCACGGACCCGCGCCGAGGCTCACGGCTTCGAACGCGGCGAGCAGCTCGGCGCACTCTCGCTCGCGCGCAGTGAATTCGAGGGGCATGGACGGGGGAGTTTTGCGAAGCGCTCGGCGAGAACGCGCCGCGCGAGGAGCAATTCTAGTTCGCCCGGAGCCAATTCTCGCCGCCGGACTCGCGGCCGCAGCTCCTCAGGGCCCGGGCGGCAGCGGGTCGGGCCCGGCGGTGTCGCTGCGCACCTGCTCGAGGATCGGCTCGGCGATGCGCACGGGCGCGCGGGCGCGCAGCGCGAGCGCGATGGCGTCCGAGGGGCGCGCGTCGACCATCGTCGGAGGCTCGCCAGGCGCCGCGGCCAGCGCGAGCTGTGCGAAGTATGTGTTCTCCTGCAGGTCGATGATGTCGGCGCGCAGGATGCGCGACCCGAGGGCCTCGACCATGTGCAGCGCGAGCTGGTGCGTCAGCGGACGCTGGGGAGCTTGGCCCTGCACGATGCGCTGCAGCTCGTCGGCTTCACCGCGGCCGATGGTCATGGCGAAGGCGCGCTTTCCGTCGCGCTCCTTGAGCAGGATGTGCTGCGAGCGTTCCTGATCGCGCAGCACGATGCGCGCGAGAACGAGCTCGATCATGCGCACGGCGGGTTCGGAGGCCATGGGAAGCAGCGTGGCCGCAAAGGGCTTGCAGTTCAAGCGCGATCACTCGCGCCCGCGGTCGCGCTCGTGTAACACGGTGCTCTCGAGCGGCACGCCCTCGTCCTCCGCGAGCAAGAACGAGCTCGCGGTCGCATCGCGGAAGCCGCACCGCGCGCAGCGCACGCCGCGCGTCGTGCGGCGGTCGAGCCGCACGAGGCCCTTGCGGTTGCACTCGGGGCATGTGCGATCGGCCGTGGCCGGAAACAGCGAGCACGCGAGGACCCACACGAGTCCGAGAGCGAGCGCGCTGCCGAAGACGACGCCGAACAGTCCCTGTGGGCTCTCGACGACCAGCAACACGCCGGCCGCGACGGAGACGAGCGCGAGCGGGGCGACGAGCCAGCCCGCGAGGGCGTGGCGTCGCGAGCTTTGCTCGGGTCGGGTGACTTCTTGAGGTACAGGTTGCAAAGAAGCGTGCGGGAGAGGGTCGAGCGAGGGGGACGACTCGCCCCGCGAGCGCCGCAACGGCGCGAGGGAGCCGCGATGGTGATTGAAGGGCAGCACGCCGCGGCATTCTAGTCCATCGCGTCGGCCCGTTGGGTGCCCGAGCGCGCGCCGCGGTTACGATCCCTGCGCCGCCATGACCGCTTCCGCGCACTCGCACATCCATCCGACGGCCCAAGCCACGCCCGAATTCGCCAGCGAGGGTTGGCCCGAGAACCCGATTCTGGCGCGCGCGTGGCGCGGCCGTCACCTCGAGAGCGTGCACCGCGGTGCGTGGGTGCTGGTCGATGCGACGGGCGCGGTGGTCGACGGAGCGGGGGACTGGAACCACCCCGTGTTCGCACGCAGCTCCACCAAGTCGCTGCAGGCGCTGCCGCTGCTCGAGAGCGGCGCCGCCGAGCGCTTCGCGATCCGCGACGACGAGCTCGCGCTGGCGCTCGCCTCGCACCACGGGCAAGAGATCCATGTGCGGCGCGTGCGCGAGCTGCTCGCGCGGCTCGGGCTCGGGCCGGAGCACTTGCAGTGCGGCGCGCAGCTGCCGACGGACAACGACGCGCGACGCGCGCTGACGCTGGCGGGCGAGAAAGGGACGCGCGCGCACAACAACTGCTCGGGCAAGCACACGTGCTTCCTCGCGCTTGCTCTGCACCTCGGCGTCGACCCGGCGCGCTACCTCGAGCGCGACAACGCGGCGCAGGCGCTCGTGCGGCGCGCCGTCGAGGAGATGAGCGGCGTGCGGCCGGGCGAGCTCGATGTCGCGATCGACGGCTGCAGCGCTCCGACATTCCACCTGCCGCTCGTGCGGCTCGCGACGGCTCTGGCGCGCGTCGCGAACCCCGAGGGGCTCGCGGAGCCGCGGCGGCGCGCGTGCGAGCGCTTCGTGCGCGTCGCGGCGGCGCACCCCGAGCTGATCGGCGGCACGCGCCACAGCATGTGCACGGACCTGCTGCGCGCGAGCGGCGGCAAGCTCTTCCCGAAGCTCGGCGCGGAAGCGGTGTATGTACTCGGCGTGCGCGAGCGCGGACTCGGACTCGCGGTGAAGATCGACGACGGCAACTACCGCGCGATGCATCCGCTCGTGATCGATCTGTGCGAGCGCTTCGGGTTGCTCTCGCGCGATGTCGCGCAGGCGATGCCGGAGTGGCGGCAGGGCGTGCTGCGCAACTGGGCCGGGCTCGAGGTTGGGCGCATGGAGGTGGTCGCATGAGCGTGCAGGAGCGTTCGCTGGTGCCGCCGGAGCTGCCGGCGGACGCTCACAAGGGCGACGCGGGGCGCGTGCTCGTGGCCTGCGGCAGCGCGACGATGCCGGGCGCGGCGCTGCTCGTGGCGCGCGCGGCGCAGCGCGCGGGCGCGGGGCTCGTGACGGTGCTCGCGACGAGCGACGAAGTGGCGCACGCGCTGCCGGTCGCGGCGCCCGAAGCGATCCTGATGCGCGCGAGCAACATCGCCAATGTGCCGTTCGAAGTTGCGCAGCGCGGCTTTCACTCGGTCGTCGCCGGATGCGGACTCGGGCAGGCCGACGACGCGCAGCAGCTCGTGCAGGCGCTGCTCGGCCGCGCGCCAGCGATTCCGCTCGTGCTCGATGCGGACGCGCTCAATGTGCTCGGAAGCGCGCCGGAAAAGCTGAAGGGGCGCGCCGGCGGGACCGTGCTCACGCCGCATCCCGGCGAGGCGGCGCGGTTGCTCGGGCGCGAGGTGCCGCGCGACGCGGCGGGGCGCGAGGCCGCAGCGCGCGAGCTTGCACAGCGCAGCGGCGCGATCGTGTGCCTCAAGGGACAGGGCACGGTGGTCACCGATGGTCGGTTCGTGTACATGAACGACACGGGCAACTCCGGCATGGCGACGGCGGGCTCGGGCGATGTGCTCGCGGGCATCGTTGCCGCGTATGCCGCGCTGTGCGCGACGGGTGCGTTTCCGCAGTGGACCGTGCTCGATGCGGCCTGCGCTGCGGTGCGTGCGCACGGGCTCGCGGGTGACTTCGCCGCGTCGCACTTGGGCAAGCGCGCGGTCATCGCGTCGGACCTGATCCAATGGCTCGCGCAGGCGCAGCGGCGGCTCTCGTCCTGAGCTTGGGCTTGCGCGCGCTGGCGCAGGAGCCGGTCCAGGGCTTTGCCGATTCGGTCGAGCGCGAGTTCGCGCTGAGGCGCTGGGCGCAAGCTGCAGGCGACGAGGCGCGGGCGGAGGCACTCGCTCTGGGCACCGACGGTCGCGTCACATTGTTGCGTGCTCTCGAGCGAGCGCGCGAGTTCGCGCTGCTCGAGTCCACCTGGTCGGTCGCGAGCTTCGAGCCCGTCGCGCGAATGCCCGGCGAAGTCGCGCCTGATCTGTTGATCGCGGCGCTGCGCTTGGGACTGGTCACGCAGCCCGACGAGGTGCTCGCTCTGGCACAGCACCCGCTGCCTGCCGTGCGCTTGGCGCTCCTGCAGTCGGCGACGGCGAGCCTGCGGGACACCGACGCGCTCGAGCGCCTCGCGCACGACGCCGATGAACGCGTCGCGAGCGCCGCATTGGAGTACATCGTGGAGCTCGACACCGAGTCTGTCGACCTGCGCGAGCTGGGGACTCGAGTGTTGCGCCGCGGCGATCCGCGCGTGTGGCGCGGGCTCGCAGCGCGCCTGGAACGAGCGCGGCCCGCGAGGGTCTGGATGGCGGTGCTCGAGGAGGCCGCGAGCGATGCCGAGCGCGCGGCGATCGTGTCGGCCCTGCGCTTGCGCTTCGATCTGCACGACGCGAGCGCGGACAGCGCGGCCGAGCGCGTTGCGGCGGCGTGGCCGGGGCCGGTCGGTTTCGAAGAGCTCTTCACTGCGGCGGCACGCGCCGTGCGTTCGCCGACGCACGCGCTCGGACGAGCGCTGCTCGAGCAGTTGCGTGCGGGCGTGGACGACTCGCGCGACCACGCGCTCGTGCGCGGCAGCTTCGAGGCTTGGCCGGCGGCGGATGTGCTCGGCGTGCTGCGCTCGGAGCCGGAGCTGCGCGAACGAGTCGCCGACTTCCTGTTCGAGGAGCTGGCGCAGCATGCGAAGGAACTCACCCCCGCGGACCTCGAGCCGTGGCTCGACGCGAGCGTGGCGCCCGAGCGGCGACGCGCGGCGGTCGGTCTCGCACGAGAGCTGCTCGTCGAGGAAGCGCGCGCGGAGTTTGGCGGGTTGCTGGTGCGCGCGCTCGACGACGGCGCGCGCGGAGTGAGCGACGAGGCGTTCAGCGCCCTGTGCGCGGCGCGGCCCGTCGAGCCGTGGATCGAGGCGCTGGCGCGCCGCTGGCGCTCGGTCGACTTGCGCCACGCCGAAGCGCTGCTCGCGGAGCTGCCGCGGGGCGTGCGACTCGAGGCGTTGCGAGCGGACTTGTGCAGGATCGCGAGGCAAGGTGGCGCAGCGGGGATGACTGCGTTCGACTTGCTCGCCCCGCTCGCGCCTGACACGGGGATCGCGGCTCTGGCGCGCGAGCGACTGGCCGCGGAGCTCGCTGATCTCGAGCGGCTGGAATTGCGCGCCACCGAGCTGCGGGCGGCCGCGCTCGTGCGCGTCGTGTACGAGCAAGCGGGAACCGCGGCCCACGAAGAGCTCGCGCGCGTGCTCGCGCGCACTCGCGCTCGCGTCGAAGTCTCCAAGGCGGTCATCTGGGCGCTGGGGCAAGACGCGCTCGGGCGTGAGCGACTTGTGCCGTGGCTCGAGGACGGCGTTCCTCGGCGCCTGCGGATCGAGGCGGCGCTCTCGCGCGCGCCGTTTGGCGACGCGCGCGCGGTCGAGGTGCTCGGCCAGGCGTGGGCGAGCTGCGATTTCGACCTGCGCGCGCGTGGGCTGCGCGCCTGCGATGCGAACGCAGCGGAGCCGGCACTCGCGCTGCTGCGCCGCGTTGCGCTCGATTCCGCCGAGCACGGGTTGCATCGCGAGCTCGCGCTCGACCTGCTCGCCCGTCGGCGACCGCCGGAGGTCGACACGCTGCTGTCTGCGGCCGTGGATCGCGACTTGGATCTGCGGCGCCATGCTCTGGCGGCGCTCGGCAGCTGTGGAGACGCGCGAGCGAGGGCTTGGCTGCGGGAGCGTCTCGAGCTGCGGGACGAGGCCAGCGAGACGCTCGCCGGGCGCGCCGTGCGCGAGCTCGAACGCGAGGCGATCTGGACCGCGCTCGCCGAGGCGCACGCACTCGATTCCAAGCTCGTGGAGCAGTGGCTCTCCTCGCCGCTCGCGGCCGCCGCCGAGCAGCTGCGCGCGCGCTTTCGCGCTCGCGCGCAGGGCGGCAGTGAGTTCTCGTGGCGCTCGGAGCTCGCCGTGGGCGAGGAACTCGCGCGCTGTGGCGGGCTCTCGGCGGCGCTGGAACGCTCGGGTGCGTGGTGGACCGCCGATGCACGGCTGCTCGCGGCTCTGGGCGAACGGGCTGGCGCCCGTGGCGACTTCGCGAGCGCGCGATGTCTGCTCGCTGCTGCTGGCATCGGCCTGCTCGGGGAGGCGGAGAGCGAGGAGCGCGACCTGCGGATCTTCGCGGTGCGCTGCGCCCTGCTCGGTGCCTGCGAGGCTTCGGGCGCGCTGGGCGAGCACGCGTCGATCGTGCGCCGGCTCTCGCGCGACGAGCGGCTCGGTCGCGGCCCGCACCACGCCTTCGAGCGCACCTTCGGGGCGTTCGATCCCGCGCGCGGCAGCGACGGACTGGCGCGGCTCGAGACGAGCGCGCCCCTGCTGCGCGCGCGAGTCCTCGTCGCGGCCGGCGATCGCGAAGGTGCCCAGAGGTCGCTCGACGAGGCTCGCGAGCTCGCCGGTCGCTCGCGCGCCGCACTCGATGCCTGCGCGGAAGTCGCGGCGCTCCTCCGTCGCTAAAGGGGCCTCCGGATTCCTAGACTGAGCGGCATGGCCGCCAGCACGCTCCCCATCCCCGAAGGCGCGGTCCCGACCCTCGACGACGGCATCGGCTTCGTCGCGTGCGTCGACCGCATGCAGCACGACCCCGCGCTCAAGGTCGTCAACGCCGCGCGCATCAGCTACCAAAAGCAGAAGGCCGCCTTCGACGACGGCGACCGCAAGCTCGCGGGCTTTCTCTGGAAGCACGGCCACACATCGCCGTATCGCCACAGCTTCTACACCTTCCACTGGAAGGCGCCGCTGTTCGTGTTCCGCCAAGCGTTCAAGTACCAAGTCGGCAGCGGCTGGCGCGAGTACGAGGTGAACGGCGAGAGCGTCTCGCTCGAGGTGTTCGATGTCTTGTTCGACACCGACAAGGGCTGCTCGTGGAACGAGATCTCGGGGCGCTATGTGCAGTGGGCTCAGGAGTTCTATGTGCCGCAGGTGATGCGCGCGAACCCTCCGCACGGCAACAAGCAGGCCTCGTTCGACCTGCCCGCGGACTTCGATCACGCGGGCGAGCGCGAGCGCATGCTCGCGGAGTGCCGCCGCACATTCGAGCTGTACGACGAGCGCCTCCAGCGCGGTGTCGCGAAGGAGATCGCGCGCATGCTGCTGCCGCAAAACCTCTACAGCCAAGCCTACTGGACCGTGTCGCTGCAGGGCGTGATCCACTTCCTCACGCAGCGTCTCGAGCCGGACGCGCAGCACGAGATCCGGCGCTACGCCGAGGCCGTGTTCGAGCTCGTCAAGGACGACCTCGCGCGCGTTGGCGTCACGCGCGAGACGCTCTTCTAGCCCGAACATTCAGCGCAGCGTGAAGTCGGCGAAGTAGCCGCGACCCCAGCGCGCGTGGCGGCCGGGCGCGTTGCGCGTCATCAGCGCGAGCGTGGCCGGTCCGCCGGGGAGCTCGAGCTCGATGTACTCCTCGGGCTGCGGCTCGCCATCGCGGGCGGGGAACAGCTCGCGCGCGAGCAGCGTGCGCTCAGGGCCTTCGCGCGGACGCCACACGAGCGCGAACTCGAGACCATCGCAGCGGCGATTCGCTTCCGGCAACAGGCCGAACGAGAGCACGAGCGTGCGCTCGTCGCCTGCGAGTTCGAGCAGCAGCTCGCCCGGATCGAGGAGGGCCGCGACTTCGCGGCCGCCGAGCGCGCGCGCCGCGCCGCGATCGAAGGGCGGCAGCTGCGCCCGCCGCAATTCCGCGAGGAGGCGGGCGAGATCGGCTTCGCCCTGGAACATCCACGGCACGAACTGCGCGGCGAGCTCGCGCGAGCTTGCGCCGCTCTCGACGGCAGCCTCGAAGCGCAGCGCCTCCTCGCGCACGGCCGCCGTGCCCTTCCACCCCACGAACATCCCGTTGAGCGCTCCCGCGAGCGTGAGCGCCGCGAACGCGCTGCGCAGCGGCGCGCGCCGGCGCTCGCTCGTCGCGAGCTCGATCGAGAACGCGACGGGCAGCACGAGCGGCAGCAGCAAGGTCGCGTAGCGCTCCTCGAGTCCGGGCTCGTAGCCCGGCGCCGAGCGCCCCCAGGCGATGCCGACGCCCAAGCTCGCGAGCGCGCCGATTCCGCCGAGGAGCGCGAGCCCCTGTCGGCGCCGCGCCGGCTCGCGCAGCAAGGCGATGGACGCGACGCCCGCGAGCCCGACGAGCACCAGCGCGACGGTGGAACTCGCCTGCCAAGGCTCGAAGCGGCTCGGCCCCACGCGCATGTGATCGCCGCCGTCAGCACCATCCAGAGCTGGAAGGAGAGCAGCAGGTTCGGCCAGTGCCCGAAGTGCAAACACGCGAGCGGGAGGACCGCATCGCTGGCACACGCGCGTCCGCGCAAGCGGCGCAGCGTCGCTAGGGCGAGAGCCGCGACTGCGGACAGAAGCGCGACATGCAGCACCATCGCGAGCCGATGGTCGCCCCCGCCGAGCGAGTGCAGGCCGAGCAGCGCGAGCATCGACAGTGGAAAGCGATGGTCGTTGTAGCCATTCCACAACCAGCGCCACGAGAACTCCAGCGCGCCGGTGAGGCGCGTCACGAGCGCGAAGTCGTCCTGCCACGGAAAGCGCGGGCCGCAGGCGAGCACGAGCGCGAGTGCCGCGAGCGTCGCCGCAGCCCGAGCGCCCCACGCGAGTCTGCGTGCCGCCGCGTCGCTCACGCCCGCCTGCTCCGCGCGCCTCAGCGCTCGCGCATGTACTTCGATGTGAACGGTTTTTCCTTCGTCTTCACCGGATCGAACTCGATCGTCTGCAGCAGCGTGTCGTCGTCCGGGCGCTCGTAGATCACCGCCGCCACGCCCTCGGCGGAGCCGGTGCCGGCGAACTCGACGCGCCGCGGCGCAAGCGCGCGCAGCGCGAACATGGAGATGTCCTTCTGGTTGTCGGGCACTTCCAGCTGGCCGTGCAGGTGGCGCAGGCGCAGCACGAGCGCGCCCTCTTCGACGGAGATCTGCGAGACCTCGACGAAGGCGCACTTGCCGTCGCGGCGCACCTGCCGGAACGCGCCGACCATGCACTTGCCGCGCGGCGCGGTCCAGTGCTCCTCGTTGACGGTCTGGTTGGGGTTGACGCAGATCCAGCGACCGGCGAGGAACTCGAGCGGCACCAGCGCGGGGTCGGCCGCGGCGTGGGCGGGGAGCTCGAGGGGCGCGGGGGCCGGCGGGGTCGAGTTGCAGGCAGCGAGGGTGAGGAAAGCGGCTGCGGCGAGCGCGGGGAAGCGCATGGAGCGCAGGATAGCGGGCGCGCGACATGCGGGCGCGTGAACCGCGGCGGCGCGGCTTGCGTTCAGCCTCGCTAAGCTCGTCCTCGCCATGCTCCGGACCCTCGCCGTCGCCGCTCTGTTCGCCCTCGTCGCCCGGCCCCAAGACGCGGGCCCGCGCCGCCCGCTGTCCGAGGCGGAGCGCAAGCTCGTCGACACGCTCGCGCAGCAGGACATCGCCCTCGATCCGGCCCGCGGCCTGTGCGTCGTGCCGGTGGACGTGCTCGTGCGCGACGACCTGCTCGAGTACTTGCTCGTCGGTCCGGCCGGCGCCGCGCACGAGTCGGCGTTCATGACGCCCGCGACACCGAGCGTGCTCAATGTCGCGCTGCTCGCGCTGGGCGCGACCCCGGGCACCAACGCGACATGGCGCCGCAAGGAGCCTGCTCCGAGCGAGGCCGAGCTCAAGGCGGGCGCGAGTCCGTACGAGGTCACGCTGCCGACGGGGACGGGCTTGTGCCTGTATGTCGGCTGGCGGCAGGGCGGCGAGACATTCTTCTATCGCGTCGAAGACCTCGTGCGGAACCTGTCGAGCGGCCTCGCGATGAAGCGCCACGAGTGGGCCTACCTCGGCTCGCGCATGGTGCCCAACGGCCGCAGCGGCGCCGATGCGGCGGAAGTGTTCGCCGCCGATGTCTACCAGAACCTGATCAACATCGCCTTCTTCAGCGAGGGCTACACGCTGCTCTCTGGCGCGCAGCCGGACTGCGTCGAGCAGGGCATCTGGGCGCTCAACGCGTGGCTGATGCCGGAGCGCGGTACGCGCGTGGCGCTGGTCTTCTCGCGCGGACGCATCGAGTCGCTCGATGCCGAGCTCGCGGCGCGGCTGCCCGAGGTCGACGGCGGCGCGGCGAGCGGCGGAGGACGATGACGGAGCGCGACGGGATTCCGAGCCTGATCGGCGCGGCACTGCGTCGGACGCGCGCCGCGCGAGCGCTCGAAGCAGCTCTGCTCGGAGCTTCCGCGGCGTTCGCGACAGCGCTCGCATGCCAGCTCTCGGGCGTGGAAGCGTTGCGCGCGGACGCGCTCGCCGTGCAGGCGCTCGCCGCGCTCGCGTGCGCGGCGAGCTGGTGGGTCGAGCATGCACCGAACGCGCAGGCGGTCGCGGAGCGCGCGGATCGCGAGCTCGGTTGCGACGGCGCCTTGATGACGGCTTGGGAGTCGCGCGGCCGCGGCGGTGCTCTCGCTCGACTGCTCGCCGTGCGCGTGAACGCAGACTTGCCCGTGGACGCGGTGGCGCGCGCGGCTCGCAAGCCGCAGCTC
>VGYZ01000058.1 GCA_016872795.1 Planctomycetota bacterium
GGATTGCATCCATCTCGTCGAGACGCTCGGGATCGCTCATCGCCTTCTCGAGGTCCGCGAGCTCGTGGTGCAGGTCGCCGAGCCGGCCGGAACCCGCGATCGCCTCGTCGATCACCGAGCGCCCGCGCATCTCGCCGGCATCCTGCCGGAAGTAGCCGATGGAGACGCGCTTGGGTACCTGCACCACGCCGTCGTCGGGCTTCTCCTCGCCGACGATCAGGCGGAAGAGCGTCGACTTGCCCGAGCCGTTGGGACCGACGAGCCCGACCTTGTCGCCGGGGTTCAGCTGGAAACTGGCTTCGACGAGCAGCAGTCGCCGGCCGTAGTGCTTCGAGACCTTGTCGAGGACGATCATGAAGCCGTCAATGTACGCCGGCGGCGAGCGTCCCGCGAGCGCGCGCTTCAGAGCCGTCGCATGCGGAGTCTCAGCGCGTTGCCGATCACCGAGAGCGAGCTCAGCGTCATGGCGAGCGCCGCGATCATGGGGGAGAGCAGCGTGCCAGTGAAGGGCGCGAGGACTCCGGCCGCCAGCGGGATGCAGAGCGCGTTGTAGCCGAGCGCGAAGGCGAGGTTTTGGCGCACATTTGCGAGCGTCGCTCGCGCGAGCGACAGGGCGCGCGCGAGCGCGCGCAAGTCGTCGCGGACGAGTGTCACGCCCGCGGTCTGCTTGGCGACATCCGTCCCGCCACCCATCGCGATGCCCACATGTGCGAGTGCGAGCGCGGGAGCGTCGTTGACGCCGTCCCCGACCATCGCGACACGCCTGCCGCGCGCGCTCAGGTCGCGCACATAGACCGCCTTGGCCGCAGGGCTTGCCTCCGCGAATGTCCGCCCGATGTGCAGTTCCGCCGCCACGCTCTCGACCGTCGCCGCGCGATCACCGCTGGCGACATGCACTTCGATGCCGAGCGCAGCGATGCGCTCGAGCGTCTCGCGCGCACCCTCGCGCAGCGGATCCGCCAGCGAGAGCAGTCCGGCGAGCTCTCCGTCGAGCGCGACGAACACGACGCTCGCGCCGCTGCGCGCCCAGCGCTCGGCTTGCGCTTCGAGGGCGCTGGTGGCGATACCCTCGCGGGCGAGCCAGCGCGCACTCCCTACCACCACCCTGCGGGATCCCACGGTGCCACGGACGCCTTCTCCAGCGACGCTCTCGAAGGCACTTGGATCCTCGAGCTCGATTCCGCGCGCTCGAGCGCCCTCGACCACCGCGGCCGCCAGCGGATGCTCGCTGCGTCGCTCCAGCGCCGCGGCCAGTCGCAGCAGCGAGCGCTCGTCCTCGCCCGGCAGCACGCAGCACGCCGCGAGCACCGGCTTGCCTGTCGTGAGCGTGCCGGTCTTGTCGAGCACGAGCACATCGGCCTCTCCGAGCGCTTGGAGCGCGCCCGCGTCGCGAAACAACACGCCTTCGCGCGCGCCGCGCGAGGTCGCGACGGCGACGGACATCGGGGTGGCGAGTCCGAGGGCGCAGGGGCACGCGATGATGAGCACGGAGACGCACGCCACGAGTCCGCGCGCGAGGCCATCGTCCGCGAACACGATCCACGCCGCACCCGAGAGCAGCGCGACGAGCAGCACGGCAGGCACGAACCGGCGCATGGCCCGATCGGCAAGCGCTTGAATCGGAGCGCGGCTGCGCTGCGCGCTCGCGACGAGCGCCAAGATCTGCGCGAGCGCGGTCTCGCGCCCGACGCGCTCCGCGACCATCGTGAAGCTGCCGCCCTGCGCGAGGGTCGCACCCGTGACTGCGTCGCCGCGCTGCTTGTGCAGCAGGATGGACTCACCCGTGAGCACCGACTCGTCGAGGTACGCTTCGCCGTCGAGCACGACGCCGTCGACCGGCACGCGCATTCCGGGCTTCACGCGCAGCACGAAGCCGGACTCGACCTTCGCGAGCGCAATCTCGCGCTCGTTGCCGAGCGGATCGACGAGCAGCGCCGTCTTGGGTGCGAGATCGAGCAGCTCCCGCAGCGCGGCGCTGGTGCGACGCCGCGCCTTCAGCTCGAGCACTTGACCGAGGAGCGCGAGCGCCGTGATCACCGCGGCAGACTCGAAATAGAGCGCCTCGGTGTGGCCGAGAATGGCGGCCGACACGCTCGCCGCCCACGCCGCGACGGTGCCCAGCCCGAGCAGCGTGAACATGTTGGGCGAGAGCGCGCGCAGCGACGCGAGCGCGCGTTCGAGGATCGGTCGGCCCGACCAGAACACCACGGGGCTAGCGAGCGCGAACTGCACGGCCGGATCGAGAGCGGGAGGCAGCAGGGACTCGTGATGTCCGACGGCCATGCCGCTCATCGTGAGCGCGAACAAGGGGACGGTGAGCGCGACGCCGAGCTTGAGGCGTCGTGCGAGCTCGCGCTGCTCCTCCGCAAACGGGTCGTCCCGCGTGATCTCGACGGGCTCGAGTGCCATGCCGCATCTCGGGCATGTTCCGGGACCGAGCTGCTCGATACCCGGACACATCGGGCAGGTGTGCCAGACGCTCTCGAGCCCCGGCTCTGGCCGCATCGCTTCGCGCGCACCTCCGAGGTACCGAGCAGGATCAGATTGAAAGCGCTTCTGACAGGAACGCGCGCAGAACGAGTATGTGATCCCGACATGCTCGCACCGCAACGGCGCATCCAGCGCGACCTGCATGCCGCACACCGGATCGATCGCGTGCTGGGAGTCCGCGCTCATCGTCGCTTGCGGACGAAGATGCGGACGCCAAACACGGGCGCGCGAGCCAGCGGCGGCTCGCCGGGCAGCACGAGTCCGAGCGGCGGATCACCGATCAGGGCCGCGGGCTCGTAGTTCTCCATCACCCAGCGCACAAGTGCCCGCCCGTAGTCGCGCCCGAACCACGGAAAGCCATATTCCGCCGTGTCCTTGTGGGTCAAGAGCACGATGTCGGGCGGCGTCGCGCGCAGCGCGGCGAGGATCGTCTCTTCACCGAAGAGCACGAGCTCCGGTGGCATGAAGTTGATGTACGGCGTCGGATTTTCGAGGCGCGCGAGGTAGTTCACCATCACGCCTTCGGGCAATGCGATCAGAGTCGGCGCGCTTGTGCTCGCGGTTCGCGCGCGCTCGAGCCACTGGAGCGTCGCGTCGAGCACTTGCCCGCGCGCGTCCGTGCGAAATTCGTCAGGTCCCGTCCCGAGTGAGAAGAGCTTGCGCTGGTGATAGCGCCGCGTTGCGGCAAGGCTCGCGAAGACTAGGGCCACGAGCAGCATCGCACCGGCCGCTCGCGCCACGCCTGGCGAGAGCTTGCGCCGGGCGAGCAGCGCCGGGAGGTTGCTCCACAAGAGCGCCGCGACGAGCGCCGTCGCTGGCAGCGCCAGCGTGAAGCCGTACTGCTCCAGCCGCGCGTTCAAGAGCATCTTCGCGAGCAGGGCGAGGGAGAGCGCCGCGAAGCCGGCGAGGACCGGTCTGCGGTCCGCACCGCGCTGGCGCAGCGTGCTCCATGTCGCGCTCACCAGCGTCGCGAGAGCCACGAGCGGCCACGGACGCGCCGCTTGGCTCCACGGCAGCATCGTCCACAGCAGCCCCAGTGCGATGGCGCTCGCGAGTGCACACGCGCCCGCGCCTGCCCGCTCGCCAGCCTTGCGCGCGACCAGCGTTCCGACGCCGATGCCGAGGCCCAGCAGCGCGAGTGCGCCGAGCGCCCACGCGAGCATCCAGCCGATGTTCGCGAGCGGCGCATCGATGCCCATGCCGTCGCGATAGAACTTGAGCTCGCTCACCGAGCTCGACGCGAGCTGCGGCCACGCGCCCAGCGTCGAGCGCCACGCCGCAGCGCTCCCGTGGGCCGGAATCTGCAAGCTCCACGCGAGCAGCACCGCCGTGAGCGCGCCGAGCGCGAAGGCCACCAGCGCCCGCACGCTGCGGAAGCGCGCGTTCCAGCTCGCGAGCACGAGCGCCACCAGCGAGCCGGCGAGAGCCGCGACGAAGGTCTCCGGCTTGGTGAGGAACGCCAGACCCGTCGTGAAGCCTGCCGCGAGCACGAGCAGGATCGAGCCGCGGCCGCTCCACGCCGTGAGCAACGCGAGGGAGGCCAGCGCAAGCAACAGCCCGTGCGTCGCTTCGTGCGAGTAGGGCGCGAGCTGGTTGTAGTTGCCGATGCCGACTTGCTGGCCGAAGCCGCAGGTGGCGATGGCCACGATGCACGCCACGGTCGCCGCGCCGCTGCTCGTGGCCCGCCGCAGCACGAAGTGCAGCAGCGCGAGAGAGCCCGCAAAGAGCGCCGCATTGGCCCACAGAAGCGTCCAGAGTCCGACGCCGAAGAGCTCGAACAGCAGCGCGTTGAAGTTAGGCGAGAGCGGCCCGTTAAACCACGCCAGCTCGCGGTGCAGCAGCGCGCCCTCGCTCATGCGCCATGGCACATAGAGTTCGCGGCCGAAGTCGACGATGGCGTCGGGCCAAGTGCCCCAAGTCCACGCCATGAGCGCGACGAACGCGCACGCCAGCGAGGCGAAATGCGCCCAGCCCGACCGTCGCTGCTGCGGCCCGTCCGCGCTCATTCGCGCTTCCCGCCGTCCATCAGGTAGCCGGTCTCGCGCAGCTTGCGTTCGAGTTCTGGATCCATCTCGGCGGAGGTCGCCTTGGCGCCGAGCCACACGCGCAGCGCCTGTGCCGTTTCCAGCGCGCGGTCGAGCTTGCGCAGTCCCTCGTCGACGCGCGCGTTGCCGCCTCCTTCGCCGATCGGCTGGCGTTCGAGGCGATCCGTTGCGAGATCGAGTCCCACGCTCGGCAGCTCGCGCCCATCCGGCCGACGCCCGTAGCGGATCACCTTGAGCTCGTTCGTGCGCAGCGCGCGAAACTCGCGCTTGTCGGCGTGCAGCTCGAGCAGCGCCGGCGCGGGCTCGAGCGCAGCCCCGCGCGCGAGTGGCAGGATGTCGCGCCCGGCCATGGTCGGGCGCTTGCGGACACCCGCGGCCGCGAGCACGCTCGGCATCACGTCGATGATGCGCACTTGATCTCGCACCACGCGCCCCGCGTCGAGCACGCCCGGCCAGTGCAGCACGAGCGGAATCTTCACCACTTCGTCGAAGAGCGTCTTTTGGTGGCCCTTCGTGCCGTGCTCGAAGAATTCCTCGCCATGGTCCGCGGTGACGATCACGAGCGTGTTGTCGAGCATTCCCTTCGCTCCCAGCGAGTCGAGCACGCGCTTCAGGATCTCGTCCGTGAAGCGGATCTCGCCGTCGTAGAGGGCGAGCAGGTGTTCGAGGTCCCGCGGCGACATGCCGGGATGGACCTCCGTGCGACTCATGAAGTCGCGGCCGTCGAGCGCGCCCGCGTAGCCCGGATCGAACATGCGGTCGTAGGGCGCGGGCGGGATGAAGTCGTAGTGGACATCCCACAAGTGAAGAAACAGGAAGTACGGGCGATCGACGGGGCGCTCGCTCGCCCAGCGCTCGACTTCCTCGGCCGTGCGCGGCCCCGTGATGTCGTCGTGGGAGCGCCCCTCGCTCGCGCGCGACTCGCGGCGCAGGTCCTCGTCCGAGAGCTCGTCCGGCACGGTCGTCATGCAGCTGCGGTATACATCGAAGCCATCGCCGAGTCCGAAGGTCGGGTGCAGGTACGGTCCGCCGAAAAAGCCGGCCGTGTGGTAGCCCGCGCCGCGGAGTTCTTCCGCGAGCGTACGGTGCTCGGGCGCCAGTCGCAGGCCGTTGTCGAACAGGCCGTGGCTCGAATCGTGGAGCCCCGTGAACAGCGCTGCGTGCGCGGGCAGCGTCCACGACGAAGTGCTCAGCGCGCTCTCGAAGCGCACGCCCGCACTCGCGAGCCGGTCGATCTCCGGGCTGGTCGCGCGTCCGTAGCCGTAGCAGCCGAGGTGATCGGGCCGCAGGCTGTCGATCGAGACGAGCACGATGTTGGGATGGCGCTCCTCGGCCTCGCCGCAGGAGAGGGAAGGGACCGCGACCATGGCCGTGAGCGCGAGGGGCACGAGGCGCTGCATCGATCCCATCCTAATCGTCGCGGGGCGCGGTTCCACGCGCGCGAGCGACCCGCGCACGCTGTAGACTCGATGCTCGACCATGCCGCTCCCGCCGCGACCTCGCGGAGCGCCCGCGCGCTCCCTGTTTCCCGAGTCCGGGCAACCCGCGCCGCCCGCGGTTGCGTCGCAAACTGAGGCCAGCGCTCCGTCAGCCCCGCGCGGCCCGGCGCAGTTGCTCGAGGGCCTGAATGCGGAGCAGCGCGAGGCCGTCGAGCACGACGGTGGCCCGCTCTTGATCCTCGCCGGCGCGGGCTCGGGCAAGACCCGCGTCATCACGCGCCGCATCGCGTGGCTGATGGCGGTCCGCGGCGCACACCCGAGCGACATGCTCGCGATCACCTTCACCAACAAGGCGGCGGGCGAGATGCGCGAACGCTGCGCGGCTCTGGGCGTGCCCGCCGGCGCATGGATCGGGACCTTCCACGCCACCTGCGCGCGCATCCTGCGGCGCGACATCGAGCACCTCGGCGGCTACACGCGCGACTTCACGATCTTCGACACGGACGACCGCGGCAAGCTGATCCGCGACCTGATCAAGAACTCCGGCTACGACACGACCGCTTACAAGCCGGCGGAGGTCGGCGCGTGGATCAGCGGACGCAAGAACCGCGGCGTGGCTCCGGGCGCGATCGAGGAGGGGAGCTTCTCCGACGAGGTTTTCCTGCGCGTGCACAAGGAGTACGAGGCCGCGCTCGCGCGCAACAACGCGCTCGACTTCGACGACCTGCTCGGCAAGGTGATCGAGCTCTTCGACCAGCACCCCGGCGTGCGCGACATGTACGCCGACCGCTTCCGCCATGTGCTCGTCGACGAGTATCAGGACACCAACGGCGTGCAGTATCGGTTGCTGCGGCACCTGACCGTGTTCCGGCAGGACATCGCGGTGTGCGGCGATCCCGACCAGTCGATCTACGGTTGGCGCGGCGCGGACGTGCGCAACATCCTGCGCTTCGAAGCGGACTTCCCCGGAGCGCGCGTGGTCAAGCTCGAGCGCAACTACCGCTCGTCGCAGAACATCCTCGACGCGGCGCAGGCGGTGATCCGCAACAACACGCAGCGCAAGGAGAAGGCGCTCTTCTCCGACAAGGGTCCGGGCGAGAAGCTCAGCGTGCTGCAGTGCGCGGACGAGGACGACGAGGCCCGCGAGATCGCACTCTCGATCCGCGCACTCGCCGACGCGGGGCGACGCCACGACGAATTCGCGATCTTCTACCGCGCGAACTTCCTCCAGCGCGCGCTCGAGCGCGCCCTGCGGCTCTCCTCGATTCCCTACCAGATCGTCGCCGGCACCGAGTTCTACCAGCGCCGCGAGATCAAGGACCTGATCGCGTACCTGCGCGTGATCGTGAACCCCTCCGACGACGAAGCCTGCGTGCGCTCGCTCGGCGTGCCGACGCGCGGCATCGGCGACAAGACCATCGACGAGCTGCGACAGTGGGCGCTCGACCGACGCGTCTCGCTCTCGCGCGCGATCCGCAGCGAGGAGGCGCGCGCTCGCGTTCGCGGCCGCGCGCGCGCGGCGCTGGAGGCCTTCGCCGGCGCGCTCGAGCGGCTCGCGCTGCACGCCGACGGACCCGCCGCGGTCGCGCTCGAGGCCGTGCTCGAGGAGACGCGCTACTGGGACTGGCTGGCGCGCTCCGCCGAGCGCGACGATGTCGACCGCGAGGCCAATGTGCAGGAGCTGCTCGGCCACGCCAGCACTTACGACGAGCAGATGCCCGAAGGCAAGCTGCGCGGCTTCCTGCAGGACATCGCGCTCGTCAGCGATTCCGACGGCCTCGACGAGCGCGTACCCAAGGTGGCGCTGATGACGATGCACGCCGCGAAGGGACTCGAGTTCCCCTTCGTGTACATCGCCGGAGTCGAAGAGGACCTGTTGCCGCACAAGCGCGCGCTCTCCGAGAGCGAGCTCGGCCTCGAGGAAGAGCGGCGGCTCTTCTATGTCGGCCTCACGCGCGCGCAGGAGCGGCTGGTGCTCACGCACGCCGCGACGCGCCGCCAATACGACGGCGAGATCTGGTGCCGACCGTCGCGCTTCCTCGACGAGATTCCGCGCGCGCTGCTCGCGAGCGAGGGGGACGACACCGGCGCGCTGGGCGAGTACATCTTCGAGCCCGAGGCCTCGCGCGCGCCGGAGCTGGCGCTGGGGGACGCGGTCGAGCACGACTACTTCGGGCGCGGCAAGGTCGAGCTGCTCGCCGGAACCGGCACGAATGCGCGCGCGACCATCTGGTTCGACCGCCACGGCCGCAAGCAGCTCATGCTCGCGTACGCAAAGCTCAAGCGCCTGGGCGGAGGTCGGCGGTGAGCGCGGCCGAGCTGCGGGCGCGGCTCGAGCGCCTGCTCGACGAGGCGCGCGCCCAAGGCGCGTTGGAGGAACTGCGCCCGGCGCTCGCGGCCGCGCTCGCGGCGAGCGTGGCGCCCCCCCCCGCGGCGAGCGAGGCCATTCCCATGCGCTACGGCATGGTCGGCGACTCGAAGCCGATGCGCGAGGTCGCGGCGCTGCTCGACAAGGTCGTGCACAGCGATGTGCCGGTGCTCGTGCTCGGCGAGACGGGCACCGGCAAGGAGCTCGTCGCGCGCGCGCTGCACCACCATGGCGCGCGCAAGGGCCAGCCGTTCCTCGCCGAGAACTGCGCCGCCGTGCCCGCCGAGCTGCTCGAGAGCGAGCTCTTCGGCCACAAGAAGGGCTCGTTCACGGGCGCGTACACCGATCGCCCCGGCCACTTCGTCGCGGCCGACAAGGGCACGGTGTTCCTCGACGAGATCGGCGACATGCCGCTCGCGATGCAGCCCAAGTTGCTGCGCGTCCTGCAAGAAGGCGAGGTGCGTCCGGTCGGATCCAACAAGGTCGTCAAGGTCGACGTGCGCATCGTCGCCGCGACCAACAAGGACCTGCGCTCGATGTGCAAGGCCGCCACATTCCGCGAGGACCTCTACTTCCGCCTCGCCGTCCTGACCGTGCAACTGCCGCCGTTGCGCGACCGCAAGGGCGACGTCCCGCACCTCGTGCGCTTCTTCCTCGATGCGATGGAGAAGGAGATGGGGCGGCGCTGCACGATGACGACGGAAGCGCTCGCGCTGCTCGAGCGCTGGCGCTGGCCCGGCAACGTGCGCGAGCTCGAGAACGAAATCCGCCGCACCGTCGCGCTCTGTGACGGCACGATCCGCCCCGCCGACCTCTCGCCGCAGATCCGCGGCTGAGCGCTGAGCGCGCTGGTTCGCACAACGGCGCCGGGCGCCCCACTCGGGACGCCCGGCGCCATGTCGCTGCCTTCACGCCGCGCTCAAGGGCACATCGTGAACTGCAAGCCGTTCGAGAGGTTGGTCGTGCCCGGAGCGGGCGGATCGCGGAACCACGCCTGCGCGTTCACCACCACACCCGGAGCGAAGGGCTGGCCGAGCGAAGTGGGGTTGGCGACGAGGTAGGCGCGGAAGTCCGTCGATATCGTGCCGTTGCAGGCGTTCACCGTGCCGCCGGTCAAGCTGCTGATCATGCGCTGCACGGGCGAGCGCACACACAGCCTGCTCGTGCTGCCCACCGCCCACGGGGCGATGTTCGGCCCGAAGATGCCGTAGAAGAGCAGACCCGTCTTCTGGCCTTCGACGCCGGTGGCGCGCAGCACGAAGCCCGAGTTCGTCGCCAGACTCGGAGTGCCGAGCGACGACATCGTCGCCGTGCAGCCGCTCGTGCTCGTGCCCGCCGTGCAGTAGCTGATCACGTTCGGGCAGGCCTCGCACTGGTCGGGCGTGCCATTGCCGTTCGTGTCCCACTGCGTGCCCGCCGCGAGCTCGCACATGTTGCCCACGCCGTCGCCGTCGCAGTCAGCCTGACCCGGGTTGGGAATCGTGTCGCAGTTGTCGACGCAGTCCGCGAAGCCGTCGAGGTCCGTGTCGGTGTCCGGCACGCCGCAGCCGCAGATCCCCGCCGCGATCTTGAGCGGGTCGTTCGGACAGCCGTCGCAGGCGTTGCCCGTGCCATCTCCGTCCGAGTCGAGCTGGTTCGAGTTGGCGGTCGTGGGGCAGTTGTCGCACACATTGCCGCGGCCGTCGCCGTCGGCGTCGAGCTGGTTTTGGTTGGCGACCGCGGGGCAGTTGTCGATGCAGTTCGCCACCGTGTCGCCGTCGCTGTCGGTGTCCGCGATGCCGCAGCCGCAGATGCCCGGCGCGATCTTCAATGGATCGTTGGGGCACAGGTCGTTGCAGTTCGCGGTGCCGTCGCCGTCGCTGTCCGTGTCGGCCATGCCGCAGCCACACTGGCCGGGCGCGGTCTTGGCCGGATCGTTGGGACATCCGTCGACGCAGTTGTTGGCGCCGTCGCCGTCGGTGTCGGGGCAGTCGAGCCCGACGTACTTCGCGGCGTTGTCGAGGTTGAGCCAGCCGATGTTCTCGCCCCATACGTAGCCGCGGATGCGCGCCGAGGGCAGGTCGACGCGCGCCTGCTGCGCGGCGGGGAGCGCGGAGAAGGGTCCGAAGTTGATCCAGCCGACATTCTCGCCCCACGCGAAGCCGCGCAGGAAGTTGGTGCCGACCACGACGCCCTGCGCCGTGACATTGGCGTCGCGCCAGTTCATCCAGCCCGTGTTTTCCTGCCAGCCAAACTTCTGGGCCGGTGCCACGTTCGACTGCGCCGACGCAAGACCCGCGAAGGCCAGCACGAGGCACGCTGAGAGAGAGAGGAGCTTCATGGTGCGTTTCCCGCTGTGGCCTAGTAGGTGAAGTTGGCGCCGGGGTCGGTCGTGGCGCGTCGGGCCTAAGCGGGAACTCGAGTTTCCGATAGGCGCACGATGTGCGGATCTCGAACCCAGTGGCAACCCAGCGCGGGCACGGCGCGCGCGCGGGTGGAGGATGGGGTGGAGGGTCCTGTGGCTGCCTCGACGCTGGGCGACGAGGCGCGCGCCGCCGCGCGGCGGGCGTTGGAAGTGCGCTCGCTCTCGGGCGCCGCAGAGCTGCGCGCGCCGCTAGAAGAACCCCGACAGCGGGCCGAGGAACGCGTGCAGGAGGGGCTTGAGCACGCCGCCGATGCCTTCGGCCACGATGGAGGCGACGGCGATGGTGGTGAGCGTCGCGTCGCTCCACTTCAGGCCGCGGCCGAGCACGACCCACATCAGGAAGCCGCCGACGAAGAAGGCCAGGCTGAGCGCGGGCGCGAGCACGAGCCCGAGTCCGACGCCCGTCGCCTCGGGCAGCCACTTGCGCACCGCGGCCACGTTCTCGAGCAGCGCGTAGAGCACGCCGACCACCGCTCCGCCGAGCAGCCAGCTCGTCGCGCCTTCCGGCAGGGCTCCGAAGCCCTTGTCGAACACAATGGCGCTCTCGGCCCAGATGCGCGCCACGGGCGACGGCATGCTCTCGAAGCGCTGCTGGTCCGAGAGAATCCACTCGAACATCCACGCCGAGATGAACGCGCACGGCACGACTGTCAGGGTCTGCGTCCAGAACTGCCAGCGAGACGGCACGCGGAACGCGCGCCCGTACACCATGTCCGAGGTCAGCAGGCTCGCCTGCGCGCCCGAGCCCGACACGAAGCCCGCGCCGGTGAGGTTCATGGCCGCCGACTTGCCGCCGAAGAGCGCCGTCACGCCCTGCAGCAGGATGCCCATGACGCGCGCCGGGTTGAAGTTGGTCTGCGCCGCCGCGCGCGTGGCGATGATGTTCTGGATCAGGCCGGCGATCACGACGAGCACGACCACGAGCAGCAGGTTGAGCGCGAAGCGCAGGTTCAGCACCAGCGCGCAGGCCACGAAGGCGGTGACGGTGAAGGAGACGAGCAGCTTGGGGCGCAGCGGCGGGTCGGGGTCCTCGCTCTGGCCGCGCAGCGAGACCATCGAGCGCAGCGCGCCAAGAATCGTGCGCCAGTTGAGCGCCAGCGCGGTCAGGCCCGAGGCCACGAGGAAGCCGAGGCCCGGCCAGTAGAACTTGTGCGGGGAGCCCTTGGGCTCGAAGCCCAAGTACTGCGCGCCGAGCATCAGGAACAGCGCGCCGACGAGGAAGCCGACGCACGTGCGCATGCCCATCAGGTACGAGCCGCCGATGGCGAAGGGCGAGAGCGCGATCGCGCCGCCGAGCGCGGCGAGGCCGCCGAGTGCGATGCCCGACGGAACGAGCGCGAACCCGTCCTCGTCGTTGAATATGACATAGGCGCACAGCGCTGCAAACGACACGACGAGGATGCCCGCCTGCCGCGGATCGCCCTTCTCGACGAGCGTGCGCACGACGGTCTCGACAGCCTTCGCGCCCGGCCACGGCAGGTCTTCCTTCAGGATCAGGAGCTGGCGCAGCGGGATCGCCATGGCGAGGCCCACGAGGCTCGACACGGTGCCGAAGAGCGTCATGTCGAGCAGCGAGTAGGGCTCGCCCGTCATGGCCTTCGCCGCGTAGAAGTTCGAGATGAAGCCGAGGCTGCCGCCCGCGGAGCCCATGGTGGCGACGATCACCATTTCGGTGGTTGTGATGCGCTTCGCTCCGAAGGGCAGCATCAGCGCGAAGAAAAACAGCGCCGCGATCGTCGGCCCTTCTTCGATCACGCCGAAGGAGAGCGTCAGGTACGAATTCATCGCGCACAGCGCGACGGAGAAGAGCAGGCCCATCACGACCGAGCGGGCGGTGATCGGCGGCGTTCCGAGGTGCGGTTCCATGACTTGAGGCTCCTGTGGGGGGCTACTTCGCGTGGGGATGGGCAGGCGCATTGGGATTGGGAGACATGGCGACGAGCAGCAGCGCGCGCTCGCTCGATGCGTTCTCGACGCCGTGGCTCTCGCCGGGCGCCGACCACGCGAGCTCGCCGGGGCCGAGCTCGCGCACCTGTGTGCCGAGCGACGCGCGCACGCGCCCTTCGAGCACGAAGTAGAACTTGGTCGCGCCCTCGTGCGCGTGCGGTTGCTGCGCCTGTCCGGGCTCGAGGCAGTAGACATCGCAAAACATGTGCGCAGTCTGGAACAGGTTGATCTTTTGCAGCTTGTCCGCTGCGAAGCGGACGGCGGCGCGCGTGTCGACGAAGCTCATGCGGGCAGAGTAGCGTCGCCGCGCTCGCTCGCTAAGCTTCCGCCGCCATGAAGCCGCCGAAGAGTGCGCGCGTTCGCGGGCTTTCGCTCGTGCGGCGCGGGGTGCGCCACGGGAGCGTCGCGCCGGTCGCGGTCGAGCCCGTGGGGCGCTGGAGCGAGCCGCGCTTCCTCGCCGAGTGCGAGCGGCGCTGGGCGGGGGACCTGCCCATCGTGCTGCCGGGCGCGGTGGCGCCGTCGTTGCAGCGCTGGCGGCGCGAGATCGAGGCTGCGCTCGACCTGTTCGAGCGCGCTCGCGACGGCGAGAGCTTCGAGTCGATGCTGCACGAGCGCCTCGACCCGCGGCGCTTCGCCGCGGCGGGCGCCACGATCGACGCCGGGGACACTCGCGAGCTCGAAAAGGTCTTCGTGCACGCGCTGTCCAAGCGCCGCACCGTCGCGCGCGACTTGTACGCCAAGCTCTCGTGGATCGCGCACGACGAGCGCGACAGCTCGCTGCGCATCCGCTTCTCGTTCGGCTCCGAGGCTTTGCTCGACTGGCAGAAGGAGACGCGCCGCGCACCGTGGTCCGAGGCCTTCGCGGCCGCCGCGTTCCCCGAGTGCGCCGCGATCACGGGCCGTCGTCCGCTCGTGGCGCTCGTCGAGCGCTTGATCGGCACGGCGCCGCGCTTTTCCGAGCGCATCATCTACAACAACGCGCCCGGCGGCGGCGCGCACTTCCACCACGACGACGAGGAGCACCAGCTCGGCGTACTGTTCAGCCAGCTCGAGGGCGAGACCGCGTGGTTCGCGCTCCCCAAGCGCCAGCTCGCCGAGTTCGTGGCCGAGTTCGCGCGCGGCTCGCTCGCGCGGCGCGCGGGCACGGCGCATAAGGCGCTGCGCGCGCTCGACGACACGGGCGACGAGGAGCTCTCGCGGCTCCTGAACTCGACGCCGCAGTTCACGCGCGCGCTCGCCGAGGTCGGCACCTGCTTCCACCTGCGCGCCGGCGACTCGATCCTGCTGCCGACGCACGGCCCCGACGACACCTGCTGGCACGCCATCTACGCGCTCGGCGCGCGCCCGAGCTTCGCCCACAGCTACGGCATCTTCGCCGCGCGCCGCCCCGTCAAGCGTTCAGGCCCAGGCGCGCGCGCACGAACTCGGTGAGCTGCGTGCCGAGCTCCTCGTCGGCGATGCTGCGCACATCCTGACCGCCGGCGAGCATTCCGGCCGCGTATTCCGGCCAAGGCAGCGCCGCCTTCGAGAGCTTCGTGCAGGCGCGTTCCTCCCTCTCCCGCAGCGCGAGCCGGTGCAACTGCAGGATCAGGTCCTCCGCCGAGTGCGACTCGCGCGAGACGCCGGCTTCGTCGAGCGCTCGCGCCGCTACGCCGAACACGTATCCGAGCGCCCAGTGCTCGCGCATCACCGGCCCGAGCTCTTGCGCGTCGCGCCCGTGCTCCTCGAGTGCCTCTTCGACCGGCATCAACTGCATTGACACGAGCCACACCGCCGTCAAGAACGCGCGCGACTCGGGCTTCGAGGGTCGCTCGCGCAGCATGGTGTAGGTCTGCATCGCATGCACCGCGTAGGGCATGCCGAGGACTTCGGGATTCTCGAACGGATGGCTCGTCATGGGCACTTGCTCCTGTGAGCGAGACGTTACTCCGACGCGCGGAGGCGCGCTGCGAGCGTGTGTGTCATGGAGCGCCGCATGCGAATGGCGCGCGGCCCACGCGGCGTCCACGTGCCATCCGCGCGGCGTTCAGCGCGGGGCGAGCTCGAGGATGCGGAAGGGGCCGATGGTGCGTTCGGTCGGAGCGCGGGCGTCGACGAGGGCTTGCAGGCGCGGGAAGGCATCGAGGGCGAGCAGGCGACCGGCGGGGATGTCGCCGACCCAGATGCGGGGCTCGAGGACGAGCGTGCGCACATCGTGGCGCTCGAGGTTCGCTAGCAGGCGCGACTCGAAGTCGGGGAAGCGCGGGTCGACGGTCGATGGGAAGGTGAGCGCGGGGTGGAACCACAGCGCGGGGAAGGTCGAGTCCTTGCCCGCGAGGCCGTAGAGCGGCGAGCAGTCACCGAGCACGAGCAGGCCGCCCTCGCGTTCGCGCAGGTACGCGACGAGCGCGGCGAGGTCGGCGGGCGTGTAGGTGACGAGCTTGGGCACGCTCCAGCGCAGGAACGAGAGCGCGCTCGGCAGCTCGGCGCGCGAGCGCTCGGCGAGCTGGGCGTCGAAGGCGACATCGTTCACCTCGCGCGTGGCGACGAACTCGCGCAGGAAGTGCGCGGCGTCATAGGAGCTCGCGACGGCGAGGAACGGGAGCAGCAGCGCGGGGACGCGGGCGCTGCGGCGGTGGCCGCGCTCGGCGAGGGCGAGAGCAGCGGCGCGGCAGGCAGCCGCGAAGCAGCCGACGCTGGCGAACACCAGCGGCACGCCGATGGCCTTCTGGTTGCTCGTCCACGCGATGAACATCAGGCAGGCGAACAGCAAGAACAGCGACAGCGCCGCGCAAGCGTGCGCGGCGAGCGGTGCGCGCGGGGCATTCGACGCGCGCGGGCGCAGCCGCCACAGCGGCAGGGAGAGCAGAAAGAGCAGCGAGCCCGCGAGCGCGACCGCGGGCGTGAGCAGGCCGAGCTCCGCGCGCGTCTGTGCGAAGCGCGCGCCGAGGCTGGCGAGCGTCGGCACGGAAGCGAGGCGCTTGGCGCCTTCTTCCGCGGGCAGGTCGAAGACATGCAGTTGCACGAGCTGCCAGTCGACGCCGAGCACTCCGGCGAGGATCAGCAGCGCGCCCGCGGCGCCCGCAAGGCCCGCGAGCATGCGCAGCAGCGTGCGCGCGCGCTCGCGCGGCGCGCACAGGCCGACGAGCAGCACCGCCGGCAGGAACAACACGGACGGGATCTGCTTGGAGAGGAACGCCAGCGCGAGCAGCGGGCCGACGACGAGCGCGGCGACGAGGCGCGCGCGCTCGCTCTCTCCGCGCACGGCGACCAGCGCCGCGTAGAGCGCCGCGAGTGAAAACAGAAACGCGTGCGTCTCCATGTACGGCACGCCGAAGGGCGGCGTGAACACGAAGGCGGTGCACAGCGCGAACACGCTCGACCAGCGGCGCTCGAGCCCGAGCAGGTCGAGCAGGCGATCGACGAGCAGGGTCGCCGCGCCGTTGGCGAGCGCGGCGTGCAGGCAGTAGGCGAACCAGTTGACGCCGAAGATCGCGAAGAACAGCGCCTGCAGCGCGTGGACCGGAAAGCCGTTGGGCGCGGCGTAGTCGCGCAGCGGCACCTGTCCGCACAGGATGCGCCAGCCGCCGTCGAAGCAGATCGACTGGTCGAGCGGCAGGAAGCCCTGCGGCGCGAAGTGCAGGCCGATGGCCGTGCCGGCGGCGAACAGCGCGCCGCGGCGCGCGAGCTCGAGCCAGCGGCCCACGGCCTAGCTCCCGCCCCGCGCGACCTGCGCGTCGATCCAGCGCTCGAACTGCGCGCTGAAAGCCTCGAAGTCGCCGTCGAGCACCGCGACGGTCTCGCTCCCGTGCACCACTCTCACGCGCGCGTCGAGCTCGACCCGCGCCGGACCGCGCGGCACGCGTTGCACTCGCTCGATGGCGTTGCGCGCGTCGCGGATCGCCGTGTCCGCGTCGCGGTTGAGCTCGCGCGCCATCGGCGCGGCCGAGAGCCCGCTGCCGCACAGGCGGCGCACGAACTCGTCGAAGCGCACGCTGTTGCCTGGCTGCCACCACACGCGCGCGAGCTCGGGCCCGACCTTGGGGTTGTCGACCAAGTGTCCGTCGCGCGCGAGGAAGTGCGCGCGCGCTTGGTGCACGGCCATCTCGGCCAGCACATAGCCGTGGTAGTAGGCGCTCGAGTCGCCGGCGAGCAGGTGCGGCACGGCGAGGATCGGGCGCGGCGAGCCCAGCTCGAGGAACAGCAGCCGGCGCTCGACCGCGCGCAGCTGTGCGAGCACGCGCTCGGCGCTCAGCTCGGCGTCGGGGATCTCGTACAGCGCCTTCTCGCCGTAGCAGACCGCGAGCATCGCGCGCGCGCGCCACGCCGCGAAGGGCTGCGAGGCGCGCAGCGCGCGCTCGTGCATCTCCATCGGCATCGGCTGGCCGTCGCGGTCGAGCGCATAGCGGTGCTGCCAGTCGGCGTCGTCGAGCAGGCTGTCGAGCAGCATGCTCTGCGTCTCGCTGAAGGCCACCGAGGTCGGCGCGAACTCTTGCCCGAAGCACGGGCTCGGCATGTCGATGTTCGCGAAGTGCGCGGCGTGCCCGCCCTCGTGGAAGAGCGTCGCCATGGCGTTGTGGCCCGAGCCGACCATGCCGGGGATCGCGTTGGCGGTGAAGTGGATGCGCGCGGGGACGAGCGCGCCCGCGCGCCGCCACGCGACCACGGGGCCGTGCATGAAGCCGTTTTCGTACTTGCCCTTGCGGTCGACCAAGTCGAGCACGAGCTGTGCGCCGCGGTAGCGGATGCCGAGCGAGGCGAACGAGCGGCCCCAGCGGTCGAGCGCGCCGCGGAACGGGAAGTACGGGTCCTGCTCCCTCGTCGAGTCGCCGCTCACCATGAAGTTGAGGTTCCACGGTGTCGCGGCGGCGGGGCCGGAGCGCGCGGCGAGGGCCTCGACGGCGCGGCGCGCGGAGTCGCGCGTGAGCGCCTCGAGCTCGTCGAGGCAGGCGAAGACCTCGGCCTTCGTCAGGCCCTCGACGCGGCGCGTCTTCCAGTCGTAGTAGTCCTCGGCCCCGAGCATGCGGCCGAGGCGGTTGCGCTCGCGCAGCACTTCGAGGAAGCCGTGGTCGAGCACGAAGCGCTCGATCGAGCGCAGGCCGTCCCACGCAGCGCGGCGCAGGCGCTCATCGGATTCCGAGCGCAGCATCGCGGCCAGCTTGACGCTTGTCGCGCGCACGAAGCTGCCATCGCTCGCGCGGTAGCCGAGCTCCATCTCGCCGCGCGCGTGCTCGAGCTGGCCTTCGAGCTGCGTGATGCGCGCCGCGAGCTCGCGGGCCTGCGCGCTGTCGATCACATGCGACTCGAATGTGCGCACCCAGCCTTCGAGGCGCGTGCGCAGCTCGGGCTCGCTCGAGTGCGCCAGCGCGGCGCGCACCTCGGCGAGGCGCGCGGGATCCTGCAGGAACGAGTTGAGCTCGATATCGAGGCGATCGAGCGTCGACTGGGCCGCGGCGGCGTCGGCGGCGAGCCCCATGCGCGCCGTCCAGAACGCGTCCTCCTTGGCGGTGTGCAGCGCGGCGTAGCGCGCGTCGAGAGTGTCGGCGAGGCGGGCGGCGGGGCTCGGTGCGGCCATGGCGAGAAGGTACGCATCGGGCCGCGCGGGGGCGAGACTCCAGCCCGAGCCCGCGCTTGGCCGGTCCACTTCGCGCGCGCTGGGCGCTCGAACTATGTCCCTCTCGAGCGGCTCGACGGTGACCGATCCGGAGGTGGCGGGTACCCTGTTCGCCTCTGGAATCTGCCCCGATGCTCCCGCGCGACTTCTCCGCTTCGTTGTTCGTCCTCCCGCTCGTCCTGTGTGCCTGCGGCGGGGAGGGCGAGGCCCTGCGCGCCGCGCGGGCCGACATTCGCGCCGGAGCGCTCGAGTTGGCGGAGAGCAAGCTCGCGGCGATCGAGGGCGAGGGGGCGGCGGCGTTGCTGGCGCAGGTGGTCGCGGCGCGGCGCGAGCGCGAGCAGGTGGCCGCGCGCATCGAGGAGTTGCTCGCGGGCGCGGGAACGGCGACGGAAAACCAGCTGCGCGAGCGGTTGCGCGCGCTGCGCGACACGACCCAGGACCCGCGGGCGCGCGAGCAGGTCGTGCAGATTCTCAGCGATCTGCGAGAACTCGTGCTCAAGCGCGGCGGGGCGGGCGCGGCACTTGCCAAGGCGCCGGTGCCCGAAGTCGAGCGGTCGAAGGACGCGCGCGACGAATTGATCGCGCGCGTTCGCGGCGAAGTGAAGGAAGCGCTGCGCGAGCGGCAGTGGCAGCGCGCGGAAGAGCTGATCTGGATGCTCTCGGAGCAGCCGTACGAGCGCACGGGAGACTTGGCGCCGTTGCGCGCGGAGCTCCTGAAGTCGGCGCGCGGCGACGCGGAGCAGATCGCGGCGCAGGCCGTGCAGCTCGAGCGCGAGCAGGGCGCGGCGGAGGCGCGCGCGTGGCTCGTCGGTCACATGGAGCGTTTTCCGCGCAGCAGCGCGTCGGAACTGCTGCGCGAGACGCTGCGCGGGCTCGATCGCGGTCTCGCTGGCGGGGACGCGACGACGGATACGGCGGCCGAGGCCGACGTGGCGCGCGCGAGGACGCAGCCCTTCGAGGCGACGGCACGCGTTCGGGGCGAGCAGTTGCTCGATCGCAGGGGCTCGGCGCAGGCGGAGCTGTTGCTCTCTCCGCCGGTGCCGGAGGAGGCGCCGGTCGAGACGCTCGCGGCGCTCGCGCGCGAGAACGCGCACAGCGGCCAGCTCGCGTTCGCGCGCCAGTGTTGGCTCGCGGCGAGCCGCAAGCTGCCGCCCGGCGACCTGCGCGACGACTACATCGGCGAGGCGCAAGACCTGCGCGCGCGCCTCGCGTTGCGCGCGGAGCTGCTCGACGCCTACGACGCCGATCCCGCGCCGTTTCGCAACCTCGGCGTCGACGGGATGGATGGCGAGGGCTGGATCGAGGGCGGCGCGCTGCGGCCGTGGTCGGGCCAGTACTTCGACATGTACAAGCGCGCGGGCGCGGTGATCGATCTGTCGGCGCTGGCGCGGCGCGGCATCGTGTGCGAGATCCTGCGCTCCGGCGACGAGGCCGAGCGCGAGCGCGCGTTCGCGGACTTGGGGCGCATGGTCGAGCGCGGCGACCTGCCGGCCGTCGACGCGGCCAACATCATCGCGCGCGCTCGCGGCGGGCTCGGCTCGAACGAGCGCTACTTGCTCGAGAAGGGCCGCTGGATCACGGGCGAGCAGGCGGCGCGCGCGGTCTCGGCGGAGCAGGACGAGAAGCTCTCCAACGCGTTCCGCAAGGCGGGCGCGGCGGGACGCGACGCGGCCTTCGAGGCGCTGCTCGCGGGCGCGAGCGAGCCCGCGGCGCGCGCGGCGCTCAACGCGCGGACGCTCGCAGCGCTCAAGGACCTCGACAAGGACCGCACGGCGCAGTCGCTGCGCGCGCTCGCCGACCTGCGCAAGGAGCTCGACAGCGCGCGCAAGGTCGCGCTCGAGCACATCTTCGACGAAGACACATACTTCTATCCCTATGCGCCGCCGGAGCCGCCGCACACCGCTGGCGAGTACGCGCGCGCGCAGCAGAAGGTCGACGAGCTCGTCTCGGCCGTGCGCGCCGTGGCCGCGCGCTCGAAGCCGGTCAAGTCGAGCAAGGAGTTCCGCGCGCTCGCGGCGGAGCTCGAGTGGTGCCGCGCCGTTCATCAGGACCTCGGCATCGAGTTCCAGCTCGGTGACAGCGCGCCGGAGTACCTGCTCGTGCAGGACGGGCGACTCGCGGAGATCGAGCTCCTGTCGTTCGCTTGGAGCGCGAGCGAGGCGGACGACCTCGCCTACGATCGCTCGGTGCTCGCGTACAACGAGCGCCTGTTCGGAGCGTACGCCAAGCGCAAGGACGCTCCCGCCGACGAGCTGCCCAATGTCGCCGAGCAGCAGCAGGTGCGCATCACGAATGGCTACCGGATGTTGATGGGACGGCGCGCCGTGGCGTGGAATCCGCGCATCCAAGTCGCCGCGCAGGGGCACTCCGACTACATGGCGAACACCGGGAACTTCGGCCACTTCGAGGAAGGGGACCCGCAGCGACGCTCGCCCTTCGATCGCATGAAGCTGGCCGGATATCCGCGCGATGCGAGCGAGAATTGCGCCATGGTCGGCGGCGATCCGCAGGCCGCGCACGACGGTTGGTTGCACTCGAGCGGTCACCACAGGAACATCCTGATGCCGGGGCACCGCGAGATGGCGAGCGGCAGCGCTTCGAACTACTGGACCCAGAACTTCGGCGCGGACACGACCTTCCAGAAGGATCTCGAACCATGACTCGCTTCATCGTGGAAGAGGGCGGCAAGCGCCGCGCGTTCAAGGCCGTCGAGGGCGTGGTCTCGATCGGCAGCGGCGAGCGGGCGATGCTCAAGCTCGCCTCGAGTGGCGTGGCCGAGGTGCACGCGGAGTTCGAGCTGCGGGACGGCGTGGTGCGCCTGCGCCTCAAGCCGGGCGTGGTGCCGCCACAGATCGGCGGCCGGCCCGCGCAGAACGAGCAGTTGCTCGCGCACGGCACGCTGCTCAAGATTGGCGACGCGACGATTCAGCTTGCGCCCGACGAGGGTCCGGTGCCGAGCGCGCCGCCGGCGACCGCCGCGCAGCCCGCGAAGTCGACGGCGGGGGCGAAGGCGGGGGCGAAGGCGGGGGTGTCGCTCGCCCAGCAGCCGGTGGCATCCAAGGCGGCCGCCAAGGCTCCGATTCCGGCGGGCAAGCCCGCGGCGCGCGAGAAGCAGGGCTGGGAGCGCTCGGCGCGCGAGGTGCACAGGGACAGGGACATCAAGCCGCTGCACATGCTGCTGCTCTTGATCCCCGGCGGCGTGATCGCGTTCTTCCTGCTGAAGCACGGCCTGAGCCAGAAGATCGACGACTCGCTGAGCGGACCGCAGCAGGTAATCATCGCCGAGAAGGCCGCGCAGGAGACGGTCTGGGATCAGGCCGAACAGGCGCTCTCCAAGATCAGCGATCGCAGCAAGCTCTCGACCGACCTGCAGGCGCGCGCCAACGAAGTCGAGCGCAAGATCAAGGAGGGTCGCGCGGCCGGTGCGGTGGCGGCCAACAACAGCGGCGGCGACAAGTACCTGCAGAGTCAACTCAAGAACTTCGAGGAGCAGCGCCTCGCGGGCTCGAAGGTCGATCGCTCCGTGGTGCGCGTGTTCCTCAAGCGCGTGGCGGAGTTCGAGCGCCGCTGGCCCAATCACCCGGACATGGACTGGGTGCGCCGCAAGAAGGAGCGCTACGGGCCGATGGTGGACCTCACCAAGCCCGGCAGCTACGCCGACATCGAGTTCGAAGTGAAGTCGATGACCTGGGACAACCCGCGCAACTATCGCGAGGCGTTCGGAGTGCTGAACCGCTGGCTCGAGGTCGCGGGCGGCGACGAGCGCGGCAAGGGACTCGCGCTGCTCGACAAGCTCATCAAGGAGCGCGAGGAGTGGTTCGACGATCGGCTGCAGGAGGCGGCGCACCAATACAAGAAGGGTCAGCTCGGACAGTCGATTCAATGGCTGTGCGTGCTGATCACCTACTCGGGCGACGACGCGATGGGCGAGCGCGCGGCGGAGGACTTGATCAAGTTCCACGGCAGCGAAGCGCCGACGGGCGGCACGATCGACTTGCGCGTGCAGCTGCGCGGCTACCGCAGGGAATTGCCCGACTACTGGAAGGTGATGGAATCCAACCGGACGCTCGCGGCATGGATGCGCGAGAATCCGATCGACGCCTGAGCTCGGCTGCG
>VGYZ01000059.1 GCA_016872795.1 Planctomycetota bacterium
CGGCGCCGCTCGTCCCGCCGGAGGTGGCGGCGGTGCTCGTCCGGAGCGCGAGCCGGAGCGCGATCGCGGGCCCCGCAAGGGCCGCGGCATGGACGACTACGATCGCCACGACAAGAGCTGGAAGCGCGGCGGCGACGACTGGGAGTGAGCGACTCCCGCCGCTTCGCGTGAGGCGGCGGACGCGCGCGCGCATAGGCTGTGCGCGTGAGCGAGTCCTGCATCCTCTCGTCCGTGCCCGCGCGGCCCGAGGGCGAACCGTGGCCGGTGGTGATCGTCGGCTGCGGCGCGGCCGGCATGCTGGCCGGCATCTTCGCGGGTCGCGGCGGCGTGCGGCCGCTCTTGCTCGAGACCAGGCCCAAGCCCGGCGCCAAGATCCGCGTCAGCGGCGGCGGCCGCTGCAATGTGCTGCCATCGCAGTCGGAGCTCGATGACTTTCACACCGAGGGCTCGCGCAACTCGCTCAAGAACCTGCTGGCTTCGTGGCCGCTGGCTCAATGTCGCGCGTTCTTCGAGCGCGAGCTCGGTGTCGCGCTCAAAGTCGAGGACACGGGCAAGCTGTTTCCCTTGAGCGACGACGCGGGCGAGGTGCTCGACGCGCTGCTGCGCGAGCTCGAGCGTGTCGGCGGCCAAGTCATCGGCGGCGTGCGGGCGGAGGAGCTCGTGCCGCTCGCGGATGCGGTCGACGGGGCGCGCTTCGAGATCGCGCTCTCGAACGGAGCGCGGCTGCGCGCGCGTAGCGCGGTGCTCGCGACCGGCGGACTCTCGCTGCCCAAGACGGGCTCGGATGGCTGGGGCTACACCACGGCGCACAAGCTCGGGCATGTCGTGCTCCGGCGCTATCCGGCGCTGGTGCCGCTCTTGTGCAGCGAGGCGCGCTGGAACGAGCTCGCCGGCGTGTCCGTCGTGGCGCGCCTCGCGGCGCTGCGCGGGGACAAGCTCGTGGGGGAGAGCACCGGCGACCTCTTGTTCACGCACAAGGGCTTCAGCGGCCCCGTGGCGCTCGACATGTCGCGCTTCCTCACCGGACCCGAGCGCGAGGGCGTCGAGCTCGTCGCCGGCTGGCACGGGCTCTCGGTCGTTGACTGGGACGAGCGACTGCGCAAGGGCGGGACGCGCACGGTGCTCCTGTGCCTGCGCGAGTGGCTGCCGCGCCGCCTCGTGTCGGTGCTGATCGACCTCGCGCGCGTGCACCCCGAGCGCAAGCTGGCCGAGCTCTCGCGCGAGGAGCGCAAGCGCCTCTCGACGCTGCTCGGTGCGTGCCCGCTGCCGATCTCGGGCGACGAGGGCTACAAGACGGCGGAAGTGACGGGCGGAGGCGTGGCGCTCGAGGAAGTCGCGACGAAGACGCTCGAGTCGCGCCGCGTGCCGGGGCTGTACCTCTGCGGCGAGGTGCTCGATGTCACCGGCCGCATCGGCGGCTTCAACTTCCTGTGGGCGTGGGTCAGCGGCCGGCGCGTGGGCCAGTCGCTCGCCAGCCCGCTGCCGCAGGTCTGAGAGCGCTGCCTGCCTGAGCAACGCGGGGAGCGCCAAGCGCACCGGGCCCGCACCGCGGCGAGCGGCGCGAGCCCGGCGAACGGGTGAGCCTGTGCGAGGCGCGCGCTACTTGCGCTTGCCCTCGCTGCCGAGGTCTTGACTGTTCTGCGCAAACTCCTTCCAGCGCTTGTCGAGCACATCGAAGACATCCGCGCCGCTGACCTCGTAGATTTCCTCCGCCTTCGAGCGCCAGTCCTTGATGAAGGTCGGGCGCGTGCGCGCCTTGTCGCAGCAGCTGCGCAGCAAGAGCTGGCCTTCGCGGCCGCCCCGCTTGGCGATCCAGTCGAAGAAGCTCCACGACTTGGCGAGGTCGCCGTCGCCGAACTCGAACAGCGTCTTCAGCACCAACTTGTCGATCGGCGCACCGGCCTCGATGGCCATCGCGTTGTACCAATCGCGCTGGCCCATCTGAGCCGTCTTCTCACCTTCGATCTTGCGACGGTTGACATACTTGCCCGGCTCCTCGAAGGCCTTGCAGTTCACCGAGTTGCGCCCGAGCCACTCGAGCGAGCAGTACAGCGCCACGCCCTCCTCGAGCCAGTCCTGCGACATCTGCGGGCGGCCCTTGTCGAAGTGCAGGTTGGCCAGCACATGGCCGAGGTTGTGGGACACCATGCCCTCGAGGTCGGCGTCATCGGAAGCGCGCCAGTGGTAGATGAACACCGGCGGGGTCGCGCGGCGGCCACCCGAGCCCGCGGACTTGAGCGCCTCGTCCTTGCGATCCGCTGGCCAGCCGAAGCGATACCACTTGGTCATGTACTTCTCGGCCTTGGGGATGTCGTCGTAATTGAACATCCACTCGATGAACATCTCCTCCTTGATGGAGTCCTCGAACTCGGCGTCCACATAGGGGTCGACGAACTCGATGCGGAAGCCGTCGATGATCTCCTCGGCCAGCACCAGCAGGTTCTTGACGCGCTCGTCGTCAATGCCGCCGCGATAGACGATGCGGCAGTGCAAGCTGTCCTGCTGCTTGAAGCTGTCGCTCGGGTCGATCTCCTTGGCGAGCACCTCGAAGTCGGGGTGCAGCGTGCCGGGCTTGGGCGAATTGCGCGCCTTCTCTGCGCGCAGGGTCGCGGCCTCGGCGGCGACCAGCTTGCGTTCCTTGGCGATCTCCTTGGTCAGCTTCTCGGCGGCGATGGGGTACAGGCCGCCTTCGAGCCATGCCTGCAGGCGCTCCATCTGCGAGAGCATGCGCTGGTGCGCCGACATGTAGTCCGGCGTGCCCTTCTGGAACTTGTCGCGGGCCGAGCGCTCGATGTCGATCAGCGCCTTGCGGGCGCGGTAGTCCGCCGCCATGCCCGGCAGCGAGCCCTCGCGCATGTACATGCGCGTGTCCTCGATGTCATCCATCGAGAGGTTCAGCTTGGCCTTCTTGCCGGTGATCTTCTTTTCGTCGCCGTCCTCCTCGTAGGGGACCTTGGTCGGGTCGCTCGGGTCGGGGACGATGATCGCGATGCCGCGGTTCGACGGGTCGCGGAACGCGATGCGGTTGTTCTCGGCGTCGAAGTAGATGTTGGCGTAGGGCTCGCCGACCACCACATACTGGCCACCGAACAGGACGAGGTGGTCCTTGTAGCGGTTGGCGATCTTCTGGTCCTTGAACTGGAAGGCGAGCAGCTGGGCCTGGGCCGGCAGGGCGGCGAGGGCCAGCGCCACGAGGGCGGAGAGGATGCGCATGGGGGGCACCGGTCGAGGAAGAGGGACGGGCACCATCCTAGGGCGCGCCCCGCGTGCTCGCGCCCCACACCCGCAAGATCCTGCGGCAGTAGGAAGCCCGCGCGCCGTACCGAAGTTTGCCGTGAGCGCGCGCGGCATGCTCGGGACGACTGCTCCACGCGGCGCCGCGAACCTGTGCCCGTTGCATCGAGCCTCGGCGTGCGCTCGGGGGTGCGGCCGCGTGCCGCCCGGACAGGAGTGCGCGGTTCTCGGGCCTTTCCACGGGGTTGGTCGAGGCCGCGCGGCGGGCTCCTCCTCCGCTGCCCGCCCCTTGCGCGGAACCAAGCTAGACTTCTAGGCGTCTTTCTGCCCTCCCGAGGATCCCCATGACCCACGCTTGGCTCCCCCGCATCGCCGCTCTCGCCGCCCTCGCCCTCCCCGCGCTGGCGCAGGGTGAATTCACGTTCAACATCAACCAGTCCCAGTCCAACTTCACTTGGACCGGGACGAGCACGCTCGGCCCGATCGTGGGCAATCCCTCGAACGCGTTCCAGCTCGCGGGCACGGCGGGCATGCGCATCTACCCGCTCGGTAACGACGCCATCGCGTCTGCGGACTTCCCCGGCACGGGCTCCGCGGCCGTGGTCCCGAACATCCGCGGCAAGATCAACAACGTGCTGCCCTTCCTGCCGCCGCTCGCGACGATCGCGATTGACAACCTCGCGATGAAGTTCAGCGCGCCGCAGTTCACCGTGGCGCCCAATGGCTCGTTCACGGCGACGGTGACGGCGACTTATCTCTCTGGCGTCGCCACCATCACGCCGCTTGGCCAGGCGCCCACCACCACGAACCTCACGGGTCAGCAGTCCGCACCGACGCCCCAGACCGGCACGCTGACGCAGGTCGGCACCACTCTCAACCTCGTGATGCCGGTCAACACGACTTTTCCGTTCAACGATCCGGCGAGCGGCGTGACGGGCACCTTCTCGGTGGCGGGCACGATGCGCGGCTCGTGGGCGCTGCCCGCCGCCGGCACGTACTGCACGGCCAAGGTGAACAGCCTCGGTTGCACGCCGGCGCTCGCCTTCACGGGCACGCCGAGCTGGACCAACGGGCTGCCGTTCGTGGTCAGCGCCTCGAATGTGCTGAGCCAGAAGACGGGCCTCGCCTTCTACGGCTATGCGCCGTCGAGCGCGCCGTTCCAAGGCGGCATCAAGTGCGTTGCGCCGCCGACCTTCCGCACCGTGAACCAGAGCTCCGGCGGCAGCGCCTCGGGCGCCGACTGCACGGGCACCTACAGCTTCGACTTCAACGCGCTGATCAGCTCGCAGGTCGACCCCGGCCTCGTTCCGGGTCGCAAGGTCTACGCGCAGATCTGGTCGCGCGATCCGGCGAGCCCGAGCCTCACGGGCCTGACCAACGCGGTGCAGTTCACGATCGCGCCCTGAGCGCGTTCGCGGCGAACTTCCGCACAAAACAGCGCGGCGGCGCAGGTCTCCACAGTGGACCTGCGCCGCCGCGCTCGCATGCTCGCGAGCGACTCGCGCTAGCTGGGCTTGGCCTTGCCAGCTTGCGAGCTCGCGCGCAGAGCTTCTTGCACGGCTGCGTCGCGGCCCCGCTCGTAGAGATGGTGGGCTCCGGCGACGGCCATCAGGCCCCACTGGATTCCGTAGTAAGTCCACAGTGCCGTGTGGATGCCGCTCGTGAAGCCATAGCTGTGCAGGCCGACGCCGAGCAGGTTGACGCCAAACCACGAGAAGGCGACCACCGTGCCGCCGAAGGCCGCGAGCATCTGGATGCCGAAGTCGCGCACATAGCCGCCCATGCGAGCGTGCAGCACGACGATCTGCGCGAGGCAGATCAGCAGCGCACCGTTCTCCTTCGGGTCCCAACCCCAGAAGCGGCCCCAGCTCTCGTTGGCCCAGATGCCGCCGAGGATCGTGCCGACGACCGAGAAGATCAGGCCGAAGCACAGCGTGCCGTAGGTCATGCGCGTGAGGCTGCGGAAGTACTGCGGATCCGCGCGCTTGAGCCCGAGCACCTTCGACACGAGGTACACGCTCGCGATCAGCGCAGCGAGCATGCCGGCCGAGTATCCGATCGTGATCGCAGTCACATGCGTGGCGAGCCAGAAGTTCGTGTCGAGCACTGCGACGAGCTGCGGCATCGTGTCCTTCTTGTCGAGCGTCTCGTAGCCGTTGGCGATGAACAGGCCGACGACGCCGAGGATCGCGGCGGAGGACAGCGCCATGCGCTGGCGGTTGATCCACTCCATCGCGAGGGCGATCAGTGCGCCCGTCGCGGTGACGAACAGCAGCGTCTCGTAGAGCGTGCTCACCGGCGGACGCTCGCGGATCATGCAGCGCATCACGATCGCGCCCGTGAGCAGCGCGGTGGCGGCGAACACGGCGAGGTTGGCGCCGACATAGAGCGCCTTCACGCGCGGCGCGAGCCACAGCCCGGCCGCGAGCAGGAAGCCGAGGATGAACAGCACCAGCGAGTTCGTGATCAGGTTTGCCTTGTAGTACGAGATCTCGAGCCCGATCTTCTCGTACTCGCCGCGCGCCGCCGCCATCGGCGTCACGCTGCCGTGCAGCTCCGAGACGGCCTTCGAGAAGCGCGGCATGTCGCTCGCGGAACGGGCGACATCCTCGAGGCGCGCGAGCGCCGCGATGTAGCGCGCATCGACGCCCGTGGGCTCGAACGCACGCAGGAACAAGTCTTCCGCGGCGTGCCACTCGGGCTCGGCCTTGACGCTGCCGAGCGACGGGACGAGCGCGAGGATGCCCGTGCCCTGCGACACCGCGCTAGCCTCCTGCAGCACTGCGTTGAGCGCCTGCAGGTCGCCCGAGGAGCCCGCATCCGAGCGCAGCCCGCGCTGCAGCGCCATCACCTCGGGCACGCGCCCGACGAGCTGGCTGAAGCGCACGGAGTCCGCGCCGAAGATCTTGCGCAGGCCGGTGCTGCCGGACACGTCGAGGTCGTGGCGTGCGAAGTCGAAGCTCGTCTCGAGGCGTTCGTACGCATCGAAGTTGAGCGCGAGTGAGAACACCTGCTGCTGCACCGTCGAGCGGTTCTTCTCCTCGATGCGCTCGTACTCGCGCGCGAGCTCGTACAGCTTCGAGCGCCCCTTGCGCAGCTCGGCCGCCGAATAGCGGTCGCGCTTCTTCTTGTCCGCCACCGAGATGCCGATGGCCTCGACGGCCTGAATGTCGGACACCATGAACACCGGGTAGCCCTCGGCTTGTCCGGGGACGAACAGCATGTCGAGCAGCCACTCGATCGGCGTGAGCTTCGCTCCGCCCGGCAGCTCGACGGCGCGCTTGCCGTTGAGGCGCAGCAGCATGAAGCTCGCGTAGGTCGAGAGCGGCTTGATGCGGCCACCGTCTTGGATCGGCAGGCTCGCCGCGAGCTCGAGCGTCTCCGCCGGCCACGGCGCGCTGCGCTGCAGCGGACCGTGCGGCGTGCCGTGCGTTCCGCTGTGCGCGTCTTCGTCGGACTGCGTGGCGCGCGCAAGCGGCAAGAGCGCCGCGAGCGCGAGGAGGAGTGCGAGGGTGCGTGCGAGGAACTTCATGCGGCCTGCTCCGCTTCGTGGCGGATGTGCTTCTTGAGCTTCAACGAGAAGTGCATCACGAGCCCGATCGCGATCACGATGCAGGCGTAGAGCGGGTACTGGTCGGCGGGATTGCGCACGACCGCGAGGGTCGAGAACAGGCGATCGCCGGGGCGCGCGTTCGAGGGGCCCCACGAGGCTTGGTAGAGCACGAGGCCCTCTTGGCGCAGCGGCTCGTTCATCGAGATCTTGACCTTGCGCTCCGAGCTGTCTTCGACGACGACCACATCGCTCGAGAACGACTTGGGCATCATCATGCGCGGGTGGTCTTCCTTCTCGAAGTTCTCGAGCGCCACGGTGAACGGCATGACCCACTGCTCGCGGCGCAGCGCCACGCCGAAGCGTCGTCCGTCGTACTCGACCGTCAGCGGCGCGCGCGACGCCCCGTGCAGGATCGCCTCGCGGCGTTGGCCGTCGCTCCCGATGAGCGTCGCGTAAGCGCCGGCGACGTTCTGCTCGTTGTCCTTCTCGAGCGGCCGCGCCTGCAGGAAGAAGCCTTCGACCACCGGCACATCGCTGCCGACCATCGGTCCCTTGGGGAACACTTCGCAGTTGGGATAGAAGCGCGAAATCTCGACATGGAACGGCAGACTCCGCGTGCGCAGGATCGCCGGCTGGCCCGGTGCGGCCGCGACGAAGTCCTCCTGCGCCGCGACCGACTCGCGCACCTCGCCCGAGGGCAGCGGCTCGGTGATCGCGACTTCCCAGTGGTGGTAGCTCTCGAACAGGTTCGAGCGCTGGCCTTCGAACAGCGTGATGTGCCCGTCCTCGGAGTAGTACGCCTTCACGAAGCCCGCGGCGATCAGCATCAGGATGCCGATGTGCGTGACGAGGATCCCGAGCGTGGCCTTCGCCTTGCGTATACGCACGATGCCGCCCATGACGAGGTTGACGAACAGGATGCCCATCACGAGCGTGGCGCCGGGCAGCGGGATCGCGACCGAGCCCGCCTGATGGATCAGGAACAGCGAGTCGAAGTACTTCACCTGCGCGGCGAACAGGCCGTGCTCGACTTGGTACAGCGTGCCGAGCCATGTGAGCAGGCCGAGCAGCACGAGCAGCGTGCAGGAGAGCCACAGCGACGAGAGCGCGTCGACGATCGGATCGAGGATCTTCATGGTCACTGGAGCGGGGCGAGGGAGCGGCAGAAGCCGAGGAAGGCCGCGCGCTGGGCTTCGAGCACGCCGTCGGGACCGACGAACTTGACGAACAGCGAGCGGTCGTCGCGCACGCACAGCGCGCCGAGCAGCGCTTCGGGCGCGCCGGCCGCGCTCTCGCCGCGCAGGATCTTCACGATCACGCCTTCGCCGTCGAGCATCTCGATGCGCTGCAGCTGCCCGAGCTCGCTCTCCGCGAGCGGCTCGGCGCCGAACTGGCCGCACCAGCGCTGGATGTTGCCGAGCAGCCCGCCGCCCGTGCCGCCGAGCAGTGTCACATAGCACTCGGCGCCGTCGACGAGGTAGGTCACCTCGCGCATCGACTTGTCGGCTCCGCGCGTCCAGCCCGCCGGTGCCTTCCACTGGAACATCGAGCCGCGCTGCGAGTCCGTGTTCGCCACCGCCGGAACCGGCGTGTCCGCGGGCGTGATCGGCGGATGGTCCGGCGGCAAGCTCGCGTCCGCGCTTTGGTCCGCGCTTTCCTCCGCGTCGTGCGAATGACCGCTGCCGTCGTGGAGCGACGCCGCGAGCATCACGAACGGTTCGAGATTCGCGCTCACGACCTGGGTGGGCCCGACCATCTTGAGGAACAGCGACTCATCCGGGCGCACGGACAAGAGGCCGACGAGGCGCCAGCCTTCCTCGGCCTCGGTGCCCGACATACCCTTCCACTGGCCCTCGAAGTTGACGAGCACCGCTTCGGCGTCGAGCCACTCCAGGCGCGGCAGCTGCGCGATCTCCGCGGCCGACAGCGGCGGCAGCGAGATCTGTGCACGCCAGCGGTTGATGTTCGACTCGAGTCCGCCCGCGATCCCCGCGAGGCGCGTCAGGTAACACTCGGTCTTGGGGTCGCCAGCGACCTTGAAGTTCGCTTCGCGCGTGCCGGTGGGGGCGACCTCGACCCAGCCCGCGGGCGTTTCCCAGTGGATCTTGCCGCCGCCTTTGGCGCTCTTGGCGCCGTCGCTTCCGCCCGCAGCGCGCGCGAAGTCGCTCGCCGAGACGCCGAAGCGCTCGGAGTCGTTCTTGCGAAGAGCAAAGGTCTGGCCCGCGGGCTTGTAGGTGATCGGCTCGGAGAAACTCGCCTCGCCGTGGCCAGGTCGGCCGCAGCCCGCGAGCAACAGGCCCGCAGCGAGCCAGCCTGTCGCGCACCTCTGATGGAGAATATTTCGCGGTCGGGGAGCAGCGTTCAGGGCATCCATGGTGCGCCAGTCTAGGTTTCGTCTACGCCGAACTTGCTTACGGGTTGGGCCAAAACATCAAGAAACCTAGCCGCAGCAGCTGGATCTGCGCCTAGCCCGCGGAGCGCGCGGCTCCCACGCCGAGGTCCGAGCGCGCCCGTGGGTCGGCGCCCCGACGCCTTGTCGGGGCCGCTCGTCCAGACCCGATCCGCGCGCCGCGACGGCCGGTTGCTCTGCTGATTGCTCCGCGCGTCAGTGCAGGTCGACGCGTGTGCTCGGTCCAATGTCTCGGAGTCCGATGTCCCCGGGCACATCGAGGTCGCCGTATTGTTCGCGCCACTGCCGCACGAGTCGCGCAGGGTCTCGGTCGGTTGCGCCCGCGCGCCCTTCCTCGCCGCTCGCGAGGTCACGCTCCGCTCCCGAACAGGCCAAGTGCTCACACGACGCGTGAGTCTCCCGCGCCTCGTTCACTCGCACGCAGAACAGGTCCACAAGCCCGCCGAGCCACCGCATCGAATGCTGCATGAGCGTCCTCCTGCGGCCCCGAACTCCCACGAGCCCGAGAGGCCGCGCCCACCCTGCCCGTATCCACCCCTAGTCCGCTATGGGCTGTAGTGCGTATTCCGCGCCGAACACCCCGCCCGCCGCGCCCGGGAGAACTCCCGTTGGGGGCACGAGAGCGCGCAAGCAGCGTCCCGCTTGGCGCTCAGTCGGCGCGGTCGAGGCGGACATTGACGCGGCGGCCGCGGATGGTGGTGCCGCGCAGGGCGCCGATCACATGGTGGGCGGCGGGGGCGGGGACTTCGACGAGGGAGAAGCGATCGGCGATCTGGATCGGGCCGATCTCGTTGCCGGCGAGGCCGGCTTCGTTGGCGATGGCGCCGACGAGGTCGCCGGGGCGCAGGCCGTCGAAGCGGCCGGCGCCGATGAAGATGCGCAGGGTGGCGCCGAAGTCTTGGCGCGGGCCGCGCTCGAAGCGCGGGGCGCGGCCGCCGAACTCGCGCGGGCGGCCTTCGAAGGGCGCGCGTTCCTCGCGGAAGGGGCGACCCTCGGCTGGACCGCGCTCGGGGCTGCGGTCCTCGAAGGGGCGCTCGTGGCGCGGCGCGCGGGGCCAGCGCTCTTCCCACGGACGACCGCGCTCGCGGCCTTCCTCGTGACCCCAGTGGGGGCGAGCGTCGCGTGGCCGGCGCTCGGGGCGGTCCGGGCGCAGCTGCGGCTGGGGGATGTCCTGCTCCTCGTGGCTGGCCGCAACTTCGCTGTGGTTGGCCTCGTGGGCGAGCTTGGTCGCCGCGGCGGCGACATCGAGCGGGTCGAACTCGCTGGAGAGGTTCTCGACGAGCACGCGGAACGACTCGAGCTCGCCCGCGACGAGCGCCTCGCGCAGCGCGAGCCCGGTCATCTCGAGGCGGCGGTTGCGCAGGTCGGCGACGGTGGGAATCGTCGCGACCGTGATCTTCTGGCCCGTCGCGTGCTGGATGTTCTTGAGCAGTCGGTGCTCGCGCGGCTCGAGGAATGTGACGGCGACGCCTTCGCGGCCGGCGCGGCCCGTGCGGCCGATGCGGTGCACATAGGCCTCGGGCTCACTCGGCAGGTCGAAGTTGACGACATGGCTGACATGCTCGATGTCGAGCCCGCGCGCGGCGACATCGGTCGCGATCAGGAGATCCGAGACGCCGCTGCGGAAGCGCTTCATCACGCGGTCGCGCTGCTCCTGCTGGAAGCCGCCGTGGAGCGCGTCGGCGCGATACCCGCGGGCGTTCATGGCCTCGACGAGCTCGTCGACCTCGACGCGCGTGCGGCAGAACACGATCGCGCTCGTCGGCATCTCCATGTCGAGCACGCGGCCGAGGGCCTGCGCCTTGAACGGGCGCTGCACCACATAGGCGGTCTGGCGCACCTTCGGCGCCTCGCCCGGCGTGGGGCGCTCGCGCTCGATCGAGATCCTGACCGGGTTCGTGAGGTGCTGTTCCGCGATCGCGAGGATGCGCGGCGACATGGTGGCCGAGAAGAGCGCCGTCTGGTGCTCTTCGGGGAGGCGCGAGAGGATCGCCTCGAGGTCGTCGGCGAAGCCCATGTCGAGCATCTCGTCGGCCTCGTCGAGCACCACGGTGCGCACCGAGTCGAGGATCAGGGTCTCGCGCTCGAGGTGGTCGAGCGCGCGCCCCGGCGTGGCCACGACCACATCGACGCCGCGCTCGAGTGCGCGCAGCTGCTGGCCGTAGCCCTGCCCGCCGTAGATCGGCAGCACGCTCGCGCCCAGCCCGCGTCCGTACTTGTGGATCGCCTCGGCGACCTGCATGGCGAGCTCGCGCGTCGGCACCAGTACCAGCGCTTTCGGCCGCCCCGGGCCCGCGCGTTCGCCTCCGAGCCGCTGCAGGAGCGGTAGGGCAAAAGCCGCCGTCTTGCCGGTGCCCGTCGCCGCCTGCCCGAGCATGTCGCGCCCGTCGAGCACATGGGGAATCGCCTCGCGCTGGATCGGCGTCGGTTCCTCGTAACCCAGGTGCGCGAGCACCGCGACCAGTTCCGCGCCCAGTCCCAGCTCCGCAAACCCACTCGCACTCACTTGCACTTCGTCGTTCGTCATCGAATCACCCAGTCTCGCACGCTGCCCCGGCCGGCGCCAGCGCAGCGCCCCGGACCCCCGCGCACGCCCGCGCCCGGGCCACTCACGCGCGCCCGGGCGAGCTGGTGCGGAAGACGGGACTTGAACCCGTACGCCTTGCGGCACGAGATCCTAAGTCTCGCGCGTCTGCCAATTTCGCCACTTCCGCGGAAGCGAGGCGCGTGCGCCTCACTTGACCTTTTTCTTGAACTTGTAGGTGAGCTCGAGCCAGGGGACCTTGCCGCCTTCGTCGTTCAGGAACTCGAACTTGGCGGTGCGCTCGCCCTTCTTGGGGAAGGTCCAGACCTGCTCGAGCTTGGCGATGCGGTCCTTGTAGCGCGGGTCGGGACCTTCGCCCGTGAGCGCGAGCGTCTTGCCGTCAGTCGAGAGCTTGCCCTCGTACTTGGCGGCCGTCATCGAGCCGACATCGACATGCACGCCGTTGTAGCGCGCGAACTGCGGGTCGAAGCCGAGCATGTCGCGCGCGGAGTAGCCGAGCTGCTTGTCGCCGAGCTCGAGCTCGACCTGCGCCCACAGTCCGTTGCAGGAAAGGCGCACGGTCTCGCTACCGCTCAGCTTCATCGGCGGTTGGCCGGGCGAGATGTGCAGCAGAGCGTCGACCTCCCACAGGCCTTCGAGCGTCCCAAGGAACGCGTGCTGTTCCGTCGGCTTGGTCCAGTTGATCGTCGGCGCACCGCCGATCCCGAAGCCCTGCGGAGCCGCGAAACCCAGAGCCAAGCCCGCGACCGCCAGCGCACCGTACACAGCAACCTTCATGGGGAACCTCCGTGTGGGCCGCAGTCTAGCAGCGTGGAGCGCCGCCCTTGGCGACGATGTTCAGGCGAGCAGGCGCTGGGCGACGGCGCGGCGCTCGGTGGCGGCCGCGGCGTTCACGCGCTCGAGGCCCTGCTCGAACTGCGCGCGCAGCTCGGGCGAGTAGGCGTTGCGGTCGAAGCCGTGGCGCTGGCGGAAGGCCTTGAGGAAGTGATTGCGGTCGCGGTCGAGGGCGTCTTGGCGCTCGACCCACTCGCGCAAGAGCGGCGCCACGCGCGCGGGGATGCCGCCCGGGAAGAGCTCGGCGGCGAGCTCGCGGCCGCGCGGGGTCAGGTCGAGCACGACGGCCGGCCCGTCACCGAGGCCGCACTGGCGCTGTGCACCTTCCGCGAGCTGGGCCAGAGCCGTGCCCGCCGCCTGCGTGGCACGCGAGCGGTACACGGCCTCCTGCAGGAAGAGCTCGGCTCGGGCGAGCAGCTCTGCGCGCTCCATGTCGAACTTAGCAGTGCTGCTCGAACGCGGCCGTGAGGACCTTGGCGATGTTGGCCGGGTCCTGCCCCTCGATGTCGTGGCGCTGCATCATCGTCACGAGCTTGCCGTCCTTCATCAGCGCGATCTGCGGCGAGCTCGGGCGGTAGGGGGCCCAGTACGAGCGCGCCTTCTGGGTCGCCTCGCCTTCCATGCCGGCGAACACGGTGTAGAGGTTCGCGGGCTTTTTCGTCGCCATCTGCAGGGCGATGCGCAGGCCCGGGCGAGCGCCACCGGCCGCGCAGCCGCAGACCGAGTTGACGAAGATGAGCGTGGTGCCGGGCAGCTTGACTGCCGCGTCGACATCGGCGGGGGTGCGCAGCTCCTTCACGCCCAGGCGGGTCACTTCGTCACGGAACGGTTGCACCATCTCGGGGTCGTACATCGCTGGGATCTCCTGTCGGGGTCGCGCGGTCGGGGTCGTGCGGCCCACCTGTCTGGGCCGAACGGGCAAGAAGTCTACCGTTCGCGGCAGTTTTTCGAAGCGCGCCGGCGCGCGCGGCGGGGCTAGCCTGCACCCGATGCGCGTCGCGGCCTATGTCTACTCCGGCTGGCACCCGATTCCCGAGCGGGACGAGAGCTTCCACCCCGGCTTCATTGAGTGGGAGCTGGTCTCGGATTGCCGCCCGCGCTTCGAGGGGCATGTGCAGCCGCGCCTGCCGTTGCTCGGCCCCTACGACGACCGCGACCCGCGCGAGGTCGGACCGCGCGCGCGCTGCGCTGGGCGCGCGACCACTCCGGCCCCGATCCACCGACCTTGATCGCGAGCCTCAACGAGTGGTCCGAGGGCCACATGATCGAGCCGGACACGCGCTTCGGCACGGGCTGGCTCGAAGCCGTGCGCGCGGCGCGCGTGGAGTGCGGCCTGTGAAGCGCCGGACATGAGCGCTGCTGCGCTGCGCGACGGTTCTGCTCGTGTTGTTCGTCGCGCTGTCGTGCCCAGCTCGTTCCAGGCCGCTCATGTCACTGCGCCGCGACGGTCGCGCACTCTTGGCGCTCGCTCGTGTGCCGTGGCCCGTGCCAGCGGTTTCACTGCCAGACTACGCTCAGGCCGTCGGAGAGGTTGAAGTTGGAACCGCCTGCGTTCGGGTCGCGATACCAGCACTGGAAGTGCAGCGTGGCTCCGGGCAGCGCCACGCCCGAGAGCGGAAATGCCGCGAGGTCGAGCTGTCGCACCACTTGGCCGGCGGGACTGGCGAACAGCGGCGGATTGATGCGAGAGGTGATGCCGCTGACGCAGCGCCAGCCGTTGCCGAAGGGCGTCGCCGTGGTGTTCGGACCGAAGTAGAACAAGGCCGATTTCCCGGCCGGGACGCCGTCGGTGTAGAGCGTGAACTGGTTGTGAGCGACACGCGGGCTGCCTACGGCGCGGATGCGGGCGCTCGCGCCGCTGGAGTTGGTCGCAGCGGTGCAGTAGCTCGTGCCGACCGGCAGGTTGGTGCAGTCGACCTGCAGCACGCGCAAGTAGTCGATGCCCGCCTCCGTGATCGAGCCCGGAGCAAGGTCCGCGACCGAGAAACGCAGGCGCACCTGCGACGAAGGCGTCACGAGGCTCGCCACGCGCAGCGTCTCGATGCGCCAGCCCGCGACGCTGGTGAGCGTCATCGCCGGGATCCAGGTGCTCCCGTTGTTGGCGGAGATGTCCACGCTCATCACATCGGCACCGTCCGACACCAGCCAGCGCGCGAAGCTCAGATGGGGATCCGAGATGCCGACGAGGTTGAAGGCGCGGGAGACCAGCCGCGTCGGTCCGCCGTCGACATCGCTGTTCCCCGAGACATTGTCGGTGAGGAAGCAGCGCCCGGAGCCGTCGAAGTCCGTGGGCGGGTCGTTGCGCACGCCGCCACCGATCGGCACCTCGGGCACCTGTGTCCACGACCCGTCCGAGAGGTTCTCGTTGACGACGCTCCAGTCGGCACCGCTCTCGGCTGGATCGACGAGGGTCGCCGTGCTCCCACACACTCCGAAGGTGCGCGTCCACGCGTCGCCGCCGGCGCCATCTCCATTGCCGTCGAGCGCCGTGCCGAAGGGATTGGAGAGCAGGTCGGCGCGGGCCGTGAAGCGATACAGGCCGGATGCAGCCATGGAACCGACGGTGCCGAAGCGAACGAAGTTGCTGCCGATCAAGTACTCGTCCCAGCCGAGCGACACGGGCGCGTCGTCTGCAGTGCCGAAGGCCGCATCTGCTCCCGCGTAGGTCAGCGTGAACGCGCCGGGTGTGTTGACATCCTGCGGATCGAGGATCTGGTTGAAGCGCACATCGAACGAGGCGGGCGGCGTGGACGCGGTGGCACCCTCCGTCGGCAGTCCCGCGGCGTCCGTGACCCTCGGAGCCGGGAGCGCAAGGCTCACCGCGCGGAACGAGTTCACGCGACCGCCGCCGAGCAGTCCGGTCAGAGCGGGGTTGAGCGCGTCGATGTTGTCCGCGCTGGCCACGACTTGCGCTGCGACCTGATCGCGGGTCCAGGTTGGATGGGCGGACCATACGAGCGCGGCGACCCCTGCGGCGTTCGGCGTGGCCATGCTGGTGCCCGACTTGTTGCCGTAGCCATTGGACAGCAGCGTCGAGAGGATGCTCGAGCCGGGCGCCGCGACATCGATGCCCGTCCCATAGTTGCTGAAGGAGCTCTTCAGGTCCGCGGCGTCGGTGCTGGCGACGAGCAGCGTCTGGTGGAAAGCCTGACGCGGGGGATTCGCACCGCTGTTGTTGCCGGCCGAGTTGAAATGCAGCGCGCCCTGGTCGTAGAGGTAATCGAAGGCCGCCGTCACGGTCGGATCGCCAACCCAGCCGTCGATGTTGTAGCTCGTGCTCAGGATGCGCGCGCCGTTGTCGACGCCGTAGGCGAAGGCCTCGGCGATGTTCGCCGCGGTCCAAGGCTGTCCCGACGCGTAGAACTGAAGCGGCTGGATGGTCGCGCCCCCTGCCGTGCCGGCCACGCCGACGCCGTTGTTGGTGCGCGCGGCAGCGATGCCGGCGACATGCGTACCGTGGTCGTTGCCGTTGTCGGGGCTGGGGTTGTTCGTGTCGAACACGAAGTCCCAGCCGTTGATGTCATCGATGTAGCCATTCGTGTCGTCGTCGATGTTGTTGCCGGCGATCTCGAGCGGATTGACCCAGATACCCTGCGCGAGATCCTGATGCGTGCGATCGACGCCGTCGTCCGTGATGCCCACGATCACCGACGCGCTGCCCTGCGTCACATTCCAGGCGAGATCGTTGCGCATCAGCGGATGGTGGTATTGCGAGCCGTACTGCGGGTCGTTGGGAACGATCTCGCGCGGGTCGCCCTCCAGCGCCATGTGGGCGGAGACCCAGCGCACGCCCGGCTCGCGGCGCAGCGCTGCGGCCAGTCGCTCGTGGTCGCCGCCGCGGGGCTCGAACTCGACGAGCAGCACGGTCGAGCGGCGCGTCGAGCCCCGGCGCTGCCAGCCGAGGAGCTCGCGCGCCGAGGTGATGCGCATGTCGGTGGCGGCGAGGTCCCAGGCGCTCACGAGTGCGCGTGCGTCCGGCGCCGACTCCGAATCGAACTCGAGCACGAGCTCGCCCGCGACCGGGACGCGCTCGCCGGACAACACCTGGGGCGCAAGCGCAACATTCGGGGCAGCAAGCAGCAGCGGCCAGACGAAGGGAAGCAAGGGTGACATAGGTGTCCTTTTCTGCCCGCAGTGGGACGAGCGCCTCCGAGCGCAAGAGTGAGGATACCAATGTGAGCGTGGCCCGCCACGCTGCTTGGTCCATCGGGGCGTGAGGCTGCGTATGCGACATGTGTGTCGGCGCCGAGGACGCTGCTGGAGCCTTGCAGGTGCGATTCGCGTGCGTCTCGCTGCGCGATTCCACGATGGTACGACGAGACTCCGCGAGCGGGGGTCAGGCTCGTCTCAGCGATACTTGTCCGCGAGGGCGCGCAGGTCGGCTGGGATGCTGCCGTAGCTGACGAATGTGACATGCAACTCTCGGTCGCGGTGCAGATCGAGAGCTCGACGAATCGCCTGCAGGATCCAGTCGCGCGAGTTGCCGAAGGCTCCACCGCCGAGGAGCGTCAGGTAGACACGCGCGCTGCCGCCACGCTGCGCGTTCGCGAGGGCGGCGAGCAATGTCGCTTCGTACGCAGCTTCGAGGACGAGCGTCGCGAAGCGTGCCCACGCGGGGCCGCTCGCGGATCGGTTGTAGCTCACGGGCAAAGCCGAGCAGAACGCCTGCGAAACGAGCTGTCCTCGCGCGGGGCCAGTGGCCGTCACCTCGATGTTCCAGTGCAGCCCGATGCGCAGTTTGGCACGCCACGCATCGAGCTGCGTCTCGTTGGCCGCGGCGAGGGCCGCGTCGATCGTGGCGAGCGTCGCCGCATCGAGCAGCGCATATCCGTTGCGCATACGAATGCGCTCGCCCGCCGGCAGCGACGCCGCGAGCTCCGCGAGCATGTCGAGTTGACGCTCGCGCGTCTGACCGCTCTCGCCCGCCACCGGGGCGAAGTAGTTGCGTACGACCGTCGCCGGCGCCGCCGCGAGCGCGCATGCTGGGCCTTGCGTGCGGTCGCTTGCGTAGCGCGTGATGCCCTCCTCCGGCGAGATGTCGTAGTGAACCATCTCCAGCAAGTTGAACTGTGACGCCACCTGCACGAGCGCGCCCCTCACCTCATGTTCGGCATGCAAGCGGTGCGCATCCGCGCTGATGTTCTCGACACGCAGCTTGCCAAGCGTCGCGGGCGCTCTCGCTCTCAGCTCGCCGAGGCTCGGCGTCTCGAGCGTTCCGACCTGCCACGACTTCCCGTTCGCCAGCGCTCGTAACCGCTCGCCCTCGACGACGAAGCGCGAGCGCGTGTCGGACCAGCCGCGCTCTTCGAATCCGAAGAGTTCTTCGAACCAGCTCATGGGCAGTGCCCCGCGTTCGTCGCGCGCCACTTGCGGATGTAGTCGCGTTGCGCTTCGGTTTCGGGTGAGTGAGGCTTGCGGCGCAGCTTGTCCGCGCTCATGCCTTGCCACAATCGCGCGAGGTGAGCGAGAGCTGCCTCGCCGGTCGCGCCCTGCTCGACGAACCAGCAGCCGATCACCGTTCCGGTGCGACCCACGCCGCCCCAGCAGTGCACATACGCAGGCTGGCCGTTGTCGATCCAAGCGCGAAGCTGGGCGAGAATGGCGCGCATCTCATCGGGCGTGCGCGGGACATCGACATCGCGGATGGGCATGCGGCGATGCTCGACCATGAGGCCGCGCTCGCGTGCCAGATCGGCGAGCAGGTGTTCATAGGGTGCGAGCTCGCCCGCGTGGGTCAGATCCAGAAACGCACGCACTCCGGAATCGAGGAAGGTCGTCAATTTCGCTCGCGCCTTGGCCGGATCGCGATCGCCGGGGTACTCGCCCGCGAGGATGGAATGCGCAACGGCCCAATAGGCGTTGTGCGGCGTGAGGGTGGACATGCAGCGCTCCGGGGGCAGTGGCGCAATCAACGAACGGGCGCGAAGAGCGGCCGTGTTTCGTCAGTCATGGTAGCGGGTCCGCGCACCATGAGAGCGCGGTCGATGGCAGCGCCGCGACTGGATCGAGCGCGGAGCGCACTTGGCGTGCGAACACGGCGCGACTCGCTTGGGAGCTTGTGCCGTGAGTGCGAGGCGAAGCAGTCCCTGCAGTGGTGTGTTGAGCATCGGCCGCTGGTGGATCGGGTTGGGAGCGTCGCACGAGGGGGATCGAGTGCGAACTTCCGCAAGCGCGTGGCTCGCGAGGGGTTGGAGCGGTCATGATGAGGGTACCCGCATGAAGGCAACTGCGTTCTCCCCCGCGTCCGTCGGCAATGTCGCCGTTGGCTTCGATGTTCTCGGACACGCCGTCGACGGCGCGGGCGATCGCGCCAGCGTGCGGCTCACGCGCGACGGCGCGGTGCGCGTGGTCGCCATTCGCGGTGTCGTCACCGACCTGCCGCTCGAGGCGGAACGCAACACAGCGGGACGCGCGCTGCTCGCTCTGCTCCCACATGCGCCCGCGGGCACGGGTTTTGAGATCGAGCTCGACAAGGGGATCGCGCTCGGATCGGGCATGGGTGGCTCCGCGGCCTCTGCGGTCGCCGCGGTGGTGGCAGCGAATGCACTCTTGCCACGCAAGCTCGACATCGCGGTGCTCTATGACGCAGCCGTCGACGGTGAGTCCGCCGCGAGCGGCAGTCGGCATGGGGACAACGTCGCGCCGATGCTGCTCGGCGGGCTCGTGATCGCGCCGGCGCAGGGCGCCCCCGTGCGCGTGCCGGTTCCCGAGTGGCTGCATGTCGCGCTCGTCCATCCGCACTTCGTGCTCGAGACGCGCCGCGCACGCGCCGCGCTCGCCGGCATGTACGAGCTGCACGGCTTCGTCGAGCAGAGCGAGGGGCTCGCGCTCGTGCTCGCAGGTTGCTTCGGTCGTGACGCGAGCCTGATTCGTCGCGGTTTGCGCGATGTGATCGTCGAGCCGCGCCGCGCTCCGCTCATTCCCGGCTTCGCGGATGTGCAGCGTGCCGCGCTCGATGCGGGCGCGCTCGGCGCGAGCATCTCGGGCGCGGGTCCGAGCGTCTTTGCATGGTGCGAATCGCGCGAGCTGGCGGAGCACGCGGCGAGCGCGATGGCCGCTGCGTTTGCGGACGCCGGACTCGCCTCGGATCGCTTCGTGTCGCGCGTCGACGCAGCGGCCGCGCGCGTGGAGTCGCTCGGCGAATGAGTGCGGCGCTCGCGGTGGACGGACGCGCAGCATGCGCTGCGTGAGCACGCGCGGCGGGAGCGAGGTGTCGCTCACCGAGGCGATCGCCGCCGGGCTCGCTCCCGACGGGGGACTGTTCCTTCCGACGCGCCTGCCGCAGCTCGGGACGCCGCCCAACGCGGGCGCGTCGCTCCCCGTTGTCGCGAGCTGGTTGCTGCGGCCATTCTTCGAAGGCGAAGCGCTCGCGGGCTCGCTCGACGAGATCTGCGCGCGTGCGTTCAGTTTCGCGGCACCCGTGCGCTGGCTCGAGCCGGACACGGGCCTGCTCGAGCTCTTCCATGGCCCGACGGCGGCGTTCAAGGACTTCGGCGCGCGCTTCCTCGCCGAGTGCTCGGCGCGCATCCCCTCGGCCAGCGCGGCGCGCACCGTGCTCGTCGCAACCTCGGGCGACACCGGGGCTGCGGTGGCGGCCGCGTTTCATCGGCGCCCGGGCTTCCGCGTGCTCGTGCTCTATCCCGATGGCCGCGTCTCCGTGCGACAGGCTCACCAGCTCGGAGCGTTCGGCGGCAATGTGCACGCCTTCCGTGTCGCCGGCTCCTTCGACGACTGCCAGCGGATGGTGAAGGCCGCGTTCTTGGATCGCGAGCTGCAATCGCGCGCGCCCTTGCTGTCCGCAAACAGCATCAGCCTCGGCCGTCTGCTGCCACAGATGGCCTACTACGCCCACGCCGCGCTGCACGCCCGCGAGCGGGGACTCGCGCCGCTCTCGTTCGTCGTACCGACCGGCAATCTCGGCAACGCGTTCGCGTGCTTGCTCGCTCGCGAGGTCGGGCTTCCGATCGGGCGCGTCGTGCTCGCCACGAATGCCAACCGCGTGCTGGTCGACTATCTCGCCACGGGCTGCTACGAGCCGCGCGACAGCATCGCCACGCTCGCGAACGCCATGGATGTCGGCGCACCCTCCAATGTGGAGCGCCTGCGCGCGCTCTTCTCCGATCCGACGCGCGCAGTCGAGGCGGAAGCGATCGAAGATGCGACGATTCGCGCGACGATTGCGAGCACATGGCGCAAGCACGGCGTCGCCATCTGTCCGCACACGGCGTGCGGCGTCGCAGCGCTGGAGACTCTCCGCGGGCGCGGTGCGCACGGACCGTGGGTGGTCGCGGCCACCGCTCACCCCGCCAAGTTCGACACGATCGTCGAGCCCGCGATTGGCGCCGCGTGTCCGCCGCCCGCGCCGCTCGCAGCGCTGCTGGCACGGCCGGCGC
>VGYZ01000060.1 GCA_016872795.1 Planctomycetota bacterium
TTCAGCCGCCATGGCGCAACTCGATCGCCAGCGCACGCCGCGCAGCGCCCGCGAGGCGCGAGCCGGCGAGCAGGCCGGCCGCGAAGGCTGCGCGCTCGCGCCGCGGCAGGTCGGAGAGCGAGAGTCCGGCGAGCGAGAGCGCGCGCACCGCGTCGAGTCCGGTCGGGGCGCGCCGCTCGCGACGCAGCGCGCCGAGTGTGCCGAGCAGCACCTCCCCGCGCGGAGCAATCCAGAACAGCGGGCCGATCGCGGGCGCGGGGCGCAGGCTGCGGTCGAAGAGCGAGGCGCACAGGCGGCCGAGCGAGTGCAGCGAGCGCAGGGAGCGCAGCGCCTGCGGCACGGTCGCGGGCAGCGCGTGGGGCGGCATCGCGAGCGCGACCCACGGGCGTGGCTCGAGCGAGAGCGCGAGCGGACGGGGACCTGGCAGTCCGTGCTCCTCGATGCGCGCGGCCGAGCACCAGATGCGGCGCGCGATGCGCGCGCTCGCACCCGTGACGAGCAGCACATCGGGCTCCGCGAGTCCCGCGAACTCGCCCGCGCCGCGCGCGAGCGCCGTGCGACCGAGCCGAGCGATGCGCTCGCGGTCGACTCCATGGCGCACGAAGCCGCGAAAGTCGCCGTCGACGGCGGCGCAGGCCGTGCCATCGCGCAGCCAGCGCGCGCGGCGCTTGTGCACGCAGTCGACACGCTCCTCGCGGCCGCGCTCTTCCAATTCGCGCGCGAGCGCGGCGAGCGAGGCGGCCGGTCGCAGCTCGCGCGGAAGCGCCGCGCGCCAGTCGAGCAGGAAGCGCGCGCGCTCGCGCGCCGTCGTCAGCTCGCGCGCTCCGGCGCAGAGCTTGACGAGGTCGCGCAGCAGCGTGCGTTCGCGCAGGGCGCGCACGCGGCGCGCCTTGTGGAAGTCGATCGCGAAGGCGCGGCCCGAGGCGCCGAGCAGGGCGTTGCCGTTGTGCAGATCGGCGTGGTCGACCCCGGCGGCGTGCAGTGCCGCGAGCAGGTTCGCGAAGGCTCGCAGTCCCGCGCGGCGGCCCGCAGGCCAGCGCGCCTTGCCGGCGAGCAGATCCGCAGCGTTCGGGCTCTCGCCGAGCCACTCCATGCGCACTTCCCAGCCGCCCTCGACGCGCTCGCAGCCGATCGGGCGCGGCACGGCCAGACCTCGCTCGAACAGCTCGGTGAGCATGCGATGCTCCGCCGCCGCGCGCGCTCGATCGAGGGACGCTGCGACGAGCCCGCGCGAGGCAAAGCGCTTGACGACGGTGCGAATTCCGTCGGCGTCGCGCTCGAGGCGCACGCTGCGGCGCAGGCCCGTCTTCAGGACGCGCTCGAGCTGGGCAGGACTCACGATTCGCGATGCTAGCCCGAACTTCTCGCTCGATTCCACCCTGCGGCTGCAGCGCGAGCTCGCCCTCGCCCGCCGATGTTCACCGACCAGCGGCACACGAGCCGCTCAGGGTCGAAGCGCGGCGCCGCCGTCGCTAGCATCGACCCGCTTGATCCTCGAGCTCTATGTCCTGCGCCGCCTGCTGCTCGGCCTCGTGTTCGCGTGCGGCGGCATGGCGCTCGTGGCGGTGCCCTGCGTGCTCGTGCACGCCGTGCACAAGGTGGCCGGAATCGGGATGGCGGCCGTGCTCGGCTATGTGCCGATCCTGCTGCTCGAGCTCGCACCTTACCTCGTGCCGATCGGCTTCCTGCTCTCGGTCGTCTCGACCTACGGTCGACTCGCGGCCGACAACGAGTGGACGGCGATCTCGATGGCGGGCGTCCATCCGCTGCGCATGCTGCGACCCGGGTTGGCGCTCGCGCTCGCGCTCTCCGTCGGCCTGTATCTCGTGGAGGCGCGGCTCTCGCCATCGCTCAACTACCAAAAGCGCACCTACGGCAAGAACACTGCGATGCAGTTCTTGAAGTCGCTCAACCCCGGGCGGACGGAGCTGCGCCTCGGCGAGTTCTACCTGTCCGCGGCAGCGCGCGACCCGGTCGATCGCAACCTGTTCCGACAGGTGTTCCTGCACCTGCCCGCGAGCGACGACGAGCCCGCGCAGACCATCTTCGCGCAGGAGGTGCAGATCGCGGTCGAGGGCTCGACCCTGTCCGTCGACCTGCGTATCCCGCGCTGGGCGGACGAGCGGTTCGACATGCGCGTGGGGCGCCTCGAGGTGCGCATGGACCTCGACCGCATGTTCGGCACCAACGACAAGGAGCGCCTGCATTGGCGCTATCAGGACTCCGGCGAGCTCGCGGGGCGCATCGAGCGCAGCGAGGCGCTGCTCGCGCAGCGCGGGCCGGACGCGCTCGCGGGCCTCTCGCACGAGCACGGAGTGATCCCGCGCACGAGCCTGCGGGACGCGAGCTACGCCCTGCGCACGCGCCAGTCGCTGGCGCTGATCTGCCCGATGTTCCTGCTGCTCGGCATGCCCACGGGCCTGTTCCTCCGCAAGGGCTCCCAGCTCGTGGCGCTCGCCGTGGCGATCGGGTACGCGCTCGTCTACTACATCGTGTCGATGCGTATCGGCAAGCTGCTCTCCGTCAACGAGGTCGTGCCGACATGGTTCGCGGCCTTTGGCGTGAGTGTCGTTGGCGCTCTCGTGGGAATCGTGCTGCTCGCGCGCGCGGCGAGGCGCTAGGAGGTCCGCAGCGATGCGCGTGGGCGGACTCGAACTGGGTGGGCGGCTCGATCGCTACGTGGGCGCGCTGTTCGTCGGCGCCTACGCGACATCGCTGCTGCTCGTCGTGGGGCTGGCGGTGATCATCGACATCGCCACCAACCTGCGCTACTTCGAGACATGGGACGACGGCACGAGCGCGTCGCTGGGCACGATCCTGCGCTTCTACGCGCTCAGCGTGCCGTTTCTGTACTTGCAAGTCGCTCCGTTCGTCACGACGGCGGCCGCGCTGTTCACGCTCTCCAATCTCCTGCGCTACAACGAGCTCGTCGCCGGCCTCGGCGCTGGCATCCGCGCGCAGCGGTTGCTCTTGCCGATCTATGTGGGCGCGCTGGCCGTGGCGCTTGGCATGTTCGCCTTGCGCGAGGGTGCGACGCGCACGCTCGGCCCTCAGCGCGACGCACTGAAGGACTATCTCGAAGGGCACCGGCGCGAGCGCGTCGTCGAGGACATCACCCTGCGCGACCTCGCCGGCAACATCGTGGTGATCGAGAGCTACGAGGTCGCGTCGGCCACGATCCGCGGGCTGCAGGTCGCGGGCCTCAAGGGCGCGAGCTTGTTCTTCGTCGTCGCCGAGCGCGCGACCTACGACCGCGCTCCCGATGGCAGCATCAACTGGCGGCTCGAGGGAGGGCACCTGCGCGTCACCACGGGCGACACGGCGGTCTCGCGCTCGATCGAGTGGCTCGAGGTGGTCGAGTTCGCGCCCTCCGATGTGCTGCTCGCGAAGAAGGGCGACATGGCGCCCATGGAGCTCTCGCTGGCCGAGCTCTCCAGGCTCGCGTCGCGCGACCCGACCAACCTCGAGTACCAGACGCTGTTCCAATACCACCTGACCTTCCCGCTCGGAAACCTCGTGCTCGTGCTGCTCACCCTGCCGTTCCTGCTCAGGCGCGAGCGCGGCAACGCGACCGAGGGGCTGATCGGAGCTTCGCTCGCGTGCGTGGTGTACTTCGCGGCGGATTTCGTGTGCCGCTCGCTGGGCATGGGGGGCGCTCTCTCGCCCCTGTGGTCGGCGTGGTTGCCGGTGCTCGTCTTCGGCAGCCTCGGGGTCGCGCTCAGCGAGGGAGTTCGGAGCTAAGTTATTGCCAGCAATAGAGTTGTGCACGGTAACCCGAGCTCGGAGTGGCCCACTCCCCGGGGAAGGAATGGCGGCTATGGTCGTCGAAACCCATGCTCCGCTGGCCAAGGATTCCGCCGCGATGACCCTCGCTGAACGCCCCACGCTGCTCTCCCTCGTCCTCGCCGCGTCGACTCTCGCCGGCTGCGCCTCGACCGATATTTTCGGCGCCAAGAGCGAGGTCGATCTGCTCGTGCGGCGCGGCGAGTACGCGCGGGCGGTCGCGGTCGCGAAGGCCGAAGTCGAGCGTCGCCCGAACGATCCGGCGCTGCGCGAGGACTGGCGCCTCGCGAGCGTGGCGTTCCTGCTCGAGGAGGGACGCGCGTTGTCGTTCCAGCGCAAGGACACCGAGGCGCTCGCGAAGTTCGAGTCCGCCTGCGAGATCGGGTCCGATGTACCGCAGGCGATGCAGTGGCGGGAGGCGCAGCTCGACAAGCTCGCCGACCAGTGGGTGCGCACGGCCATCGAAAGGCAGGCGATGGACGAGCCCACTCAGGCCGTCGAATGCTACGAGCGGGCGCTCGAGTACCGGCCGGACGATTCGCGCGCGAAGAACGGGCTCGGGCGCTTGCTCGTGCAGCTCAACTACCGTCGCGGCATGGGGGAGAAGTACTACCTCAGCGGCCTCGAGGCGCTGTCGGACTACTGGCTCGATCAGGCCTCGCATCACTTCTCCGCGACCGGCAAGTACGACACGGACAACGAGCGCGCAGACCGTCGACGGGCGCAAGCGGACACGCTGCGCGCGGACGAGCGCGTGTTGCAGGCCGCCGAGTTCGAGGCCGCGGGTCAGTACGCAGCGGCGCGCAACGAGTACCGGCTCGCGACCCTGTTCGATTCCGAGCACAAGGTGGGGCACGAGGGGCTCGAGCGCACGCGCAAGGAGACGCGGGCCGCCGAGCTGCTCGCGGAGTCCGAGCGCCGCATCGTGCGCCGCCAGTTCGACCTCGCCATCAAGGCGCTCGAAGAGGGCGAGGCCCTGACCGTGGCACAGAAGGAAGCTTTCGCTTCCGAGCGCGAGCGGCTGCATGTCGCGCGCCTGCAGGTCGACTACGAGGTCGCGCGGGCCATGGAGATCGATCACGATTACGAAGCCGCGATCGCGTCCTACGGCGCGATCCTCGAGGTCGCCCCGCAGGGCTTCTTTCGCGACGCGATCGCGCGGCGCGACACGCTCAACGACCTCGTCGCCAAGGCGATTGCGGCCTACGACCGCGCCCAGCTCGAGCCGGATCCGGCCGCGAAGCAGCGGCTCCTCGAACAAGTGCTGCTCGTGTATCCCGAGTTCCGCGACGCCCAGACGCAACTCGAGTCCCTGCGCACTCCCGCGAGCGGTGTTGCACCGACCGCGGACGAGCCGCGAGACCCGCGAGGGTCCTGAAACCTCGCGCGCTAGGCCGCGCTCGCGCGACGTCGCAGCGCCAGCAGCGTCGCGAGCGCGCCGAGCACCGAGAGCTCGACCCACGGGTGCAGGCTCACGCGCGTGAAGTCGCCGCGCCAGACGACGAGCGACCAGTACAGGTAGAAGAGCCACGGCGCCGCGAGCAGCGTCAGCCCGTTTTTGACCGAGAGCAGCGGAGGCGCGGGTGGCTCGCTCGGCGGAGCAACTCCCGCCGCGGCTTGCGCCCGATCGAATTCGTCGAGCTCCGCGGACGCGCGGTCGACGAGGCGCTGGTTCTCCTTGAGCGCGCGCAGCTCTGCCTGCAGCGCCCACAGGTTGAGCAGCACGGCGCCGATGCCCACCAGCCAATGCCAGACGGGCGAGATGCCCAAGCCGCGCGAGCTGTAGCCGAGCACTCCGGCGGCGACGATCGACGCGGCGCCGAGGCCGGCGAGGGGATAGGCGCGCTTGCGACTGAAGAACGCGTTGAGCTCGGTGAGGAAGCTGTCGGAGAGCCGCCGCACGCGAATCGCTTCTCTCAGCACGCGCCCCGTGACGAGCATGAACAGGATCACGAGCGTGTGCACGCCGACGCCGAGGATCGCGGTGAAGAGACCGGCCCACAGGTGCTGCTTCGAGCCGTCGAAGGCGAGGCCGAGCACGGCCGTTACGAGCAGCGCGGGCGCGAGCAGGAGCGCGCCCGCGAGGAAGTAGTGCCACATCCGCATCGGAGGCCCGAGATTATGCGGAGCGAACGCTCGCGAGTGCCATGCGCACCTCTTCGGGAGCGATCTCGCGCATGCACACGGGCCCCTGCGGATGGTTGCATGTGCGCGCGAGGCACGGCGCGCAAGCGGGCTGCGCGGCCGCGCGCACGGCGCGGTGCGCACCGCTGCCGGCGATCGGCCAAGGCCCGGTGCGCAGGTGGCTGTGGGGGCCGCAGAGCACCGTCACCGGAAGTCCGCAGGCAGCGGCGAGGTGCATGGGCCCGGTGTCGCCGCCGGCGTAGAGGACGCCCGCATCCGCCGCCACGGAGAGCAGGGCCGCGAGCTCGCGCAGGCCACGCTGGCCGACCCAGTGCTTCACATGGGCGAGCTGCTCGCTGCGCGCGCGCAGCTCCGCGCCCTCGCGCTCCTCGGCCGGACCGGAGAGCGCCAGCACGCGCCGACCATCGCCCCCAAGCCGCGCGAGCAGCTCCGCGCAGTGCTCGAGCGGCCAGCTGCGGGGGTCGCGCGCGGGCGACAGCTGGAGGATCACGTCGCCGCGCCCGAGCTCGAACTCGCGCAGGCGCTCGCGACCCGCGCGCAGCTCGCTCGACGAGAGCGCCGGATCGCGGCGCGGATCCGCGCTCGCGCCGAAGTGGCGAGCTAGGGCCAGCGTGCGCTCGAAGGCGTGCTCGCCCGCGGCGGGCGCCGCCGACTCGGTGAGCGCGAAGCGTCCGAGCGGCTCGCGCCAATCCTCGCGCGCGAGACCGACGCGCCGCGCGGCGCCTGTGCAGGCGAGCGCGAAGCCGCTCTTCAAGTTGCCCTGCGCATCGACGGCGAGGTCCGGCGCGAACTCGGAGAGCTCGCGGCGCAGCTCGAGCCAGCCGCGCAGGCCACCGCGGCGGTCGAAGCGGAGCGTGCGCGCGAGCCCGGGCAGCGGCTCGACGAGCGGCGCGAACTCGCGCTGCACCACCCACGCGAGTTCGGCGCGGGGAAAGCGCTCGCGCAGCGCGTGGAACAGCGGCAGGGCGAGCACGACATCCCCTAGGTGCGAGAGGCGCACGAGCGCGATGCGGCGCGGCGCGGAAGCGTCGGAGGAGGCCACGGGCGGGGTGGTTGCGGGAGGGCGCGGGGAGTGGGATGCTCGCGCGCGATGATACGCGGCCGCAGGGTGCGCCGCGCGCAGCCGTGATCCGCCGCATCTCGACCAAGTTCCTGCTCGCCGTGCTGGCCGCGGTCGTGCTGCCGTTCCTCGCGCTCGCGCTGTTCGTCGAGACGCAGATGGCCGGGCGTCTGTCCAAGGACGTGGTGCTCTATTCGCTGAAGAGCCTCGCCGCGGACCTCGCCGTGCGCGTGGACCGCGACATCGAGGAGTTCAACTCGAACACGGCGCTGCTCGCGGCGGATCCCGGCAGCTACCTCGCGATCGACGAGGCGCTGCGCGAGGGCCGGGGCGAGCTCGACGGCGAGGTCGAGGACATGCGACGCCTGATGCGCGACACGCAGGTGCAGCAGTTCGACAACTGGGTACTCGCCAAGCGCGACTACGACCTCCTGATGCTCGTCTCTTCACACGGACGCTGCGTCGTCTCGAACACCGTCGGTCGCTCGGGTCTCGGCCTGTCCGAGGAGCTGCTCGCGGACCTTCAGGCGCGCGACTGCTCGCAGGAAATCTGGTTCGAGGCCGCGCGCAACGGCCAGCCGTTTCGCGTCGACCAGCACCGCTCCGAGCTGCTCCCGCCCCGCTATCCCGGGGTCGCGCACCCGGAGAACTTCCACATCGCGTTCTCTGCGCCCGTGTACTGGCCCGCGGACGACGCGCAGCCCGAGCGCTCGGGGCAGTTTCTCGGTGCGCTGTTCGTGCTCGTCAACTGGGCGCGGATCCAGGACGAGGTCGAGAGCCCCGTGCTGAAGAACTACTTCCAGGGTCTGGTCGGACCCGACGAGTTCCCCTCGGCCTACGGCTGGATCTGGGCTGCCGACGCCGACACGATCCTCGCGCACCGCGATCCGAGCCTGTATGGCGAGAGCGTCTCGACCAGTCCGCGCATTCGCCTGCCGCAGATGAGCGCCGCGGCGCGCGAGTCGGACTGGGGCCTCTATCCCGAGTACGAGTTCGCCGGACGGCGCAAGAACGCCGCCTTCAAGCACACGCATGCGGTCACGGAAGAGGGCTTTGGCTGGATCGTCGGCGTCGGCATCGACAACGACGACATCTTCGAAGGCGTGCGCGAGCTGCGAGCGCAGCTCTTTCAAGTCACCGCGCTCGTGCTGCTCGTGAGCGTGCTGTGGACGATGCTGGTCGCGCGGCGCACGACGGCGCCGGTGCTCGAGCTGCGTGAGCAGGTGCTCAAGGTTGCGGGCGGCGACCTCGCGGCCCACAACGCCGTGCGCGGTCGCGACGAGCTCGGCGAGCTCGGGCGCGAGCTCAATCGCATGACCGACGAGATCCGCGACAGTCGCGAGAAGCTCGTGCGCGCGGAGAAGGAAGCGGCGTGGCGCGAGATGGCGCGGCAGGTCGCGCACGACATCAAGAACCCGCTGACGCCGATCCAGGTCTCCGCCGAGCTGTGCAAGCGCGCGCACGACGAGAAGAGCCCCGAGTTCGAGCGCATCTTCGAGCGCACGATCGAGATCACGCTGCGGCAGGTCGCGCACCTGCGCGAGGTGGCGGGCGACTTCCACGCGCTCACCGGCGTGCGCAAGGGCGCGCTGGTGCGCGTCGATGTGGGCGCGATGCTCGCCGAGGTGCTCGAGCTCTATCGCGCGCTGGCGCTCGAGCGCGGCGTCGAGATCGAAGCGCAGCTCCAAGGCGCGCCCGTCCTCGCGGACACGGCGGCGCTGCGGCGCGTGCTGCAGAACCTCGTGTCGAACGCCTTCGAGGCGATGCCTGCCGCAGGGCGGCTCGAGGTTCGCGTGGCGTGCGAGGCCGGGGCGGCGTGCATCCTGTTGAAGGACAGTGGGGAGGGGCTCTCGGCCGAGGCCCAGACGCGGCTCTTCGAGCCGTACTTCACGACCCGCAGCAAGGGTACGGGACTCGGACTCGCGACGGCGCGACGCGTGCTTGAGGATCTGGGTGGCTCGATCGAGCTCCGCAACAGCGAGCCGGGGCCGGGCGTGGTGGTCCAGCTGCGGCTGCCGCTCGTGGAGAGCGTATGAAGCCGAGCGTACTCGTCACGGGCGCGACGGGATTCGTCGGCGCGGAACTGGTGCGCATGTTGATCTCGGCGGGTCACGAGGTCGACGCGCTCGCGCGCGCGAGCTCGGATCGTGCGACGCTCTCAGGCCTGCCGGTGCACTGGCGAGAGGGGGAGCTCGACTCGGCCCGGGATGTGGACGACGCTCTGTCACGACTTGTCGCTCGCGGCGGCGAGAGCTGGGTGGTGCATTCCGCGGCCGTGATCAGCTACGCGACGCGCGATGCAAAGCTGCAGCGTCGCGTCAATGTCGAAGGCACGCGCAATGTGCTCGCGGCCTGCCGACGGCACCGCGTGACGCGCGTGCTGCATGTGAGTTCCGTCGTCGCGGTCGGGCACGCCAGAGCGGACGAGCTGCTCGACGAGGAGGCCGCATACAACAACGCGGAGCTGCGCTGTGCCTACGCGGACACCAAGCGCGCGGCGGAGGAGCTGGCTCTCGATGCCTCGCGCGAGCTCGATGTCGTCGTCGTCAATCCCGGTGCGATCTTCGGCACCTCGCCGCGCGCGCCAAACACGATCAAGTTCCTGCACCAGCTCGCGCACGGGCCATGGATTCCGTTCACGCCTCCGGGTTCGCTGTCCGTAGTCGGCGTGCGCGACGTGGCGCGCGGCTGCGTGCTCGCACTCGAGCGCGGCGCGCGCGGTCGTCGCTACCTCCTGTGCGAGTCGGCGTGGAGCTCGCTCGAGTCCTTCAGGCTCGCGGCGCGCTTGCTCGGCGTGCGCGCGCCCACGAGCAGCGCGCCGAAGGCTCTGTGGACGGCGATTGAGCTCGGAGCCCGCGCTCTCGACCTCGTGGCGCCGCCCAAGCTGCTCACGCCGACAGCCGTGCGCATGCTCGGTGCCCACTTCCGCTTCGACTCGCGCCGGGCGCGCTCGGAGCTCGGCTGGCAGCCGGAGCCGTTCGAGAGCGTGCTGCGCGAGACCATCGCGGCACTGCGCTCGCGAGGCGAGCTGTAGCGCGCCTTGCTACTCGGTGTTCCTGTCGTGCGGCACGGCGCGGCGCAGCAGGAGGCGCGCGCGCCGGGGAAGCCTGCGCTCGAGCCCGTTGATGGCGCGCGCGGCGCGCACGCTGGCGAGGCCGAGCAGCGCGAGCCCCGCGATGTAGAAGGGGATGCCCGTGACCACCGGCACGAGCCAACCGATCACGCCGAGCACCATGCACACGCAGCCCGCCGTGAACAGCGCCGTGCGCTTCCACGTGGGGTAGCCGTTGTCGCGCTCGGGGAGCAGGTCCGGCAGGTCCGACATGAAGTCCTCTTCGACTCGGAGAGTTCCGCAGCCGAGATGTTCGCGCAAGTTCTGGGCCGGATTTTCGCTCTCCGAGCTCGGCGACTGCCCCGCGCGCTCGCGCGTGGCTAATCTGTGTCGTCCCATGGAGTCCTTGCACGCCGCTCCGCGCCGCTCCGGCCGCGCCCGCACGCTCGCCTTGCTGCTCGTCGGTCTCGCCGCGACCCTCGCGGGCCTGTGGTGGGCGCTGCGCACTCAGGGCGCGGAGACGCTCGTGGCGCAGGCCGAGTCGGCCGTGATGGATCCGCAGGCACCGCGCTCGGAACCGCTCGAGAACCGCGAAGAACCGGCGGCGGAGCGCGTCGACACGCTCGCGCCAGAGCTCGTGGGCGACGGCTACGCCGTGGCGCCGCGCGTGCGGCTCTCCGGCTCGGGCGCTCTCACGGGACGCGTGCTCGATCGCGCCAGCGGCGAGCCGGTGGCCGGCGCCGGCGTCGAGCTGCTCACGCTACCTCCGGTGGGGCAGGAGTTCTTCGGTCGCATGCTGCGCATGGCGAAGACGAGCGACGCGTACGCGAGTCGCACGCAGCCCGTCGCGGTCGCGGCGAGTGAAGCCGACGGGTCGTTTGCGTTCAGCGGCGTGCGCGCGGGCATGTACTACATCCAAGCGCGCGGCGCATGGTCGGTCCCCGACAACATCGTGCGCGCGAAGGTGGCAGCAGCCGGGGACGGCGGGCCGCTCGAGCTGTTCGTGCGCCGCGGAGGGCGCGTGATCGGGCGCGTGGTGCAGCCGGGCGGTCGACCGGTCGCCGGCGCCGAAGTGATGCTCACGCTCGGACCCGGCAATGCGATCGAGAGCCTGCGCAGCGGCGACATGTGCTTCGCGAAGGCGCGCACGGATGAGCAGGGCGGCTTCGTGCTCGCGGGCGTTCCGCCGGGCGAGGGCTACGACCTCACGGCGTCGGGTGCGGGCTTCGCGCTGTCGCACGCGCTCGACATCCGCGTGGTCGCTGGAGAAGACACGCTCGCCACGATCGAGGCGCGGGCGGGCGGTGGCGTTGCGGGGCGCGTGGTGTCGCGCGCCGCGGACGGCACGCTGGGCACCGCCATCGCGGGAGCGCATGTCGCCGTCGTTCCGCGCGGCTTGCGCGACCTGCAATTCGCCGAGGAATTGCTGCTCCAGAGCCATGTCGTGACGGGCGCCGACGGGACCTTTCGCATCGAGAATGTGCCGCCGGGGGAGTTCGATCTCGTCGGCGTCGCGGACGGGCATGTGCCTGCCAAGGGCCCGCGCGCGCTGGTGGCCGGCGGCGCGATCGCGCGCACCGATGACTTCGAGCTGCCGACCGGACCGCGCGTTGCGGGTCGCGTGCTCGACAGCTTTGGCGCTCCGCTCGAGGGCGTGACCGTGCGCTGGAACTCGGTCGACTTCCGCAACTTCGACTTCGACTTCAGCTTCGCGCCGCTGCTCGCCACCGCGATCGAAGGCTTCGAGTATCCCAAGAGCGATGCCGACGGCCGCTTCGTCGCCGGCGCATTCGCGGGCGAGGCGCCGTACCGCGTCGAACTCTACAAGTCGGGCTTCGAGGACACGAACCACCGCTGGGATCCGGCGCAGGAGCCCGACGGCTTCGAGGTGCGCATGGAACGCGGCGGTGCGATCGAGGGCATCGTCATCGACGCGGCGCGCAAGCAGCCGGTGACGAGCTTCACCGTCGAGACCTCCGATCGCGTCGAGGTTCAAGCGGACGCGCCCGGCAACATGAATCCATTCTCGGGCGGCCTGCTCGTCGAGCACCCGCAGGGCAAGTTCCGCATCGATCCGGTCAAGTGCAACGAGAAGGTCCGACTGACATTTTGCGCGCGGGGCTACATCGAGACGAGCCTCGATGAACTCACCGTCAAGGAGGGGGAGACGCGCCGCGGTGTGATCGTCGAGCTGCGGCCGGGTGGGAGCGTCGCGGGCTTCGTGCGCGATGGCGAGGGACGCGCCGTCGCCGGCGCGCAGGTGTTCGCGCTGCCTTCCGACAAGGCGGAGCGCGCCAGCGGTGGGCGCCGTCGCGGCGGCGCGCCGCAACTCGAGCAGCTGCCGCCGGGCTTCCGCGACTTCGCGGCCCAGCTCGGCCTGCTCGGCGATCGCGCGGTCACCTCGGGCGGCGATGGGGCCTTCGAGCTCGTCGGTCTCGACGCGGGCTCGACGGTGGTGCTCGCTTCTCACCGCGACTATGTGATCGGGCGCTCCGAGCCGGTGGTGGTCGTGGCGGGCGAGCGCGCGCAGGCGAGCATCGAGCTCACGCAGGGCGGCGGCGTGTTCGGCGTGGCGCGCGATCGCTTCGCGCGGCCCGTCGCCGGCGCGATCGTGCTCGCGCTCTCGCCTGCGAACCTCTCGGGGGAAGACCGCTCCAATGGCGGGGGCATCTACCAGTCGCGCACGGATGCGAACGGCAACTACCGCATCACGCGCATGGTCGGCGGCAGCTACTTCCTGCTGCTGACGCGCGGCGACGAAGCGCTCAACCCGATGAGCTTCCTCGGCACGCTCAACTTCGACATGGTGACGGTGCCCGCGGACCAGCTCGTCGAGTACGACATCGTCGACACCTCGTCGGGCGCGACGCGCGTGTACGGCGCGGTCACCGACGACGGTCGGCCCGTCGGGCGGGGTAATATCACGGCGATATCATTCGAGGCCGAAGGCATGCTCGGCGTCGACCTCAAGATCGCGCAGATCCAAGGCGAAGGTCGCTACGAATTCGCCGGGCTCGCTCCGGGTGAGTACCAGTTCAATATCGACGCTCCGGGCGACGGACGACCGAGCGTGCGCGTGGTCGCCGAGATCCCGGATACGCCCGAATGCCGACTCGATCTGCGCTATCCGCTCGGCGCCGTCGAGGGGCGGGTCGTCGGCGGAGCGGCTCGCACGCCGCTCGCCGGTGTCGAGGTCACGCTGCGGCTCGCTGAGCGTGCGCAGTCCTCGGGCTGGCTCGGTCGTGCGCTCGCGCAGGAAGCGGGCGTGCGCCGCGAGCGCACGAACGAGGACGGCGAGTTCCGCATCGGTTCGCTCGGTCCGGGGCGCTACGCGGTCGCCGTGCGAGCGCCCGCGCCACGCGAGGATGGACCGCGCTATGCGTCGTTGACGGATGTCGAAACCGAGGTCGACGAGGATCGCGTGCGCCGAGGACTCGAGCTGGTGCTGCCGGAGGCGGTCGAGCTCGTCGGGCGCGCGCTCGACGGCGCGGGCAATCCAGTCGTCGGTGCGCAGATCTTCGCGCGGCGCGCGGGCGTCGAGGGCGGAGTGCCCGAGCGCGCGACGAGCGGCGAAGACGGCTCGTTCCGCTTCGCGACCATCGCGGCGGGGCGGCACGACCTCTCGGCCACGGCGGATGGCTTCGCCGATCTCGAGCGCAAGGACATCGAGGCCATTCCGGGCGGCGGCAAGCCGCTCGAGCTCGTGTTCGAGCCCGGCATCCTCGTGCGCGTCAAGGTCCTCGGCGCCAATGGCCAGCCCGCGAGCGGCGCGACGGGACGGCTCGTGCCCAAGGGCCGCGCCGCCGCCGTCGACGAGCGCGATGTGGGGCGCGCCTTCAACAACATCTTCTCCGGCAAGGGCGTGTCCGACGCCAAGGGCATGCTCGGGCTCGGCACCTTTGGGGCCGGCGAATACGTGCTCGAGGTGCAGCGCGGGACGGAGCGCGCGAGCGAGGATGTCACGCTGTCGGGCAAGGGCCCGGTCGACCTGCGCGTACGACTGCGGTGAAGCTCGGTGCCGACGCGCTCGACGCTGCGTAGCATGGGCGTCATGATGCTGGCTTCGCTGACTCTCGCTCTCGCTTTTCAGTCGCTCGCGCCGGTCGAGCTCGTCGAGACGATGCCCGTCGAGACGACGCTCGAGCATGCGGACATTCCCGATGCACACATCGTGTGGCTGGAGATGATCGGCGGCGCGCGCACCTCGATCGACCTCGCGCACTTCTACGCCTCCAACCAGCAGGGCAGTCGGCTCGAGACCGTGGTGGCCGCGCTCGAGGCGGCCGCCGTGCGCGGCGTGAAGGTGCGCTTCCTCGCGGAGGAGAAGTTCGTCAAGACATACCCCGAGACGCTCGAGCGGCTTGGGATGGCGGTCGGCATCTCCGTGCGGCGCTTCGATGTGGCCAAGGCCTTCGGCGGCGTGCTGCACTCCAAGTCGATGGTGGTCGACGGGCGCGAGGCGTTCGTCGGCAGCCAGAATTTCGACTGGCGCGCTCTGGAGCACATCGTCGAGCTCGGCTTGCGCGTGCGCGCGCCGCAGTCGGTGCGCGCGTTCGCCGCGATCTTCGAGTGCGACTGGCAAGTGGCGGGCGGGACTCCGCTCGCGGAGGCGCTCGCTCCCTTGCGAACGATGCCCGCGCCGGTCGACGAGATCGACGGCGTGCGCATCGAGACGCGCTTCAGTCCACTGGTCGGGATTCCCGGAGAGCCGTGGTGGGACCTGCCCGAGCTCGTCGAGCGCATCGACGCTGCCAGCAAGACGCTTCAGCTGCAGCTCCTGACGTACAAGATGGTCGGGCGCGACAAGGAGTACTTCGCGGAACTCGAAACGGCGCTGCGGCGTGCGGCAGCGCGCGGTGTCGCGGTCCGCATCCTCGTCGCGGACTGGGGCAAGCGCCGCGGCATCGTCGAAGGCCTGCAGTCGCTGGAACCGCTCGAGAACATCGCCGTGCGCTTCGTGACGATTCCCGAGCATTCGTCGGGGCACATTCCGTTCGGTCGCGTGCTGCACGCCAAGACGCTGGTCGCCGACGGCGCGCGATTGTGGCTCGGCACGAGCAACTGGGAGCGCGACTACTTCCACGAGAGTCGCAACGCGAGTGTGTTCATCGACGGCGGAGCGCTGCCGACGCGCGTGGGCGCGCTCCACGAGGAGCTGTGGACGTCCGCGTACGCGAGCGCTGTCGACCCGGCCGCGAAGTACATCGCTCCGCGCTACGGAGAGCGCTGATGTTCGCACTCGCGCTGCTGCTCCTCGCGCAGGTGGCGCCGACGTCGGCGCTCGTCCGACCGCTCGAGCTCGGGGAAGCAATCCCCCAGACGCGCGCTCTGGCGCTCCTGCGCGTGCGCGTTGAGGATCCGGCGGCTGCGGAGTCGAGCGCCGAGCTTGCGGAGCGCCTGCTTGCTCCGGTGCGTCCGGAGAGCTTCGTGTCGTTCGTTTCGATGTACGAGAAGCGACCGACGCGCGACGCACACGGTGCGCTCGGGACCTTCTCGCGCGCGATGCTCGACCCCGAGGTGGCCGCGGCGGTGTTCGATGGTGAGCCAGCGCACGCGGGCCCGCTCGTCGGTGCGGACGGCGGCGTGTATTATGTCCGTCGCATCGAGCGCGATGCGGCGGTGCGTCAAGTCCTCGTAGCGGGAACGGACGCTGCCGCGCGCGAGCGCGCTGCGGCGCTCGTGCGGGAGTTGCGAGCGGGAGCCGATTTCGGCCGAATCGCACGCGAGCGCTCCGACGATGCTGCGAGCTCCCTGCGCGGAGGTGACCTCGCGATTTTCGAGCGCGGACGGCGCGACGCATTGCTGCGCGCCGCAGCTTTCGAGGCTCGCGTGGGGGAGATTGTCGGCCCGGTAGAGACGCCGCTCGGTTTCCATGTGCTCCAGCGCGTCGGCGTCGCCGCGCTCGCGCCGAGCTTGCGCGACGACCTTTGGGCCCGCGCGCGCGGACTCTTGGTCGCGTTCTCGGGGGCGCAATCCGCTCGAAGCGAGATCGCGCGCGACCACGACGAGGCGCAGGCCTTGGCCAACGAACTGGCGACGCGCGTGCGATGCGGCGAGGACATGGGCGCGCTCGCTGCGCTCCACGACGACGACCGCGGCGGACGCGAGCGCCGTGGCGATCTCGGCTGGGTGCGCCGTGGCACCACGGAGATGCCGCAGTTCTTCGACGCGCTGTTTCTGGAGCCGCCCGGCAGCGTGATCGGACCGATCGCGACGCGCATGGGGTTCGTGCTGCTGCGGCGCGAGGACTCGGGGCCGCGCACGCGCGTCGAGGTGCGTCGCAGCGCACTTGCCGAGCTCGAGCGCTGGGTGACGCTGGGGCCCGAGGACGACGCGCGATTCAGGGCCGCACGCACGGCTCTGGCGGAGCTCGCTCGCGGTGCAAAGTCGCGGGAGGAACTGGCGCGGGCCTTGGTGCGCTTGGATTCGTCGGAAGAGCTCGCGGCTTGGAGCGCGTCGCGTGCGGAGCCGGAGCGCGAGCTCGCGCTCGGCTGCGCGCGCGCGCTCGCGGTGCTCGAGCCGCCGTTCCTGCAACAGCAGTGGCCCGCTCGCGCGCGACGCATCGACAGCGCTCTCAAGGTTCTGCGCGAGCGTCAGGTCGCGCTGTTCGACGCCGCGTTCGACACGGGCCTGCGGGAATTGCGACTGGCGGATCCGCGCTGCGCGTTGCAACTCGCGCTGGTGACGGAGGGCGCGGACGCCGGCGTGACCTCCGAGGCGTTGCCAGTGGGGGATGCTCGTTCGATGTTCGAGGCCTTGCTCTCGAGTGCGCTGCTGCGCGCGTGCGCGCGGGACAACGAGTCCACGCCCGTACTGTCCGCGCTGCATGCCGCGTTCGGTTTGCGCGCCACGCTCGCGCTCGAAGCCGTCGTGCGCGCGGAGGCTGGCTCGATCACGCGGCGCGCTTTCCGCTCGGAGTCGGCCGGTGCGCTCCCCGCGGAGCCGCTCGCCGTGCACCTCGCGGCCACTTGGCTCTCCCACATCGAGCGCGGCGAACCATTCGACGCCACGCTCGCGGCCTTGGCCGCCCTCTCCCGCTGAGCGCTACTGCGAGTCTTGGCCGTTGCCGGCCTCTGCGCCCGTGAAGCCCCAGATGCCTTCGATGCGCACGAAGCGCACGCCGATGATGTCGAGCAGCCAGTCCCACGACCCGAGGTCGGGGCGGCGCACGATGTCGGTCACCTGCATGTTGGTGAGGCGCGCGTCGGCCGCGTTGTCGCGCGCGATGTTGAGCGCGGGCTTCGGCAGATCGATGGAGAGGATCGTGAAGGCCGTGCCGGTCGACTCGAAGCGGCCCGAGGTCTGCGTGTCGCGCGTGATGTCGATGCTCGCGCAGGAAGCGAGCGAAAGAGCGGCGGTGAAGAACAGCGGGCGTGCGGTTGCGAGCGGGAGCCTTGTCATGAACAGGAGACTAGCGCCCCCCGGGTGGGCGGTCGAGTTGGGCCTCGCTCGGGGCTATGCTCGCGCACCCCATGCAGCGCGATGACGCCGGCTCTGCGCGCGCCTCGCTCGAGCGACGGCTGCGCGAGCACCGCGAGGTGTTCCTCGAGACCTTCGGACGCCCCGTCGATGCGCCACGGCTCTTCTTCTCGCCCGGCCGCGTCAACTTGATGGGCGCGCACCTCGACTACAACGGCGGTCCGGTGATGCCGATGGCCGTCGACCGCGGCACATTCTTTGCGGTGCGAGCGCGCGCCGACTCCCGCGTGGCGTTCGCCTCGACGCTCGAGCCCGGCGAGGTCGTGTTCGACCTCGCGCAGCTCGAGTCCGCGCGCGCGGGGCGCTGGTTCGACTACCCGCTCGGCGTGCTGCGCGAGCTCGCGGGCCGCGGCACGCTCTCGCACGGCGTCGATGTGCTCTTCGGCGGCAACCTGCCGGTGGGCGCGGGGCTCTCGAGCTCCGCCTCGATCTGCGTCGGCACGGCCTTCGCTCTGGCGGAAGTCTGGGGACTCGGGGTCGAGCGGCGCGAGCTCGTCGACATCGCGCTGCGCGCGGAGCGCGGATTCGTAGGCGTGCAGTGCGGCCTGATGGACCCGTTCGCGATCGGCATGGCGAGCGCGGGGCAAATCCTGTGGCTCGACTGCAAGGACGCCAGTTGGGAGCACCTGCCGATCGATCACGAGCGCGTCGCGGTCGCCGTCGCGGACAGCGGCGTGCGGCGCGAGCTGGCGCAGGGCGCGTTCAACCAGCGCGTGGCGGAGGCCGCTCGCGCCTTCGAGGCGCTGGCGCCGTTCGCAGCGGGCGCGCGCGTGTTGCGCGATGTGCCGCTCTCGGTGCTCGAAGCGCGCGAGGCGACGCTCGAGCCGCACATCGCGCGACGCGCGCGGCATGTGATCGAGGAAGTCGCGCGCACCTTCGCGGCGCGCGCGGCGCTGCTGCGCGGCGATGCCGCGAGCTTCGGCGCGCGCATCTTCGAGACCCATCGATCCTTGCGCGATCTCTACGAAGTGTCGGTGCCCGAGCTCGACTGCCTGGTCGAGTCCGCTGCCGCGGCTCCGGGCGTGCTCGGTGCGCGCCTCACCGGCGCTGGCTTCGGTGGCTGCGTCGTCGCGCTGCTCGAGCGCGAGCGCGCGGACGAGGCGCTGGCGCGCATCGGCGAGGGTTTCGCGGCGCGCTTCGCTCGTCGTCCGGGCGTGCGCGTGTTCGGCGGCGATCCCGGCCCGCGCGAAGTCCAGCTCTAGCTGCCCGTCGAAGAAGTCCCGTGGTGAGGCCAAGTGAATCTTCGCTGGGGCTAGGAACGCGACAGAGGGACGGCGGAGGCGGCCTGCATGGCCGCTGAGCACGGCCCGACGAGCGTGACGCCGCCGCGGCGCAGAGCACGAAGCCGCAGTAGGGCAGTTCTTCAACGGGCTGCTAGGTCTCGCTTGCTCGCGGCCAACGGCGCGGGCGAGGCCGCGCTCGCGCGCCAAGCCTCGCCCGCTGATGCCCGGGCTTCGCGCGACTCAGGCCTCGCGGCGCGCGAGCGCGGTCTTCGCGGCCTCGAGCACGCGCTGGCCGGTCGATTCGGCGCGCAGCTCGGCGCTCGAGCCCGACTCGAGCAGGTCGACGGCGAGCTCGGGGCGCGCGGAGAACAGGTAGTTCACCGCCAGCAGCAGGCGTGCGTCGACATCGGTCGGTCGTTCCGCGAGGAAGCGCTCGAGCAGCTGCAGCTGGTCCTGGAACTCGCGCGGATCGCGGTAGAAGCTGCGCTTGTCGATGTCGCTCGCGACCAGCGTCGGGTCGAGGTCGAACGCGCGCCGCAACGCGAAGGCGCCGTAGTGGTAGTCGCCGGTGGCGAGCAGCGCGTCGGAGAGCACGAGGTACAGGACGCCTTCTTCCGGCCGCAGCTCGATCGCCTTGGCGTAGTGGTGCGCGGCGTCGCCGTAGCGGCTCTCGCGGAAGGCCGCGTCACCGGAGGCCAGGTACTGCTGCACGAGGCGCATCACCGTGTCGGGGCCGGACTGTCCGAGGACTCCGGCGACGAGCGGATCGACGGCCTTGCCGGGGTTGGGGTCGTACTGCACGGACTCGCCGGCCGCGACCGGGGCGCTCGCTCCTGCGCTTGCACCCTGGCGCACCTCGACCTGCCCGCCCTGCACGACGATCTCGCTCGTGTCGTCGTAGTCGTAGATCACGACCTGCGGCTCGCGGTCGTACACGCTCGCGTAGTACACCGGCGGGGCCCACGCGCTCGTCACCCACAGGGACGGCCACCAAGTGCCATAGTTCGGCCAGCAGCCGTAGTTCCAGCGGTAGCTCCACGAGAACGGGTGGCACAGCCACGAGTAGGAGTAGCCGCCGAGGCCCCACCAGTACCAGTAGTTGTTGCAGCCCGACCAGCCGTTCCAGTACCAGCTCGGCCAGCAGTTCGAGGACCACGACCAGCCGTAGGGGTTGCACCAGCCGAGGCCGAGGCCGAAGCCGAGGCTCAGGCCCCAGCCGTGGCACGAGGACGCGGCCCGGCCGCGGCTCCAGCGCTGCGGCGTCGCGTAGGGGTTGCCTTCGTAGGCGTCGCGCACGACGCGCGTGCGCTCTTCGGCGAGCTTTGCGGCGCGTGCGTTGTCCTTGCGAGCGGCTTCGGCGCGGTAGACATCGCGCTCGCTCTTCAGTTGCTGCGCGCGGAAGTCGTCGCGGCGCTCCTTCACCGAGCGAGCACCTTCCTCGGAGCGGAACTGCGTGCGTGCGTCGCGCACGCGCGCGGCCTCCGCTTCCGAGCGCGCCTTGGCGCTCGCGGCGTTCTCGCGCCGCGCCGCGTCCTTGGCCGCCTGCTCGCCGCGGTAGCCATCGCGAGCGGACTTCACGGCCTCTTCGCCTGAGCGCGCTTTCGCTTCCGCAGCGTTCTCGCGCCGTGCGGCGTCCTTCGCGGCCTGCTCGCCACGGTAGGCGTCGCGCGCCGACTTGACGGCGTCGTCTCCGCGCGCGGGTGCGTCCGGTTGCGTTGCGCTCGGAGTCTCGGCGGCCTTGCGCTCCGTGCGACCGTAGCGCTCGAGGATCGCGTCGCGCTCGATCGGCCGCGAGCCGGAGCTCGGCGGCTCGCTAAGCCTGGGAGCGGGGCGAGCGCTGTCCGCAGCGAGCGGCGTGCGCCCGACGCGGCCCGCGGAAGGGCCCGTGCGCTCCGGCGAGGGCGTGCTCGGGCCGGTGGGACTCGTGCGCGGCGGCGTCGGCAGGGTCGGGTTCGACGGCCGCGTGCTCGGCTCCGGCGTGCGCGGTGCGGGCGTGGGGAAGCGCGGACGCGTGTTCGACGGTGCCGGCGCCGGAGTCGGAGATGGCGTGCGCTCGCGCGACGGCGGCGTCGAGCTCGAGTCGGGGCGACCGCTCGGAGGTGTGCGCGAGGGCGGGGGCGTCAGGGGAGCGGGGGTCACGGGAGCGGGCGTGCTCGGCCGCGTCGGAGCGCCGCGGTCTCGGTCGGTCGAGCGGCTCGG
>VGYZ01000061.1 GCA_016872795.1 Planctomycetota bacterium
TCGTGACGCTGCGCTCCTACACGCTCGAGCTTCGACCGTGGATCGCCGCGGCGCGCCGCACGCTCGTCGCTTGCGCGTGCGCCACCCTGCTGCTCCTCGTCGGCGTCGAGACGGCGCTGCGCGCCGCCGACTCGCCCGTGTTCGAGGAACTCGACAACTCCGGTCGCCACGCTCCCGATCCCGACGTCGGCCATGTCTATGTGCCCGACCACCGGCAAGTGCTCCAGACGCGCGAGTACCGCGTCGAGTGGGCCAGCAACGCGCAGGGCGTGCGCGGCGAGCGCGACTACGGCACCAAGCCGCACGGCGTGACGCGCATCCTGTGCGTGGGCGATTCGTTCACGGCCTGCGACCAGGTGCCGTACGCCGAGAGCTGGCCCGCCGTGTTGGAGCGCGAGCTCGCCGCGCGGCTCGAGCGTGCCGCGAGCCCGAGCAGGGTCGAAGTGGTCAACGCCGGATTCCCCGGGTTTTCGACCGCCAACGAGGCGGCATGGATCGCGAAGTTCGGCGCGCGCTTCGCGCCCGACCTCGTGCTCGTCGCCACCACGCCCAACGACCTCTCAGAAAATCAGTTCCCGCTCCAGTACACCGCGCGCGACGGTCGCCTGGTGTCGGCGAACGCGACGGAGGAGGACGAGCGACGCTACGAGCACCGGCGCGCGTGGTGGTGCCTCGCGGGTGCGATCGAGCGCAGCCTGCTCGCGCGGCGCGTGGTCGCCTCCTCCGCATGGGCCCGAGCGCTCGGCCGCTCTCCGTTCCATCACATCGAGGCCTACGAAGCACCGCCCGGTGAGAAGGCACGGCGTCTCTACGAGCTCGGCGACCGCAGCATGCTCGCGGCTCGCGACGCGAGCAGCGCACTCGGCGCGCGCTTTGGCATCGTCGTGATTCCCTACAGCCGCCAGTTGCGCGAATTCGAGGCCGGACTCGACGGCGGAGCGTTCGCGGCCCACTGGAGCGAGTTCGCCGCGCGCCACGCCATCCCCTGCGCCGATGCGCGCGCGCTCTTCCTTGACGACCCCGAACCCGCTGGGCTGTTCTGGCGCGAGGACAATCACTGCACGGCCAAGGGCTATGCGCTCGTGGCGCAGGCCGCGGCAGAGCTCGTCTGGGCGCGCAGGTCGGAATTGGGGTGGACGCCGTGAGTGCGCCGCAGGATCGCAAGGTCGCGTGGTGGCGGAAGCTCACCTTGCGAGACGTGCTCTTCCTCACGCTTCCACCGCTGCTGCTCGGCACATGGCTGTTCCTCGCGTCCGTGAGGGACTACTGGAACGCGCGCCGCTACGAGGACTGGTGGTCCGCGCAGACGAGCGTGCGCAAGTTCGGCTGGCAGCGCCTTCGCACCGCGCTCGACACGCCGTCGCTCGCCAAGCTCGAGGCCGCCCTGAGTCCGGAGCGCGACGATGTGCCGCTGCTGCGACTGTACGTCGACCGACACGACTTCGATCGCATCGACGCCAACGTCGGCGAGCGCTGGGGCGAGTGGGTCGACGTGCAGATCGACGACCACGGCGAGCTCATCGACGCCAAGCTGCGCTTCCGCGGCGACGGCAGCGCGCATTGGACCACCGAGAAGAAGTCATTCACGCTGAAGACGAAGTCGGGCTCGCTCTACAAGGGCTTCCGCACGCTGGCCTTCAGCGTGAAGGACGTGCTGCCGCAGTACCTCGCCGCGAGCCTCGCGCCCGAGTTCGGCCTGCTCGCGCCGGAGCAACAGGTCGTGCCCGTGTTCCTGAACGACCGCTTCTACGGCCTGCACCGCTTCGTCGAACCGATCGACGAGAGCTTCCTGCGCCGCAACCTGCGCATGCCGGGCAACGTGTTCCGCGCCGACACGGCCGAGCGCGGCGACTATTTCAAGGACCTGCCGCGCGAGGTGTTCCGCAACCCCTACATCTGGGATCGCGCGGCGAACAACGACCGCCCCGGCGCGTTCGGCACCAAACTGCTCGGGGATTTCCTCGCCGATCTCAACGACCCGTCGCGGACGGCGCGCGAGCGGCTCGAGGGCTGGCTCGACGAGGACGAGCTCGCGCGGCTGCTCGCGTACCTGCTCGTCGTGGGCGACCCGTATCACATGAGCGGCGTGCACAACCAGTTCTGGTACGAGGACCCGGTGTCGGGCACCTTGCATCCCGTGCCTTGGGACGTGCGCCTGCTCGACCTCGAGAAGCCCCCGCGCGGCTCGAACATCAACCGCTTCTGGCGCATCGCGCTCGAGGATCCGCGCCTCTGGACCGGCGCGATGAAGGTGCTCGCGGAGAAGCTGAAGGACGACTCGCTCCTGATGGTGGCCCAAGCACGGCTCGCGCACGTGCAGGAGCACTTCGCCGACGCGATCGCGTACGACCGGCTCCGCAGCGGCGTGATCCCGCCGATCGGCGACGCGCGAGAGGCGCTCGCGACGCTGCGCAAGAACATCGAAACGCTGCGCGGCTGGGCCTCGGACGCGAGGGCCAAGGCCTGCAGCGCCATGTCCCCGGATGGAAGGCTGTGGACGATCGATGTCGTCTTGGAGGGGCGCGCTCCGCTCGAGCTCACGGGGCTCGAAGCCCTGCATGTCGACGGATCCGCGACGCGCATCGAGCGCGCTTGGATCGACAGCGATCACGACGGCGGGTTCGACGCTGCCGATGAGCCGCTCGTCGCCGCGGTAGAGCTTGGCGCACGGATCGGCGGCGCTGGGGCGGAGCTGTTTCCCAGCCCGTGTCATGTGCGCATCCTCTGCGAGACCCCGGCCTCCGGGCCCGCCGTCTCCGATGTTCTTCCCGTGCTCGCGAGAGCGCGCGGAGGTGCGCGCGTGAGCAGCGGGAAGCTCGAGCGCGGCGCGGTACTCCCGATGCTGCGCGCGCGCGCGCTGCTGACGACGGCGCGCGCGAGCTCATCTCCGCCCGAGGGCGAGCGTCCCGCGCTCGTCTGGCAGGGAGAAATCCGACTCACGGAGGATGTGCTCGTCCCCGCCGGGCAGCGACTGGTGATCGAGGCGGGCGCGACGCTGACGCTCGAGCCCGACATCTCGATCGAGTGTCGCGGCCAAGTGCTGGCGCTCGGCACCGCGGAGCTACCCATCACGGTGCACAGTGCGGACGCCAAACTGCCATGGGGCGTGTTCGCGCTGCAGGGCGCCGGCGCGAACGGCTCGCGGCTCGAGCACATGAAGTTCCTCGGCGGCGGCGCGAGGCAAGTCGGGCGCGTCGAGTACAAGGGCGCGGTGTGCGTGCACTACGCGACGGGCGTCGTCTTCGACCGCTGCGAGTTCGCTCACAACCAGCGCTGCGACGACCTGATCAATGTCGTCAAAAGCGAGGTCGAGATCACGAACTCGCACTTCCACCACGCCAACGCGGACTCGATCGACTACGACATGTCCGGCGGCCTGATCGCGTGGAACACGATCGAGGGCTCGGGCAACGACGGACTCGACCTGATGACCTGCTGGCCGCGCGTGATCGGCAATCGGATTCTGGGCTCCGGCGACAAGGGCCTGTCCGTCGGCGAGGACAGCTCGCCGCTGCTCTTCGAGAACCTGATCTCGGGCTGCGTGCGCGGCCTCGAGGTCAAGGACCGTTCGGAACCGTTCGTGTTCCACTCGACGCTCGAGAACAACGAGCTCGGCGTGTACGCGAACAAGAAGAACTGGCGCTACGGCGAGGCCGGTTGGCCCAAGTTCGTGCGCAGCGTCGTCGCAGGCAACCAGCAGGACTACAAGTCCTCCGATGGGGCCTCTCGCACGATCGCGGACGCGCGCGTGGACAGCGACGCGGCGCTCAACCCCGGCGAAGTCGAGTGGGCTTACCAGATGTTCGGCGTACGCAGCGCATCGGCCGCACCCGGGGCACACGAGGGCTGGCAGCTCGGTACTCCAGTGGAGCCGCGCTACGAGGGCACATTTGCCGCGAGCTTCGCCGACACGCAAGCGCTCTGGCGCGCGTCGGGGCTGGTGCGGCGAGTGTGCCTGCGCCAGCACGATCTCGAGGCGACCCTGCGCACGGGAGCAGGGCGAGTCGAGATGACGGTCGACTGGAACCTCGAGGACTCCGGGCTGAAGCACGAGCTCGTGGTAGAGCTCGCCAGCGACGCACTCCCCGAGGTCAGGCTCTTCGCGGTCAGCGCAGCGGGCACGGCGTCGCAAGCCGTGCAACTCTCAGGCGTGGCCAGCGAGTTCCGCTACGCCGCGCTGAACCTGCCCCCTGGACGCTACACGAGCTTCGGAATCGACGCGCGCGCCGCCCCAAGCGGCGCGAAGATTCGCGTCCATTCGTGGCGCGTGCTCTCATGGCCAGCGGATTCGTACTGATGCTTGCCCTCGCCCTGCAGGAGTTCACCTTCGCCGTGCTCGGCCATACGCGCGGTGGCCCCGACGACGGCATGCTGCCGGTGCCGCGCTACGCCGAGATGGTGCGCGAAGTGCGGCGCGCGCAGCCCGACTTCGTCGTGCTCGCGGGCGATCTCGTCTATGGCGACTTCCAGTCCGCAGTGGTCGACCGTGAGGCCGTGCGGCGCGACTGGGATGCAGTCGATGCGGTCTTCGCGCAGTTCGGCTGCCCGGTGTACCGCGTGCCCGGGAACCACGATGTGTGGGAGAGCACGACGCGCGATCTGTGGATCGAACGCTACGGATCCCTACAGCGGAGCTTCGAGTTCGAGGGCTCGCTGTTCCTGCTCTTGAACTCCTGCTGGACGCCTGCGGCGGGCGAAACGGGCCAGTGCCCGCCCCGCTTCATTCGCGGCGTGCAGCTCGACGCCGAGCGGCGTGCGTTCGTCGCCAGCGAGCTCGCTGCACATCCCGATGCGAGCCATGTGTTCGCGTTCCTCGGGCACATGCTGTGGTGGGAGCCGGAGGCGGCGTGGTGGAGCGAAGTTCATCCGCTCCTCGCGAAGTCCCCCACTCGTGCCGTGTTCGCCGGCGACCTCGGCCCGTGGAAGTTCTCGCACCTGCAACGCGACCGCATCGAGTATGTGCAGGTTGCCGTGGAGTTCGTGCCGGCTCCGCTGGAGATGCAGCGCAATAGCGAGTCCATCCGAACGCTCTCCGGGCAACTCGACACATGGGCGCTGGTCTCCGTTCGCGGCAACGAGATCGACCTCGATGTCCGCACGCTCGGTGCCCTCGATCCAACGCGTCACACCCCCTCCAATTTCCGCTCTGTCCACGAGCACGGCGCCGGTTCCCTCGAGCACAAGGTGTTCAGCCGCATGGACACGCCCACCAAGCTCCTCGACTGGCTCTGGAAGCTCGGGCTTGCCGCCGCGGCCGCTGGAGCCTTGATCGGCGCCGGGGCAGTCTGGATCCTGCGACGACGGCGATGAGATTCGGAGTCGATGCGACTTGCTGGGCCAATGTGCGCGGCTACGGCCGCTTCACGCGCGAGTTGTGCGCAGCCATGGTTCCGCTCGCGCGGGAACATGAGTTCGTCTTCTTTGCCGACGAGGCAGCGGCGCGCGTGTTCGAGCTGCGCGCGCCGAATGTGAGGCTCGTCACCGTGCCCCAGAAGATCACGCCCACGCAGGCCGCAGCGGCGGACGGCGCGCGCTCGCCGCTCGACATGTTGCGCCTCACGCGCGCCGTTTCCGCGGAGCGCCTCGACGCCTTCTTCTCGCCGTCCGTCTACACCTTCTTCCCACTTCCGCCGCGCCTGCGCGCGCTGGTCTGCATCCACGACTGCATTGCCGAGCGCTACCCGGAGCTCACGCTGCCCTCGCGGCGTGCGCGCCTGTTCTGGAAAGCGAAAGTGAGGCTCGCGCTGTGGCAAGCACGGCTCGTGCTCACCGTGAGCGAGTACTCCGCGCGCGATCTGACGCGCGTCCTGCGCGTGCCCGCCAGCAAGGTTCGCGTGAGCACCGAGGCACCCGCCCCTGCCTACCTTCCGAGCGAGAGCACCGCGGACATCGCCCGTGCCGCCGCCGCCCTGGGCCTGCCAGCCGGCGCACGCTGGTTCATCTATGTCGGTGGCTTCAACCCGCACAAGAATGTCGACGCAATCGTGCGCGCCCTGCATGCGGTCTCTGGCGGCAATGGAGACGATTTGCACCTCGTGCTCGTCGGCCCGACATCGACCGATGTCTTTCACGGCGAGCAAGGCCGCATTCGCGCGACCGTGCGCGAGCTCGCGCTCGAGTCACGCGTACACTGGGCCGGATATCTTCCCGACGAGGAGCTCCGACACCTGCACTCGGGCGCGCTCGCGCTGCTGATTCCGTCGCAGTGCGAGGGCTTTGGACTCCCGGCGGTCGAAGCGGCCTCTTGCGGCACGCCCGTGATCGCGACCACGGAGAGCCCGCTCCCCGAGCTGCTCGCTGGCGGCGGGCTGTTCGTCGAGCCGGGCCGGCTCGAGCCGCTGGCCGCGGCGATGAGGTCGCTGGCGGACGATGAAGCGACACGCGCGCGACTTGCAAATGTCGCGCTCGAGCGCGCCCGCGCCCTGACTTGGCCCAAGGGCGCGCAGGTCGCGCTCGACGCGCTCGTGGAGTGCACACGGTGAGCCTGCGCGTCGCTCACGTCACGACATTTTATCCGCCGCACAACTTCGGCGGAGACGGTATCGGCATCCAGCGGCTCGTGCGCGCACTCGCGCGCCGCGGCATCCACAACACGGTCATCCTCGACACCGACGCCTTCGCGCAGCTCTCGGGCCGTTCGCCGGAGGCCGCACCCGCCGAGCCCAATGTCGAAATCGTGTCGCTCTCCAGCTCGACGCCGCGTCTCTCGCTGCTCGCCGTGCAGCAACTCGGTCGCCCCGTTGCTCACGCCGCGCGCCTGCGGGAGCTACTCGGCGACGGCCACTTCGACGTCGTGCACTTCCACAACGTCAGCCTGATCGGCGGGCCCGCCGTGTGGAGCTACGGCGACGCGCTCAAGCTCGACTTTGCGCACGAGCACTGGCTCGTCTGCCCGAGCAACGTGCTCTGGCGCCACGGTCGCGAGCTGTGCACGGGCCGCGAGTGCCTGCGCTGCCAGCTGAACCATCGCCGCCCCCCGCAGCTGTGGCGCCACACGCCGCTGCTCGAGCGCCACGGTCGTGCCATCGACGCCTTCGTCGCCATGAGCGAGTTCAGCCGCGCGAAGCACCGCGAGTTCGGCTTCCCGTTCGAGATGGAGGTGCTGCCCTACTTCCTACCGGAGGAGGACGCCGCACCGAAGCCTCGGCCTCGAACGCGGCCATTCTTCCTGTTCGTCGGGCGCCTCGAGCGCATCAAGGGACTCGACGACGTGATTCCACTCCTGCGTGAGTTCCCCGAAGCGGACCTCGTCGTCGCTGGCACGGGCGAGCACGAAAGAGCGCTGCGCGAGCTCGGCCGCGACCTCCCCAATGTGCACTTCTTGGGCCGCGTGAGCGAGTCTGATCTGCGGGCGCTGTACGCGCACTGCGAGGCGCTCGTGGTGCCTTCGATCTGTTTCGAGACCTTCGGGATCATCCTGATCGAGGCCTTCCGCGCCGGCGCCCCGGTGATCGCGCGCAGGCTCGGCCCGTTCCCCGAGATCGTCGAAGCCTCCGGCGCGGGCGAGCTCTTCGCCACTGCAGACGAGCTGCGCGCCGCGCTGCGTCGCTGCCTCGCGGATCCTGGGCGCCGAGCAGGACTCTCGGCCGCGGGGCGCGCGGCGTTTTCCGAGCACTGGAGCGAGCGCGCGGTGCTGCCGCGCTACTTCGACTTGCTCGCGCGCACCGCACGCCGCCGTGGCAGGCTCGAGCTTGCCGAGCGTATCGAAGTGGCTGCGCGACCAGTTCCAATTCGGTAGCCTCAAGGCATGCTGCACGGCCTGCCTATCTGGATGACCGTCGCACTTGGCATCATCGGTGTCGGGGGCGCGCTGTGGCACGCGACGAGCGCACCTTCGGCGCGCGAGATCGCGATGCGCAAGCGGGAGCATCGCTCCGGCGCGGCACCCAAGAATCCGCTCGCGCTGCGGGACATCACGGCCGAGTGCGGTGTCGACTTCGTTCACGACGGCGACTTCCACGGCCGCTTCTGGCTGCCCGAGGAAGTGGGACCGGGCGTCGCGCTCTTCGACTGCGATGCGGACGCCGACCTAGACCTGTTCGTCGCCGGTGGAGGTTCGATCGACCGCAGCGGTGCTCCTCAGGCCTGCCAGCTGTGGCGCAACGACAGCGGGTTCTTCACGGACATCACGACCGAGCGCGGCTGCGGCATCGAGGGTCCGGCCTACGGCGTTGCCGCCGCGGACTACGATCGCGACGGCGATGTCGACCTCTTCGTCGCGCGCCTCGGAGCCAACGCGCTCCTGCGCAACGAGGGCGCGCGCTTCAGCGAAGTGGCTCGCGAGCTGGGCGTCGCCGACGAAGGTTTCGGCACGGCCGCTGTGTGGTTCGACATGGACCGCGACGGCTGGCTCGACCTGTATGTGTGCAACTATGTCGACTGGTCGCCTTCGATCGAGCAGCATTGCTACGCGAGCGGAGTGCCCGACTACTGCGACCCGGGCGCCTATGACAGCCCGGGGCAGGATCGCCTGTACCGCAATGTCGTCGGAGCGCGCTTCGAGGATGTGACCGAGCGCGCCGGAATCCTCGGCACGCGCGGCCAAGGACTCGGCGTGGTCGCCGAGGATTTCGATGGCGACGGCCACTGCGATCTGTATGTCGCAAATGACTCGACGCCCGCGTTCCTGTGGCGCAACCGCGGCGACGGCACATTCGCGGAGGACGCGCTCAAGTCCGGCTGCGCCTACAACGCCCTCGGAGTCGCGATCGCCGGAATGGGCGTCGCCTGCGAGGACCTCGACGGCGACCTGCGCGCGGACCTGTTCGTCACCAACATCCGCAACCAGAGCCACCTCGCACTCGTCTCCCGTGGATCGCGTTTCGAGGACGCCAGCGCGAAGCTCGCTCTGCCCGCGTGGTCGACGCCGTGGACCGGCTTCGGTGTGGTTCTGTTCGATGCCGATCACGACGGCGCGCTCGAGGGCTACTTCGCCAACGGCGCCGTCAACCTCGCGCCGAGCCGCGTCGGCGATCCGCGTCCCTATGTCGAGCCCGACCAGTTCGTGCGCTTCGAGGACGGCCGCACGCGCGATGTCACCGCGGGATCGGGTGCGGTCGCCGACGAGGCCTCGCGCGCGCTGTGCAGCGGCGACCTCGACGGCGACGGCGACCTCGACCTCGTGCTCACGGCGTTCAACGGCCGCCTGCGCGTGCTGCGCAACGAGACGCAGGGCCTGCACCACTGGCTGCAGGTCGATGTGCGCGACGAGCGCCGCGGGGCTGCACTCGGCGCCCGCGTGGAGGTCGAGCACGGAGGGCGAAAGCAGGTGCGTTTCGTGCGCGCTCAGTCGAGCTACCTCGCGAGCAGCGATCCCCGCGTTCACTTTGGTCTCGGCGCGTCGATACGCGTCGACACGCTCGTCGTGCGCTGGCCAGACGGCAGCGAGCGGAGCTTCGAAGGCATCGCGGCCGATCGTGTGCTGGCCGTGACCAAGGAAGCGCGTTGAAGCGCGCACTCAAATTCGCGAGCGTCGCACTGTTCTTCGCGGGAACGGCCTATTCCCTCGTGGCTCCGGCCGGCGCCCTGCTCGCTCGCCACAGCGACCTGCCCGAGCCTGCGCTCTCCGAAGGCGCGCTCGGTGCGCCCGTCGCGCGCCTCGAGCGTGGTCCATGGCTCGCTGCCTGCGCCGCGGCCGACATTCCCGACATCGAGCTGCCGGTCGAAGTCGAGTACGAGCCCTTGCGGCGCATGGTCGCCGAGTCGCGCGCGTGGACGCGAATGAGCGATGCCGACGCGCTCGGGCGCATGGGCGAGATCGCGCTCGCGCTCGATCTTGGTGACGCCGCCGTCGATCTCTTCAGCGCCGCCGCTTCGCTCGGCAAGGAGCGTGCGCGCTGGAACTACCTGCTCGGCGCGGCACTGCAACAGCAAGGAAGGCTTGCGTTTGCGGTGTTCGCGCTGGGCGACGCTCTTGCTCTCGACCCGTCGATCGGCGTCGCGCGTCCGCGCATCGCACGCGCCCTGTTCGAGCTCGGCGAGAGCGATGCGGCGCGCAGCGAGTTCGAGGCCTGCCTGCGCGCAGAGCCCACGCGCGCGCTCGGTCACATCGGCCTCGCCCGGCTCGCGCTCGCGCGCGGAGACGCGAGCTCCGCACTGGCGTCGCTCGATGCCGCTGGCGCGCTGACACCGGGCGACTATGTCGTCTGGACGCTGCGCTCGCAGGCCATGGCCTCCCTCGGTCGTGCGGAAGAGTCGCGCCGCGACGCGGAGCGCGGCGCGAAGTTGCCGCGCTATCGCGGCTGGCTGTCCTTCGACCCGCTCGTGCAGCAGTGCAACGAGCGTGCGCGGACCTTCAGCCACATCGAGGTGAGCTTCGGAGCTGCCCATGCGCGTGGGGACATTCCACGCATGGCGGCGCTGGCGGACGAGCTCGCCACCCGCGTTCCGAAGGACGCCGAGGCGTGGCGACGCGCGGCGGCGACGCAAGTGGCAGCGCGCCAGATGCCGGCGGCTCTCGAACGCATCGCGCGCGCGGTCGAGCTCGCCCCGCAGTCCGCGCCAACTCTGTGCACGGCCTCCGAGATCGCCATGGCATCGAGCGACAACGCCGGAGCCCTCGAATTGGCGCGCCGCGCCGTCGCGGCCGATGCGAACTCGGCTTTTGCCCACGAGGTCCTCGCGCGCGCGAGCTACCTGACCGGCGACTTCCCCTCCGCGCTCCTGCACGCGCGCCGCACGGTGGATTTCGCTCCGAGAGAACCCGACAAGCGTCAGGTGTTGATCGAGATCCTGCTCGGCCTGCAACGCTTCGACGAAGCCGCACTGGAGCTCGAGGCGTTCCTCGCCATCGCTCCCGAGCATCCATGGGCGAAGGCGCAGCTCTCTGCGCTGCGCAAGCCGCGCTGAAGCCGAGATCCGATGCGCGCCATCCTCACCTACCACTCGATCGACTCCTCGGGTTCGCCCATCTCGCTCGACGAGGGCGCGCTGCGCCGTCACATCGCGTTCCTCCGCTCCGGCAAGGTCGCGGTGGTGCGCCTCGAGGAGTTGCTCTCCGTACCCGAGCGCCGCGACGCGGTCGCGCTCACCTTCGACGACGGCTTCGCGAACTTCGAGAGCGTCGCCTGGCCGCTGCTGCGCTATCAGGACTTCCCCGTGACGCTCTTCGTCGCCACGCAGCGCGTCGGACTCGACAACGCCTGGGGCGGCACGGCAGCGCGCGATATCCCAACGCTGCCGCTGCTTGGCTGGGACGCGCTGCGGCGCATGCACAAGCAGGGCCTGACGCTCGGCTCGCACAGCCGCACGCACCCGCGCCTCACCGAGGTCGATGACGCAGCGCTGGCCGCCGAGCTCGACGGGTCGATCGCCGACATGGAGCGCGAACTCGGGACGCGTCCGACATCGTTCTGCTACCCCTACGGCGATGTCGATGCGCGCGTGGCCGACGCCGTGCGGGCGCGCTTCGAGCGCGCCTGCACCACGGAACTTGCGGTGCTGCCCCCGGTCCCGGACGCCCACCGGTTGCCGCGCCTCGACGCCTTCTACTACCGCCCCCCCGGTCGTCTCGAGAGCTTCGGGAGCGGCGCGTTCCGCCGGCACCTGTGGCTGCGGGCCACACTGCGGCGGCTGCGCAGCCGCTGAAAATGCCGTTTCGAGACCGAACGCTGGGTGCCAGCGCTCGAGCCTATGGCAGTCTTGGGCCCGGCCGATCTAAGATTCCTCGTGGCAGCGCGATGACCTCCGTACCTCCTCCGACCATCGAGAGCGATCCGGAGCTCGAGAACCAGTTCGAGTTCGCCTTCGCACCTTTGCACAAGCGCTGCCTTGGGCTCGCCGTCGGTTCGGTCGTGGCGCTGCTCGTCGCACTCGCGACGGCGCTCTCGCTGCTGCGCTCGCCCGCGAACGACTACCCGCTCGGCCTGCTCTCGAACTTCTTCCTCGGCTACGAGGTGTCATGGTCCGGAGCGCTGGTCGGAGCATTCTGGGGCTTCTGGCTCGGCTTCGTCGTCGGCTGGAGCTTCGCCTTCGCGCGCAACCTCGTGCTCGCGATCATCTCCTTGTGCTTCCGAGCTGGCGCCGAGCTCGAGGAGAGCCGCGGCTTCCTCGACCACATCTGAGCCATGAGCACCGTCCACGACACGCTGCGCATGACGACGCAGCGCGCGAGCGCGCGAGCGTGGGGCATCGCCACCGGCCTCGTGCTCGGACTCGGACTGCTCGGCGCGACCTGGTGGCTGGTCCTGCGCGGTGGCGAGAATGTGGGCACGCATCTCGGACGCCTCGCTCACATCTTCCCCGGCTACGACATCTCGTGGAGCGGCGGAGTGCTGGGCTTCCTCTACGCCTTCGTAGTCGGCTATGCGCTCGCTCGCCTGCTTGCGCCGCGCGCGCCCATCTCGCACGCGCAGAGCGAGGCCGAGCTCCAAATGCACGCGCGTCTCAACGCACGGAGCTGGAGCCTCGCCCTCGGCGGGCTGCTCGCGGCGGGGTTGTTCGTCGTCACAACGGCCCTGCTGCTGCGCGGCGGGGAACACCCCGGCGACCTGCTCAAGCACCTCGACACCTTCTTCCTCGGCTATGCCATCACATGGCCGGGCGCGTTCCTCGGCGCGCTGTGGTGCTTCGCGACGGGCTGGCTCGCGGGACAGTTGCTCGCGCGCGTGTACAACCGCGCCGTGGCGAGCGCCGAGCGCGCGGTCGCGCGCGGCTGAAGGGGGGGCGCGCTACGGCGCGGGCTCGAGCACGAAGACCACGATGTACTCGTCGATTTTGTGCTCGGTCGCGATGGAGCGGCCTTCGAGCAGACGCGCCCAGCGCGCGTCGGTGAGCGGGATCCGCCCGCGCCGCAAGAGGATCACGGGGCGCTCGAAACCGGGCTCGCCGCGCCGCGGCACGGAGTCTGGGTCGACGCGCGGCAGCTCGCGTCCGTAGGCGTCGTAGGCCAGCGTGTGCGAGAACAGCGAGGGCTGCACCATGAGCCCGGTGTAGAGCGCTTCGCCACGCGTCGATCCGAACTCGCGCGCTGCGGCGACCGCACCGCGCATGTCCTCCATGTTGCGACCGCCCGCCTGCGCGATGCCGAGCGCGAGCGCGGACAGCGCCACCAGCCCAGCGAACTGCGCGCGCGAGCGAAGGGGCCAGCGCTCGGCGAGCACGGCGATCGCGACGGGCAAGATCCACGCCACCGGAGCGAAGTACTGCAGCGGCAGGCGATCCCAGCGGTAGAAGGCCAGCGCGAAGACGAGGGCGAAGCAGGCCAGCGCGGCGAGGCCGAGCGCGCGCAGGGGAGCGGCGAGCGAGGGCGAGCTCGCCCGCCCTCGCCATGCCGCGAAGAGTCCGCCGCCGAGCACGAGGAACAGCACGCTCGCCGCGAGCTTCGCGAGCAGCCCCCAGCCGCCGCCGAGCGCTCCGAGAAACGGCGCCAACAGCCTCATCGGCAACACTAGGCCTTCGAGCACGAGCGCGCGCCGCAGCACGAAGCCACCGTGGCTCGCGTCGTACCGGCTGCGATCGATCACGGCTTTTTCCGCGAAGGCGAGCAACCAAGGAACCTCCGGTGCCGCCGCGAGTGCTCCCGCGCCGACCAACCACGCGAGCGGCAGCATCTCGCGGCTGCGCACGAAGAGTCGAGCGATCCCGATCGAGACGACGACCACCTCCATGATGCGATGCGTCAGGATGCCCGCGGTGACGCAGGCGAAGAACAGCACCAGCCGAGCGACGCGCGAACCCTGCTCGGCGAACGCGGCCCACATCGCACCCGCGCTGAAGACCGCGAGCCACGCATAGGGTCGCAGCTCCGTGGCGTAGTGCACTTGGTAGGGCAGGCAAGCGAGCAACCACGCTGCGAGCGCCACGCCGCGCGCCCCGAGCCCCCCCGCGCGCGCGAACGCGATCACGGGCAGGAACAAGAACAGGCTCGACACCGAGGGAAGCACGCGCAGCGCCGCGCCCTCCTCCCAGCCACCAAGGCCATGCACCACTGCGAAGAACAGCGGCTGGTGCACGACCTCCGCTCGCACATGCTCGATCACGGCCCCGAGCGTCGGCAAGCTCGCGTGCGACAGCGTGTGCAGCTCATCGAGCCACAGGCTCGACTCGAGCGCCTCCCACGCGCGCAGCGCGATCGCCACCGCCACCGCAAGGACCACCCAACGCGCCACCCGCTGCCGCTCCTCAGGCCCCGCCATCCGCGCGGATGCTAGGTACTCGCGCGTCCGTGGGGAAGGCCCATGTTGCCGTTCCTCACCGGCGACGGCCGGGCTGCTCCAGCTGCACACGCGGACAGCGAAGCGCGCGGGGGGGAGCGCGGCGCGCGGGCTGAAGGCCCCGAGGATCGCGGAGCATCGAGAGCGTCAAAGCGCGCTGTTCCCAAGCAGCGGATCGACAGCGAGCTGGATCGAGACCGGGCTGGAGTTCCTCCCGCGAGCGCGGCGTCGCGTCGAGCCGAGTCGCTCCCCCGCCGCGCTTGCCGCCCGAGTCTGGGACGCTTCGAGGGGAAGTTCCTCCCACGGGCGCAGCAGCACCCCGTAGCGCCCCGGGGTGGCCCAAGGCCAGACTGCGGGCCGCCGATGGAATCCGCGTTGTCGCCCACACCTTCCGGAGGGATCGCGCGCAGCTTCGCCGCGCTGGCGTCGGGAGATGCCGTCGGCCGAGTGTTGGCATTCCTCGCGGGTGTCTACATCGCTCGCGAGCTCGGCGCCGCGCTGTTCGGCGTGATGGCCTTCGGGCAAGCGGTGGTGCTGTACTTCACACACCTCTCGGCCTGCGGGCTCGAGCTCACCGGCGCGCGCGAGATCGCCGCCGACCCGACCCGCACGCGCACTTTGCTGCCCTCGATCCTCGCCGCGCGCACGCTGGTCTCGGCCGCGCTCGCCGCACTGCTCTCCGGCGCCGCGCTGGCGTGGCTCCCGCCGCTCGACGCCGCCGTGGTGAGCCTCTACTCGCTCACCCTCTTCGGCCACGGACCGAGCCCGAAGTTCGCGCTCGTCGGACTCTCGCGCCCCGGCCCCGTCGCCTTCGCACGCACCGCGGGCGAGGCGCTCTACGCGCTCTTGGTGCTCGCGCTGGTGCGCACGGGCGACGACCTCGTGTTCGTGCCGTGGGCGCAGGCGCTCGGCGACACGCTCGCGGTGCTGCTGATGCTGATCGCGCTGCGCCGCCTCGGGCACAGCGTGCCGCTCGAGTTCGACTGGCCCGCAGTGCGCCCGCTCTTCGCGCGCTCGTTCCCGCTGGTCCTGAACATCCTGCTCGGGCTCCTGATCTTCAACTCCGACCTGCTCGTGCTGCGCGCCTTCCGCGACGCCGAGACCGTCGGCTGGTACTCGGCCTCCTACCAGCTGATCAGCTTTCTGATCAACATGGCCGGGGCCTACAGCCTGAGCCTGATGCCGGCGCTGACGCGCGCAAGCGAAGAGCGCGGCGAGCGGCGCGCGCTGTACCTCGACTCGCTCGCGCAGTCTTTGTGCGTCGGCCTCCCGATCGCCGTCGGCGGCGCCCTGTGCGCGAGCGGGCTGATCGAACTCGTGTTCGGCGCCGCCTATGGGCCGTCGGGCGCACCGCTCGCCGTGCTCGTCGCCTCGATCCCGCTGATGCTCTACAAGGATGTCGCCATGGTCGCGATGGTCGTGGCAGGGCGGGAAAGAGCCGTGCTGCGCATCACGCTCGCCGCGGTACTGTTCAACCTCGCGGCGAACCTGCTCGTGATCCCGCGCTTGGGAATGGTCGGAGCCGCGGCGACGACTCTCGCGACCGAGGCGCTGCGCATGGGGCTGGGAGCGTGGCATGTCCGCGGACTCGGGCTACCGCTGCTCTCTCCCGCGCGCCTGTGGCGCAGCGCTCTCGCGGCGCTCGCGATGGCGCTCGCGGTCGCTTTCGTCCCTCTGCCGACGCTGTCCGTGCCGCTGGCGGGACACTCGATCGAAGTTCCCGCGGTGCTGTGCAGTGTCGTTCTCGGTGCGCTGGTGTACGCCAGCGCTCTGGCGGCAAGCGGGGGCCTGCGCTGGCGCCGCGGCGCGCTGCCGAGGCTCGAGGTCTGAGCGCCGCGCCGCGCTAGTAGCGCAGCTCGAGCAGCCGCGCGTCGCGACCGCTCCCCCACTGCGTGACCACGAACAGCCGGTCGTACTCGCTGTCCTCGATCTTCAGCTTCGACTGTCCGCCGGTGAGCTTCTCGACGAGCAGCGGCACCGTGTTCGAGTGACCGGCGACGACGGCGACGGAGCCGCGCGGCAGCGAGTCGAGCGCGGAGAGCAACGCGTCGGGAGCGCGCGCCGGAACGACCTGCACATTGACGCCCGCGGCGACCGAGAGCAGCGCGACCGTCTGCTGGGTGCGCTGGAACTCGCTCGCGAACACATGCGTGACGCCGCTCTTCGCGAGCATGTCGGCGAGCCGCTTGGCGCGCGCGGCGCCCTCCTCGGTGAGGCTCGGGTCTTCCTTCGGCTCGAGTGCCTTCTCCGCGTGCCGCACGAGCACGATCGTGCGCGGGAAGGAGAGCTTGCGCAGCGCGTCGGGCTCGCCTTCGCCCGACTGCGGAGCGACCGCGGCGACGAGCAGGGCACACAGGGCGAGCGAGACCGCGGCCAGAGCGCCGCGACGGTTGATCCAGCCGTGCTTCATAGGTATCCGAGCTCCTTCAGCTTGCGCAGCTCCTCGGTGTCGACCGAAATCTTGCGCGCGCTGCCGCGGTTTTTCTGTTCCTCGGTCCACACCTCGAGTGTCGCCGCCATCGCCGCCGCGCGCTCGGGCTCCGCCGCCGCGAGGTCGCGCTGCTCGCGCGGATCGGCCTCGAGGTCGAACAGCAGCGTGCGCTGCCATGTGTAGTGCCGCACGAGCTTCCAGCGGCCCTCGCGCAGGGACGAGATGCACATGCGCTTGCCCCACGCGACCTCGGAATCGGGCAGCCATGTGATCGAGAAGGCCTTCGCTTGCGGGTCGGGAACCTCGCTTCCGTCGGCCGCGACATGGCGCAGCAGGCTGCGCGCGCGGGCAGCTTCCGCAAAGTCGACGCCGAGCGTGTCGAGCACCGTACCGAACACCGCGCGCGTCTCGACGACGCCATCGACGCGCGCCGCGCGCTTCGAGCCGGGCGGCACGACGAGCAGCGGCACATGCAGCTGCTCTTGCCACAGGGTCGAGGTGTGACCGTAGGAGCCGTGGTCGAGGAACTCCTCGCCGTGGTCCGCCACCACCACGATCAGCGTGCGCTCCATGCGCCCGGACTGCTCGAGCGCCGCGAGCAGGCGTCCGATCTCGCGATCGGTGTGCGCGATCTCCTCCTCGTACAGGTCGACGAGCCAGCGGTTCTCCTCCGCGCTCACCATCTGCCGGTTCTTGAGCAGATTCTCGTAGTCGTTCTCCTCGCGCAGCCAGCCTTGGTAGCTGTCCCCGTACTCGGACTCGGGGTGGTCCATGTACTCGTAGTGCGCGTCGAAGTAGTGCGCGAACAGAAACAGCGGGCGCTCATCGCGCGCCGCGAGCATGCGCAGAGCGAGGTCGGTGACGGCTTCGCTCGTGATCGAGCGATGACCGAGCGCATTCGAGGCGTCGTAGTACTCGAAGCCTTGGGCAAATCCGCGCTGCGGGCCGACAAAGGTGTGGCTCACCACCGCGCGCGTGGCGTAGCCGGCCTCCGCGAGCGCTTCCGCGAGCAGCACTTCGTCGTCGCGCAGCGCGCCGCTCAGCGAGAAGCCACCGTGCTCGTGCGGATAGCGGCCCGTGTGGATCGAACCGAACGCGGGCATGGTCCACGGCGCCTGCGAGACGGCATTTTGAAACAGCACGCCGCGCTCCGCGAGCTTGCGCAGGTTCGGCGTCGTGTCGCGGCCGTGCAGCGACGGGCCGTAGAGCGAGGTCGCGTCCGCGCGCAGCGTGTCGATGCCGATCAGAACGACATCGTAGGGCTGCGCCGCGGTGAGCGTCGGCCGGCCGAGCACGCCGCCCAAGCTCGAGAACAACGCGGCCAGCGCGAGCAGGGTGGCCCCGGCGGCACCGGCGAGCACCCCGGGACGCGCGAAGGCTTGCACGCGCTGGCCCGCGAGCTCGCGGCGTGCGTTGCGCCGCACGAGCGCGAACAGCAACGCGCTGGCCCCGAGCGTGACCGCGACTTCCGGGAGCGGCAGCTTGCCGGACCCGAGCGTGATCGCGTTGCGACCGAACCACAGCAGCGCGGGAAAACACGCCAGCAACCCGGCGAGCGACGCGACGACATTCGCGCGCGCGGCATCGTCTGCAGCGGCTCGCGCATAGCATCCGAGGCACTCGAGCGTCGCGGCCAGTGCGAACGCCGCGGCCAGTGCGAAGGCGATGTGTCCGGCCGCGACCCACTCGCGCTCCCGTTCGACGAGCAGCAACAGCGCGGTGGCGACCAGCGCGCCGGCGAGGCTCGCCCAGCCGGTCCATGTGCGCGATGCAGGCCAGCTCGCGACGCGCCGAGCCGACAGATCCGCGCCGCTCGCGGCGAGCAGCGTGGCCACGAGTCCGCCAGACAGCGCCCCCCACATCAGGCCGCTTCGCGCGCCGGCGAGCAGCTCGCCGCGTTCGAACAGGAAGGCGAGGTGCTCGAATCCGAGCGCCTCGTAACCCTGACTCACCACGCCGGCCCGCGCGCGCATGCAGCCCGCGAGCACGCCAACGCCGCCGCAGGCTAGGGCCGCGAAGGCAGCCGGTACGAACGCTCGGCGCCAGAGGGCAGGCATGCTGGATCTGAGAGTACCGCTCGGACCCGCAGCCGTCGAACCGCGAGCGCCGGAGCAGGGCTGCTACGAAATCGGAGCGCGAGCCTCGGGCCGGACGCGCGCGCGAGCGCGCCCGAGCGGCGCGGCGGCCATTTCACAGCGCTGGCACACAAGTTGACAACGCCCGCAGGCTGTCCACCGACCCCGGCCCATGCCACTCGGCGGCGACGCGCTACGATCCTCGGAATCTCAGGTCGTCCATGCATCGCTTTCCGCCCCTGCTCGGGCTCCTCGCCCCCTTCGCCCTGCTGCTGGCCCTCGCTTGCGCCAGCGCGCCGGCGCCCGCGCGGCCGCGCCCCCAGACGATCCCGCGGCCGGCCGTCGAGGCCACCGCCCCGGCGGACCTGCCCGGCCTGCACAATGTGGTGGCCTACACGGGTGAGCTCTACAGCGGCTCCCAGCCCGAGGGCCCGGGCCTCGAGACCCTCGCCGACATGGGCTTCCGCACGATCGTCTCCGTCGACGGCGCCCAGCCGGCAGTCGAGGCCGCCGCGGCGCTCGGCCTGCGCTATGTGCACCTGCCGATCGGCTACGACGGCATCGACGAGGCACGCAAGCTCGAGCTCGCCCGCGCCGTGCGCGACCTGCCGGGTCCGGTCTACATGCACTGCCACCATGGCAAGCATCGCAGCGCGGGCGCGGCCGCAGCGATCGCCCGCGCGCTTGGAACGCTCGACGAAGAGGGCGCCAAGGCGCGCATGAAGGTCTCGGGCACGGCGGTGGACTACAAGGGACTGTGGGCTTGCGCGAGCGAGACGACGCTCGCCGACAAGGCCGCGCTCGACGCCGCATCCAACGCCTTCCCGAGCCGCTGGAAGTCGAGCGGCCTCGTGCAGCTCATGGTCGACATCGACTTCGCGCTCGACAATATGAAGTCCGTCGAGAAGGCCGCCTGGAGCGTACCGGCGGAGCATCCCGACCTCGTGCCTGCGGCGGAAGTCGGACGCATCGCCCACTACCTCCGAGAGCTCGAGGACGACGCCGAAGTGAAGGCGAAGGGCGCGGAGTTCCTGGCCAACCTGCGCTCCTCGCGCGAGGCCGCCGAGATGCTCGAGACATCGCTGCTCGGCAAGGCCGCACCCGATGCGCTCGCCGCCGACATGAAGAAGCTCGTCAGCTCGTGCAAGAGCTGCCATGTCAAGTTCCGCGACTAGCTGCGAGGCTCAGGCGAGCGCGTCGAGGCGCTCGAGCGCGAGTTCCGGCGCGCGCGCAGCGGACATGGCGGTGGCCCAGTCCATCGTGAAGCGCGCGTTGATCTCGCTCAGCGGATTGAGCACGACGCGGCCCGAGCCATCGAGCGCGCGGTGGTGGTACGCATCGATCCCGAAGGGGCCGAAGTAGCCGGCGGCCGCCAGCGCGCGCCCCGCGGACTCGAAGGCGGCCGCAAGCGCGGTGTCGTCTGGGCGCGCGAGAGCCCCGCGCTCCGCACGCTCCGTGCCCAGCCACGCCCCGTGCTCGGCGACCTTCTGGAAGCACGGCCGCGAGATCGTGACCGCGCCGTCGCCCGCGACCCAGCCCGAGCGCGTGTGCTCGAGCACGACCTCGACCCACGGCTCGACCACGAGCGGACCGACGCGCAAGCTCGCTTCGAGCCACGCGCTCTCATCCGCGCGCGGCCGTCCCGCCGCGATGCGCCGCCGGCCGCGCCCCGCGGCCCCGAAGGTGCGCCGCACGAGCCAGCCGAGCG
>VGYZ01000062.1 GCA_016872795.1 Planctomycetota bacterium
TTCACTTGGGGCCGGTCAGGTGAGGTCGCGCAGGCGGGTGGCTTCGTGTTCGGCGAAGCGGTCGGTCATGCCGGCGAGGTAGTCGCAGGTGGCGCGGGGGAGGCCGACTTTGTCGGACCATTGGCGGTACCAGGGGGCCATTTCTTGGGGGCGGGCGAGGTAGGCGCGGAAGAGGTCTTGCAGGGTGGTGGCGGCGTGGCGGGTCAGTTCCTGCAGGTGGGGGTGCTTGTAGAAGCGCTTGTCGAGGAAGCGCTCGAGCTCGGCGACTTCTTTCTTGAGGGCCTTGGAGTGGCCGATCAGCAGCGTGCGGTGGGCGCGGGCGTCGTCGGAGCAGGTGAGCTTGGCGGCGACGATGCGCTCGGCGCTCGACTGGATCAGGTCGTTGATCGAGATCTTGAGCATCTCGTTGGCGATGCGCTTGATCCGCAGGCGCTGGTCGGTGGAGGCGTCGAGGAAGTTGGGGTGGCGGTGCTCGACCTGCTCGCGCGCGCCGCGCCACAGGGCGCTCGCCTCGCGCAGCTCGTCCTCGCGGAAGATCCCGGCGGCGAGGCCGTCCTCGACATCGTGCATGTCGTAGGCGGTCGAGTCGGCGAGGTCGACGACCTGCGCCTCGAGGCAGGCCTTCTCCGGCTTGGGCCGGAATTCGTCGGGCCAGTCCTCGTCCTTCTCGTGCTTGAGCAGCGACTCGCGCAGCTCGCGCGTCAGGTTGAGTCCGGGGTAGTCGGGGCTGCGGCGCTCGAGCAGGTCGACCACGCGCAGCACTTGGAAGTTGTGGCGGAAGCCGCCGTGCTCCTTCATCAAGTCGTCGAGCGCCCACTCGCCGCGGTGGCCGAACGGCGGGTGACCGATGTCGTGGCACAGCGCCAGCGCCTCGCAGAACGGCTCGTTCAGGCGCAGCGCGCGGCCGATCGAGCGCGCGACCTGCGCGACCTCGAGCGAGTGCGTGAGCCGCGTGCGGTAGTGGTCGCCCTCGCGATTGACGAACACCTGCGTCTTGTACATCAGCCGACGAAAGCCGGTGCAGTGGATGATGCGGTCGCGGTCGCGCTCCCACACCGTGCGCAGGTCGTCCTCCTCCTCGGCGTACTTGCGGCCCTTCGAGCGCGCGGACTTGAGCGCCCACGGCGCGAGCTCGCGCTCCTCGCGCGCTTCCTTGGCGTGGCGGTCGAGCAGGTCGTACATGGTGCGGAGCGTGGGGGAGCGAGCGATCCGGGCGAGCCCGGCGCGGGTGGGGAGCCGTGTCGTCGTGGAGAGCTTAGGATGCGCGGCCGTGACGCCCCACTCCAGACCCTCTTGGATCGCGGCGCCGTGCGCGTTCGCGCTCCCGTTGGCACTTGTTGCGGCCTGCGGCGCCGAACCGGCAGAGCCCGCTCCGCGCGCGGCGGCGGCCCGGCCTGCGATCGACGATCCGAGCCGCTTCGGTGGCACGATCGAGCTGCGCGGCGCGCTCGAACAGGCCGAGCAAGGCTCCCTGCTCGTCATGCTGCGCGGCGTCGGCCAGTCGGCGCCACTGTGGGCTTACTTCGTCGACCTGCGCGATCCGGCCGCCGAGCGCAGCGGCCTCGTGCGCCGCGACGATGGCTCTCGCGCCCTGCACTTCACGCTCGATCGCACCACGACGCTGATCGGGGCGCCGCTCCCGCACGATGTCGCCTTCGAGCTCGCCGCGGTCTACGACCCCGACGGCGACATCGACAGCAAGGACGGCCAACTGCGCGCGAGCGCCCCGGCGCGGCGCGGCGACCTCGCCATCCGCATGGAGCTCGGGACGCCGTGAGCGCCGTTTGGTTCGAAGAGGCGTTCCGCGCCGACTACCGCGCGGTCTATCCGCACCGCGACCTCGAGGCGGCGCGGCCCGAGGTGCGCTGGCTGGTCGAGCACGGCGTGCGCGGCCGCACGCTCGATCTGTGCTGCGGCTTCGGCCGTCACACGCTGCTCCTGCGCGACGCGGGCGTCGATGTCTTCGGGCTCGACCTGTCCGCCGACCTGCTCGCGGCCGCGAGCACGCTGCCGAACGCCGAGCGCCACTTGGCCGGACGCCTCGTGCGCGCCGATGCGCGCGAGCTGCCGTTCGCGCGCGCGAGTTTTGGTTCGCTCGTCAACCTCTTCTCGTCGTTCGGCTACTTCGGCGAGCTCGGCGACGAGCGCGTGCTCGCCGAGATCGGGCGCGTGCTGCGCCCCGGCGGCCTCGCGGCGTTCGATCTCATGAACCCACCGTTCGTGCGCGCGAACTTGCGCGACGAGACGACGCGCGAAGGCGAGGACTTTCTGCTGCGCGAGCGCCGCTCGCTCGCCGACGGCGGCCGTCGAGTCATCAAGGATGTCGAGCTCGTCCGCAACGGCGATTCCCGTCGCTGGCGCGAGGATGTGCGCCTGTACGAGCTCGACGAGCTGCGCCCCAAGCTCGCTACGCACGGCCTTGCGGTGCACGCGACCTTCGGCGGCTTTGCCTCCGAGCCTGCGAGCGCAACGGCACCGCGCCTGCTGCTGCTTGCGACGCGCGCGTAATCGCTAGCGCGGCGCGAGGCCTTGCGCGCGGATCCAGCGCTGCACCTCGCGGGCGACGACGGCGTTGCCCGCGCGCGAGAGATGCATGTTCTGGAAGAGCGAGTCGATGTCGAGCACGCGCTTGGAAGTGGCGGCGGCGCCTAGAGCGAGCGACAGGTCGAGGCAGGGGATGCCGCGCGCAGCGAGGGCGTCGACGAGCGGCGCTTGCCAGTAGCGATCGCCGCGGATGAGCGCGCCGGTGAAGTCGGGGCGCGAGGGCCAGATGAGCACGGGTGCGGCGCGCGCTCCGGCGGCCAGCGCTTCGCGGTGGAAGCTCTCGAGGATCGCGAGCGTCAGCTGCAGCGGCTCGCCGTTCGCGTCGAGCCACAGGGTGCGGTGGTTGCGGCGGCCCCGCTCGTTCGCGAGCACGCCGAGGCGCACGGCGGTCGAGTGCCACAGCCAGTCGGGGAGGTCCGGATCGGCCCAGAACTCGCGCTCGCGCAGGCGGCGCGCGACGCTGCCCTCGAGGATCGCGTCGAGCAGCTCGCGCTCGCTCGCGAAGCCCGCGGGGAGCACCTCGAGCGCGCCGTTTTCGATTCTGAAGCGCGGTTTGGCGGCCGGAGAGCCGCCGAGCGTGGCGAGGCACGGCTTGTAGCGATTCACATTGCGCCCGATGTTGTCGAGCATCAGTCCGATGCAGACGACATCGGCGTCGAGCGCGCCGACGCGCCGGAAGCGCAGCAGCGCCTGATCCGTGCCGTAGCCGTTCACGCCGAAGTTCGGCACTTCCCACTCGCTCTCCAGCATCTCGAGCTGCGCCTGCCAGCTCGCATCCCACGGCACCTCCGCGCCGTAGGTGAACGAGTCGCCGAACGAGACGATGCGCAGCGCACCCGCGGGCTTCGCGTCGGCGTAGTCGCGCGGTCCGCGCGCGGCGAGCGCGTTGAACCGCCGCGGATTCGCGTCCGGCGGCTGCGGCAGAGCGACCCAGCCGAGCTCGGCGTCGAAGGGCGTCGTCGCGCCGCGCAGCTCGTTGTCGAGCGCCGCGCGCCGCCGTCGCACCTCGCCCCACTGCTCGGAGTCGAGCGTCGTGCCGTGCGGCGGCAGCGCGTGGACACCGATGCGTCCCTCGCGCAGCAGCCAAGGCGCGACGAGCAAGTCGACGACGAGGAACGCCGCCAGCACAAGCGCGAGCGAGCGCGCGGTGCGAGCGAAGCGGGCGCGCGGCAGAGTCATCGGCGCACGCGATGTTCCGCGATCGACCCGCGCGAAACCAGAGCGCCGCGCGGCCGAAATTGCAGCGAACCCTGGATGTGACCGGGCGCGCGGGTGCGGACTCTGGCTGGAAGCGGGTGGGGCGCGCTGCTCAGGCTCGGGTCCCCGACTGGACCGAGTCCCGTCGGGGGCGCGGGGCGCTTCGACGCGGCTGCGGCCCATTTGGGCTGCGGTCCGTGCGAGCGCGCGGCCGTGCCTCGCTATACTGCTCGGTCTTCAAAGTCCCTTCGAAAGACTCGGAGCAGCCATGCGCGAGAACATCGTCTTCAGCGAACAGGCCAAGGAACTGGCGGCCAAGGCACGCGAGATCGCGGAGAAGCACGTTCGCCCGAACGCGGCCAAGTACGACAAGCTGCAGCAGTACAACTACGACGCTGCGAAGGCGGTCGCGGAAGCGGGGCTCTTCAAGACCTTCATCCCCACGCAGTACGGCGGCCACGGCGCGGGCATCCTCGCGCTGGCGATGGTGACCGAGGAGCTTGCCAAGGCCGACTCGGGCTTCGGCGTGGCCTTCGCGGTCAATGCGCTCGGTTCGTTCCCGATCATCCTCGGCGGCACCGAGGAGCAGAAGCAGAAGTGGCTGCCGCAGATCGCCCGCGGCGAGAAGTTCGTCGCCTTCTGCCTGAGCGAGAAGTTCGCTGGCTCGGACGCCAGCGGCCTCGCCGTGACGGCCGAGGAAGATGGCGACCACTACATCATCTGCGGCGAGAAGAAGTGGACCACCAACGGCGGCGTGGCGGACATCTACTCGGTGTTCTGCGTCACCGATCCGACCTCCAAGTCGCGCCGCATCAGCGCCATCGTGGTCGAAAAGGGCACGCCCGGCTTCTCGGTCAAGAAGGTCGAGGACAAGATGGGCATCCGCACCGTGCCGGTGGTCGAGACGCACTTCGACAATGTGCGCGTGCCGAAGTTCAACCTGATCGGCGGTCGCCCGGGCATGGGCTTCACCCATGCCATGCAGACCCTCGACTGCGCCCGCCCGGGCGTCGCGGCGCAGGCCGTGGGCGCGGCCCAGGGCGCGCTCGACCTCGCGCTCGTCTACGCCAGCCGCCGGCGCCAGTTCGACGCGCCGATCTCGAGCTTCCAGATGGTGCAGAAGATGCTGGCGGACATGGCCATGAAGACCGAGGCCGCCCGCTGGCTGGTGTACGCCACGGCCGCGGCGGTCGACGCCGGCCGCAAGGACACGACCAAGATGGCGGCCATGTCGAAGTGCTTCGCGACCGACACGGCCATGGAGGTCGCCACGGACGCGGTGCAGATCTTCGGCGGCTATGGCTTCATGGAGGATTACCCGATCGCCAAGTGCTTCCGCGATGCCAAGATCCTCCAGATCTACGAGGGCACCAACCAAGTCCAGCGCATGGTCATCGCGCGCAACCTCGTCAAGGAGGTGAGCACGCTCTCGCACCTCGTGCCGTACATCCCCAGCGAGGTCCAGCAGACCTACAGGGACGGCGCCGCGATCAACGCCGAGAACCAGCAGGCGGCGACGACCAAGGTCTGAGGCTCACCCGCCAGCCGGACGCGTCCGGCACCTGCGCGCACCTGCGACCCCGTCGACTGCTCTCGTGAGTCGACGGGGTCGCTGTTTCCCAAGCGTGAAAGTGCGCACCGGCAAGGGAACTTCGTAGTCGGAGTGTGCCATTTTGGCGCCCGACCTACCGTTTTGGCATGGAAGCGGCTTTCATGCGTTGAAGAGTCGCTTTCATGGTCGTTTCGGTCAGCTCGGTTCGAATCGCTCAAGTCCATTGCTAGCAAGGACTTACTGGACAAAGACCGCGCCATGTGGATCCAGCGACTGCGGTGGCCCGAAACATGCATAGGACGGTTCAGCCCAGCCGAGCCGTTCGGGTGAAAAAAAAGAACGTCAACGCGAGGCTTTCCGTCGGCGTTCTGGTGAAGGACTTCCGTCCCAAGGGGTACGGGAAGCCCCACAGGAACTGAACACGGAACGCACCAACCTTCTCGCTCTTGTCGCGAACCCCCCAAACGCAGTCTCGGCTTGCAGAGGAGCCCCACGGCCACCTCGCAGCCCTCTCGGGGAGGCAAACAGGCTGTACCGCCATGACCAAGCACCTGACCCACGCCCAGCTCGATTCGAAGCTCGACATCCTTGCCAAGCAGGCCCTCGCCGCCTTTGCGGCAGGCAGCGCCGACACATTCGTTCCCGCAGCACGCAAGCTCGTCGATGCGCTCGACAAGAGCGGCACAGCCATCGAGGTCAGCGATCCGCAGAGCTGGCGCAGGCCGGTCAAGTCGCTGGGCAGCGGCCAGCGGCTGGCCCTGAGCCAGCAGTTCCGCGCGGAGGTCGACTCGATCGTGCCGCTCGACCGCGACGCGGAGCAGCGCCTCGCCCGGCGTATCGAGTTCGCGCGCCTGCGCCTCGAGCGGGCCCTCGAGGAGACGGGCGTGGCGCCCGACCTCCTTCCCAAGGGCGTCGGCACAGCGGGCCTCGGTCTGCAGGGCGTCGTCGGTGGCTGCACCCTTCCGGCGCGCGTCTGCCGCCGCTGGTTTGAGCTCCACGCCCTGCGCTCGGAGATGGTCGAGCGGAACCTGTGGCTCGTCGGCGTCAATGTCGAGCGCTACTCGCACACCTCCGCCAGCCAAGCCGACCTGATCCAAGAAGGCTGCGCGGCCCTGTTCCGCGCTGTCGACGGCTTCGACTGGCGCCGCGGGCTGCTGTTCCGCACCTACGCGGTGCACTGGCTGAACCAGGCCTTCCGCAGCTACCTGTACAACTTCTCCAACACCGTGCGCGTGCCGGTCTACCTGCAGAAGGCGCTCAAGCATGTCAACGACGCCAAGGCCTCCCTCGGCGACCAGAATGCCGCGGCCTCGGCGATTGCCGGTCAGGCGGGCATGGACCAGCACTTGGTCGAGTCGGCCATGGGTGCCGTGCACTCGATCCGCTCGCTCGATGCCACCTACGACGATGACGGCGGCGGCCGCCTGCGCGACTTCCTGTCTGCGCCGGAGAGCGAGGAGGGGCCTTACAACTCGGCGCTGGAGGAGCACACCCTCGCGGGCAGCATCGAGGACGCCCTCGCCGCCCTGTCCGAGCGCGAGCGCTTCGTGATCGAGCGCCGCTTCGGCATCAACCAGCCGCGCGAGTTCACCTTGGCCGAGGTCGCCCACGAGCTGAAGGTCAGCCTCGAGCGCGTGCGCCAGATCCAGGTGCGGGCGCTCGGCAAGCTGCGGACCCCAAACTTGCGTCGGGTGATCGACCCGTTCCTGAACTAGCCGGGCCCACCGACACCGCTCCTGTCCGCGGCGCCGCCCCGAGGGCGCAGCAGAGCTCCCGCTCGCCGCGGTGACCAGCGCTGGCGACCCCAAGTACGGCGTGGGCGAGCGCGCGCCCTTTCGTCACAAGTGCCTGTGCGGAAGTCACTTGCAGCGCCAGCGGGGTCTGGCCTCAAGAGCCTTTGGGAACGGCGAGCGCTGACCGGCGCTCGTCCCTTGGCGCGGCTCCGTGCCCCTGCACCCAAGCCGTGCGCAGCTTACCTGTTCGTCGTTCGTCGAGAGCGCGGGTTGCCGGCCTCCGCGCCTCGACACGGACGACTCAGCAACCGCCGCTCAAGGCCCCGCCATCGCAGGGGCAACCTCGGACCTCCCTTTCAGCCACCATGACACACTCCAACCCTACTCTCCCCAACCCTGCTCTCCGTCGCCTGTCCATCGCCGCCGCGGCCGCCGCGCTCTCCACCGCGGTCCACGCCCAGAGCCTCTCGATCACCCACGGCAGCGTGATCGCCACCAACGGCGACCTCGCGCCCGGCCTCGCGGGCGAAATCTTCAACGGGACCGGGACCTTCGACTCGGGCGTCATCGCCGATGACGGCCGGGTCTTCTTCCGCGCCCGCCTCACGGGCGGCACCACGGTGGCGACCAACGAGCGCGCCTACTTCATCGGCACCAGCCGCTCGAACCTCTCCCTCGTGCTGCGCGCGGGCGCGCCGGAGCCGACGGGCACGATCCCGGGTGCGACCATGAACACGGCCACGCTGGCGGGCCTCTCGAGCGGTTTCCGTATCAGCGCGGACGGGCGGCTCCTGTTCGGCATCACGATGAGCGGTGGCGGCCTCGTGACCACGAACGACACGGCGCTCGTGGTCGGCACCCCGGGCAACTTCCAGTTCCTCGTCCGCGAGGGCAATCCGGCGCCGGGCACCGTCGGTGCGACCCTGAGCTCGTCCTTCGGTTCGCCGTCGCAGCAGCAGTCGGGCATCAACGCCCTCGGTCAGAGCTGGTTCTTCTCGAACCTCACCGGCGGCGACGTTTCGGGCACGACCAACAACCTCGCGCTCTACCACGGCACGCCGGGCAACCTGACGATCGTGCTGCGCAAGGGCGCGACCGGCCCGAACGGCGAGGTGGTCAGCGGCGTGATGTCGGGCTTCATCGGCCAGACCAACGCCTCGGGCCAGCTGTACTACGACGTGTCGTTCACCACCGGCACGGGCTCGCCGGCCGTGTCCGCCGCCAACGACCGCGCGATCTGGCTGTACACGCCGGGCTCGGGCAGCGTCGAGATGGTGCGCGAAGGGGACGCCTGCACCGACTACCCCACCTGCGTCTACCTGAACGGCACGGGCTCGAGCGCGCCCTTCTCCTTCGCCTCGAGCAACTTCCTCAACTCGGGCAAGGCCATGTCGGTCACGAACCTCTCGGGTGCCGGCGTGACGAGCACGGACAACGACACCGCGCTGGTGCTGTTCAGCGCGACGACCGACAAGGTCCTCGTGCGCGAAGGCGACGCGGCTCCGGGCCTGCCGGGCATCACGCTGGGTGTGTTCAACAACTCGAACGCGCTCATCAACGAGTCCGAGACCATCTGTTTCACCTCGGCTCTCGTCGGCCCCGTCACCACGGCCGACGACGCCGCGATGTTCACGGGCACGCCGGGCAACTACACGCTGGTGATGCGCGAAGGCGACATCGCTCCTGGCACGACCTGGGCTTTCGGTAGCCCGCTCGGCCAGTCGACCCTCATGAATGGCGCTGGCCAGATCCTGTTCGTCAACTCGATGACGGGCGCCGGCGCTCCGACCAGCACGACTTGGCTCTACGACCCGGCGACGGGCCTGAAGCTGTGCTTCTCGGCCGGCGAGCAGATGGAAGTGCAGCCCGGCGTCTTCAGGACCACGACCACGCAAGGCGGCGTCCAGTTCAACAACTGCAACTCCCGCCCGCTGAGCTTCACCGACGACGGCAAGATCGCCTCGCGCGTCAGCTTCTCGGACGCCACGGGCGCGATCGTCGTCGTCAACTACCCGCCGAACTCGCTGCCGACGGCCTACTGCACGGGCGGCACCACCACCAACGGCTGCGTGGCGTCGATCACCGCCAACGCCAACCCCAAGATCGACCACAGCAACGCGGTCACGATCGCGGTGTCGGGCGTGGAGGGCCAGAAGGCGGGCCTGATCTACTACGGGCTCAACCGTCACCTCGCGCCGTGGTGCTCGAGCGGTGGCACGAGCTTCCTGTGCGTCAAGGCCCCGACGCAACGCACGGCGGTCCAAGACAGCGGCGGCACGGCCAACAGCTGCGACGGCACCATGACGCTCAACTGGAGCGCCCTCCAGAGCGGCGGCACCATGCTCGGCAGCCCCTTCGCGGCCGGCAACAAGGTCGATCTGCAGGCGTGGTTCAGAGACCCGACCGCGTGCCGGACCACCAACCTGTCGAACGCGGTGGAGCTCACCTACCAGCCCTGAGCGAAGGCTCGAGAACGCGGGGCACGCGCGGGCGTGCTCCGTCTGATCCGGGGTCGTCCTGCTGCGAGTGCAGGGCGGCCCCGGGTCGTTTCGCGTGAGAGGGACGCGGCGCGCTCAGCGCGCGAGGGCGCGCAGGGCGATGTCCTTGGCGCTGCGCAGGTCGACCTTGCCGGTGCCGAGGACGGGGAGTGCGTCGACCTTGACGAAGGCGTCGAGACGCGGGACGAAGAGGTTGGGGAGCCCGGCGGCGGAGAGGGCGCTGAGCAGCGGAGGAATGGCCGCGAGCTCGACGGTCGTCAGGACCGCGAGTCGCTCGCCTTTCGACTCGTCGGGGAGCGCGGTGACGAGGAACACCTGCACGGAGGAGTTCGCGGCGGCGTGGAGCTCTTCCTCGACGCGGCCGTGGGGCACCATCTCGCCGCCGATCTTGGAGAAGCGCGCGAGGCGGTCGGTGATGCGCAGGAAGCTGTCGTCGTCGAGCAGCGCGATGTCGCCGGTGACATACCAGCCGTCGCGCAGCGCCTTGTGCGTGAGGTCGTCGCGGCCGAGGTAGCCGCGCATCACATTCGGGCCGCGCACGAGCAGCATGCCCGGAGTGTGCGGCGGGAGCTCCGCGAAGGTGTCGGGGTCGACGATGCGGCAGACGATGCCGGGCAGCGGCTGGCCCACGAAGCCGCGGCGCCAGCCGGGCTGGTACAGGCCCGCGGCGCGGAAGTCGGCGTGGCTCGCGGCGACGACGGGCGCGCACTCGGTCGTGCCGTAGCCCTCGAGCGGGCGGATGCCGAACTGGTCCTCGAAGGCGTCGGCGAGGCGGTCGGTGAGCTTCTCGGCGCCGGCGAGCACGAGGCGCAGGGAGCCGAACTGCTGCGGCGGGACACGCCGCAGGTAGATCGAGAGCAGCGTCGGCGTCGCCAATAGAAAGCTGATGCCGTGGCGCTCGACTTGATCGCCGATGGCGGGCGCGTCGATCGGGCTGGGATGGAAGACCGCGCCGAGGCCGCTGGTCGCGGGGAACCAGATCGTGGCCGTGTATCCGAACGAGTGGAAGAACGGCAGGATGCCGAGCACCTTGTCGGTGGCGCGCACATGGAAGGTCTGCTCCAGCGCGGCGCAGTTCGAGGCGATGTTCGAGTGCGCGAGCATCACGCCCTTGGGCTCGCCCGTCGAGCCGCTGGAGAAGATCACCGTGACGATGTCGTCCGCGCGCACGGCGCGCTCGGCGCCGCACAGGCGCTCAAGGAGGCGCGTCGGAGCCAGCCACGCGAACGCGAGCGAGGAAAGACGCGCCCACGAGCCGACTTCCTTGGCGAGGTCGTCGATCCAGATCGGCTCGACACCTTCGGGGAGCTCGAGGTTCGCGCGCTCGAGAAACACGCGGCTCGTCACGACGGTGCGCAGCTGCGCTTGCTTCGCGGCCGAGGTCATGCCGACGCGACCGGTGGTGTAGTTGAGGTTGACGGCGGCTCGGCCCGCGAACGAGGCGGCGAGGTTCACGAGCGCGCCTCCGACCGAAGGCGGTAGCAGGATGCCGACATGGCGCTGGCCGCTCCAGCGCGGGGCGAGCAGGCGACCGAGCGCGATCGCGCCGGCGAGCGCGCGGATGCGGGTCACGCGCGGCCGCGTCGCGTCGGCGAACAGGAAGCGCAGGGGGCGCAGGCGAGCGCGCGCGACGAACGAGGCGTGCAGCGGAGGCGCGGACTCGTAGTGCTCGCGCCAAGCGTCTTGTCCGAGCAGCTGCACGGCGCGGCGCACCTCGTGCACCGGCGTTCCGGACTCGAGCGGGGCGCCGAAGGAGACGCTGACGGGGTAGGGGAGGCGGCGCGGCAGCTTCCACACGAAGCGCCCGCCGTCGTAGCTGAACACCGAGCCCCACACGCCCTCGAGGTACACGGGGATGACGGGCGCGGCGCGCCCCTTGACGATGCGCTCGAGCCCGCGCCGGAACGGCAGCAGCATGCCCGTGCGCGTGATCTGCCCCTCGGCAAAGATGCACACGAGGTGGCCCTCGTCGAGGTAGTCCCCGGCGGAGCGCAGGCCGCGCAGGATCATGCGCGGGCCGCCGGTGGAGGAAATCGGGATCGCGTCGAGCCAGCGCAGCACCGGTCCGATGAAGCGGTGCTCGAAGAACGGCGCATCGACGAGGAAGCGCACCGGGCGATCGGTGCTCGCGATCAGGAACAGGCCATCGACGAAGGAAACATGGTTGGGAACGAGCAGCGCGCCGCCCTTCTCGGGGATGTGCTCGAGGCCGCGGATCCGCAGGCGATAGACGCTGTGCGTCAGAATCACGAGCGCGAGGCGCAGCAACGCTTGCGGTACGAGCCAGCAGGCCCACGCGGCGCCGCCGATCACGATGCCCGACGCGACGAGGAACAGCGTGCCGGTGCTCGCGCCGCGGTCCGCCAGCAGCGCGCCGAGCGCTCCGCCGGCGAGCGCCGCGACATAAACGAGGAAGTTGGAACTCGCCACCACCGCGCCGCAACCCTGAGTCGGCGCGCGCCATTGCACGAGCGCATTCAGCGGCACGACGAGCAAGCCGGCGGCGAGGCCGACGAGCCCCATCAGCGCGAGCGTTCCGAAGGGACCCGGCAGGAACAGTCCGAACAGCAGCGAGAAGAGCGCCAGCAGCAGCGCGCCGAGCGGCAGCAGACCGAGCTCGACTTTGCGCCCCGACATGCGCCCCGCGAGCAACGAGCCGAGGCCGATACCGATCGAGAGCGTGGCGAGCGGGAGGCCGACGCGGCGCTCTTCCAGCTTGAGATCGACCTTCGCGTACACTTGCAGGTTCTGCATCAAGAGGCTCGCGACGCCCATGAAGAGCGCGTTTCCGAGCACCGCAAGCCGCAGCACGCGATCCGCGCGCAGGGCGGTGAAGGCCGTGCGCACGACGGTGGCCGCAGAGGCACCTTCGGAGCTCGCCGGCACGCTGGGCACCGCGAGTGCGCCGAGCAGTCCCACGAGAGCGAGCATCGAGAGCGCTGCTCCGACGAGCCAGGTCGACGCGCCGGCCGCGTGCAGCAGCACCGGACCGCACGCCGTGCCCGCGACGATCGCGACGAATGTGGCGAACTCGAGCGCGCCATTCGCGCGCGACAGGCGCTCGTGGGGAACGAGCTGCGGCAGCAGGCCGTACTTCGCAGGCGAGAAGAGCGCGCTCTGCAGCCCCATGGCCCCGACGATCACGAGCGCAAAGACGCCGCCGCCCGGCTCGGCGCGCAAGCTGGCCGTCGCGGCCAGCATCAGGACGAGCTCGAGCGCCTTGGTCGCCACGACCACGCTGCGCTTGCTGAAGCGGTCGACGAGCGGGATCGCAGGCAAGGTGCCGAGCGCGAGCGGCAGCAGGAAGACCACCGTCACGAGACCGGCGACGCGCTGCGCCTGCGCCTCGGGGGCGGCGTCGCCGAGCTCGCGCTGTAGCAGCAGCGTGACGGCGATCTTCCAGGCGTAGTCGTTGAAGGCCCCGAGGAACTGCGCGACGAGCAGGCCTGCGAGCGGGCGGCGGGCGGGTTGCATGTTCAATAGGGAGCCATGCGGCGGGCTCGGGCGCAACGAGTTCGCGCTAATCCCGTCGATAGGCGCCGCGATGCGAGCGCTGCCCGGCGATGGAAGCGGGGCGGGGGGGGTGCTGCCGAAAACGGCCGGGCTCGAGTTCTGGAGCGCGCTGCGAGGCGGGGCTGTAGCAGCGCGAACGGCGCGAACCGCACGCGACTGCTAGGATTCGGTCGATGCGTGCTGCAGCCCTCGCGTTGGCGTTGTTCGGACTCGCCTTCGGGGCGGGCGGCGAAGCGCGTGCGCAAGAGGCGTCGACCGAGGCCGCGCCGGCGCGTGCGCTCGATGATGCGGCCCTGCGCGCGGCGTGCTTCGACCTGCTCGGGCGGCCGCCGCTCGAGGCCGAGCGCACCGCGTGGCTCGGGCGCGGGCGCCACGAGTTTCTCGACCACTGGCTCTCCCAGTGCGAAACATGGTCGCACTGGGTGGAAGAGCAGCTCTATTTCTTTCTTCTGATCGACAACTTCCGGCCGGAGAACGAGCGCGTCGAAGAATTGCCCGCGCTGCTCGCGACCGAGAAGCTCGATGTGCGCACCGCGATTCATCGCATCGCGCTGAGTCCGAGCTTCGACCAGCGCAATCCGGGCGCGGACACCTTCGTCACGGTGGTGATGGAGCAGCTGAACGGCCTGCGAGTGCAGAAGAATGTGCGCGAGCTCGAGGTCGGCAAGGGCATGTACGACGGACGCCCTGGGATGTTCTTTGGCAAGAGTGGCTCGACGCAGGCGGACTTGTTGCGCATCGCCATCGACGATCGCTCGTTCGTGCAGCAGCTCGTCGCGCGCGAATATCGACGCATCGTGCGCACGGAGCCCGACAAGGCCGAGCTCGCCTTGAATGTGCGACGCTTCCAGCGCGATCCGGCCGTGTTTCGCGCGCTGCTTCGCGAGTGGATGCTGTCCGTCGCATGGGATGCGCGCGTGCGCAGCCGCACGAACGCTCCCAACCGGATCTGGATCGAGGCCCTGTATGTCGATCTGCTCGGGCGCCAGCCACTGCCGGAAGAATCGCGGCGCCTGCGCACGGCGCTCGACGGACTCTCGGACACCGGACCGCTGCGTTCCGTGCTCGCGCGAGTGCTGATCGACTCGGGACAGGTGAAGCTGCCCGACAAGGCGGAGATCGAGGATCCGACGCAGTGGATCGCGGGCCTCTTCACGCGCCTGCTCGGGCGCGTCCCGAGCACGGAAGAGCTGCGCACATTCGTCACCGTCTTCCACGAGCCGGAGTGTCGTCCGCACACCGTGCTCTATGCGCTCGTCACGCACCCGGAATACCAGACCTATTGAGAGCCGCCATGCCGCACAACCCTGACCGGTCGCTGGAGAGAGTGTCGAGTTTCGCCTCGGATCGACGCGCGTTCGTCCTCGGCGCCGCCGCGGGGGCACTGGCTCTGCCGGCACTCGGGCGTGGTTCGCTGCTCGCTGCACAGGAGCGCAAGACCAAGCATGTGGTGCTCGTCGCCTTCGCGGGCGGCGTGCGCACGCGCGAGACATTTGGTGCTCCGAGCAATGTGCCGACGCTGGAGGCGCTCGCCAAGGAGGGCGTGCTCTACAAGCGCGTGAAGTCGTCGAACCTCGGGCACTTCGGCGCGGCGCTCTCGATCTTCACGGGCATCAGCGAGGCGCGCGGCATTCGCGAGAATGCGCGCGGCGGCGATCCCACGCTCTTCGAATATGTGCGCAAGGACGCTGGGCTGCGCGCGAGCGATGTGTGGATCAGCACCTCGGGCGGCGCTCAGCAGACGAACTTCAGCTACGGGCTGCATCCCGACTACGGCGCGCGCTACGGCGCGAACACGGTCGATGGCGACGGGCTCTTCAACGCCGAGTTCAAGTCGATCCTCGACGCATGGGGGCGACCGAAGGCGCTGCCCGCCAAGGAAGCCGAGTTGCTCGGACGCCTGCGCGGCGCGATCGGCGGAGGCTCCGCGGGCTCGGTCGAGGATTCTGCGCGCATCGAGAAGTACATCCTCGACGAGCTCACGAGCGGAACGGCGGACATTCGCGGGGCCAACGCGGCGGATGCGAAGGCGATCCGCGTCGCGCGCAACTTGCTCGTGCTGTTCAAGCCCAAGCTGGTGTCGATCGTGCTGCAGCAGGCGGATGCGGCGCACGGCTCCTACAACGGCTATGTCGAGATCGTTCGCCGCAACGACGAGGCGCTCGGCGAGCTGTGGCGCGCCGTGCGCGCGGATCAGGAACTGCGCGACTCGACGGCCTTCGTGATCCTCCCCGAGTTCGGACGCGATGCGGACCTGAACTCGCGGCGCGGGCTCGACCACGGCGACGGCTCGAACGACTTGGAGTATGTCACGGCCACCTGCTGGGGGCCGGACTTCGCGCGCAATCGGATCGTCGAGGACGATGTGCAGGCGATCGATGTCTGCCCGACCGTGTGCGAGCTGCTCGGCGCGAGTGCGACGAAGGCGCGCGGCAAGCGACTGCCCAAGCTCTTCGCGTGAGCATGGGCTTGCAGGAGTCGAGTCTGTGTGCGCGGCTGCGCGCGATGGCGGCGCTGGCGGCCACCGTGGGGGCGTTGGCGTTCGCGATCGTCTCATGGAACGGGAGCGCGCGGCCTGCGTGGGCGGCGCAGGTCAAGGCGGATTCGTCGGGTTGCGTGAACTGCCACGCAGGCATCGAGGAGATGCACCCACAAGCGGAGCTCTCGTGCGTCGACTGCCACGGTGGGAACGGCGCGGCGAGGACCAAGCTGGAGGCGCATCCTCCGCGGGCCCAGCGCGAGGCAGGCGACGAGCGCGTCGCGGGGCTCACCGAGGACCTCACATGGCGGCGCTTCGAGAATCCGATGGACTTGCGCGTGGCCCCGACGACCTGCGGACCGTGTCACGAGAGCGAAGTGGGCCGCGTGCGGACGAGCATGCACGCGACGACCGCGGGGCACCTGTCGGACGGCTACTACGAGGGCGGCTTGGCGAAGCGCAAGGGAGCGCAGTTCGGCGTGTTCGCCGTTGCTCCCCATCTCGCGCAGAAGGGCGACATCGAGGAGCTCTATCAGGTGCCGGCGTTTCGCGAAGGCGGTGCGCACGACGACCTCGGCAAGCACCTCGCCGATCTGGCGCGCAAGGAGTGCATGCAGTGCCACCTGTGGTCGGAGGGGCGTGCCGTCGAGGGGCGTGTCGGCTTCGATGGCGACTATCGCGGCGAAGGCTGCGCGGCGTGCCATGTGCCCTACGCGCTCGACGGGCTCTCCGAGAGCGGAGATCGCAGCGCACCCAAGACTGAACCCGGACATCCTCGCGCGCACGAGATGACGCGCGCGCCGACGACCGACACCTGCACGAGCTGTCACTATGGTGACGCGTCGATCGGCCTCAACTTCCGCGGACTCTCGCAGCTGCCGCCGGGCGCGCCGGGCGGACCGGAGATACCGGGCACGACGGATGCACTGCGCAATCGGCAGTTCTATCTGGACGATCCGTCGATCGTGCCGCCCGACGTGCACCACGAGCGCGGGATGCACTGCATCGACTGTCACACCGAGAACGACGTGATGGGAGATGGCCGCCTGTACGGCTCGATGGAGCATGCGGTCGAAATCTCGTGCAGCGACTGCCACGGCACGTTCCGAGAGCCCGCCACCCTGCGCACGCAGCGCGGCACGCCGCTCGCTCACCTGCGTCGCAGCGACGCGGGGATCGTGCTCAAGAGCAAGGTCGATGGGCGCGAGCACGTCGTGCCGCAGGTGGTGCACGTGCTCGACCCGAAGCGTCGGGAGTACAACGAGCGCGCCGCGCGCGCCATGACGAGCGAGCACGCGGATCTCGCCTGCCACCTGTGCCACTCGGCGTGGAATCCCAACTTCATGGGCTTCCACTTCGATCGCAACGAATCGCTCACCCAACTCGACCTGCTCTCGGGCCAGCGCACGAAGGGGCGCGTGACCACGCAGGAGAAGGTCTTCTCGTCGTGGAAGAGCTTCTATGCGGGGCTCGACGAGTCGGGGCGCTACGCGCCGTACCTGACGGGCTTCTCGACGATGGGCACCGTGCGCGACGAGCAGGGGCGCGTGTTCCTCGATCAGGAGCTGCCGGTCACGAGCGCGGGGCTCTCGGGCCTGACGCAGATTCACCACCAAATGCACACCGTTCGCGGCACTTCGCGTGCGTGCGTCGAGTGTCACCGCAGCTCCGCGACTTGGGGGCTGGGTTCCGTGAACTTCCGCCTCGGACGACAGCTCGCGTTCGTCGCCGATCGCCGCGGCCTCGAGGTGGTCGCCGTCGATCGCGCGCAGGTCTCCGCGTCGGTGCCGATCGCGAAGCTCGTTCAGCCCGACATCGTGGACTTGGCGCTCGACTGCGATCCGCTGCAGGGCTTCGCGCGGCGCGTGTATGTCGCCGAGGGCTATCGGGGTGTCCATGTGGTCGATGTGCGCGACCCCACGCGGCCGCAGCGCGTGCAGTTCGTCGCCACGGTTCAGCCGGGCGGCATGGTGGTGGCGGGCGAGCACCTGTATGTGGCCGATGGCGCCGGCGGGCTGCGTATCTTCCGCATCGAGGCGGAGGGTCGCATCGCCGCGCTCTCGAGTGTGCCGACATTCGACGCGCGTGATGTGCATGTGCAGTGGCCGCTCGCATATGTCGCGGACGGCATCGGCGGCGTGCTCATCGTCGATGTTCGCAAGCCTGCGGAGCCGAGGATCATCGGTGGAGCGCGCGTCTCGAGCAATGCGGCGCAGGCGGATGCCGCAGTGGGAGTGACGCTCCTGTTTCAGAATTCGCGGCCGGTCGCAGAGGACGGTGTCGTCGCGGATCGCCGGACGCCGGCGCGAGCGCTGCTGTGCGTGCTCGACGAGCGCGAGGGGCTCGTGCTCTACAACGCGACGGAGCCCGCGGCGCTGGAGAAGCTCTGGCCGCCGGCGGAGGATCGCAGCCGCGCCCAGCGACGCAACGGCGTGTACCGCGGGTTCGCCGTGCGCAGTCATGTCGATATCGCCGAGCCCCAGGGCGGATCGAAGACGCGCGAAGGCGACTACGCGTACCTGCTCGCGGAGACCGATGCGCCCAACGCGGATCCGCAGTCGCGACTGTTCGTGCTCGACATCACGGAGCCGCGGCGCGTGCGCAACTTGGCCGTGCTTCCGTCGGGCGAGTCGACCGAGATGCTCTCGGTCGGCGCTTACTACAACCCGCCGTTCCTGCAGTCGGTGGCGTTCGCGCCCGGCAGCGACGGCGTCGTCGCCACGGATGTCTCCGTTTCGGGCGAGCCGCGCCAGCTCGGAGTGCTCGCGGGCCTGCGCGACTGCTACGCGATCGCGCTCGAGGAATTTCCGCTCGACCGCATGCTCGACGAGGCGGGCAGGCCGCTGAAGGACATCAGTCACATGGGCTCGCGCTGGCTGACGCTGCCGGAGATCGAGCGGCTGCTGCTCGTGCCCGCGAACCTGCTGGGGAACGACACGGCGCGAGCCGCGAGCGAGATCCCGGGAGCTGGAGCGCGCATGCACTTCCAAGCGTGCGACGCCGATCGCTCGGGCCTGCTCGAGGGCGATGAGCTGCGGCGCGCGGGGCAGGGGATCGACGGCGATGGAGATGGGCGCGTCGCGCTGCGCGACCTCGCGCTGCTCGCGCGGCTCGTCGAGCCGGAGCGCAGCGAGACGGATGCGAGCGCTCCGGCGTTTCTTGCCACGCGTGTCGATCGCGATGGCGACCTCGCGCGGCTGTTCGACGGCATCTCGCCCTTGCAGTTCGACGAGGACGGCAACCGCAGGCTCGATCGCGCGGAGCTCTCGCGGATCCTGTTCGCGGCGCTCGATCTCGACGGGGACCGCGCGCTGTCGCCCGACGAACTTTCTCGTCATCCCGGTGAGCTGCGGCAGCTACGGCTCGGCGGCGCGACCGCGCGAGCTCGCTTCGCGCGCCTCGACGCGAACGGGGACGGGAAGATCCAACCCAAGGAGCTCAAGCTCGCCAACGAGGAGTTCCTCGCGCTCGACGTGGATCGCAGCGGCGAGGTCGAGCTTGGGGAGCAGGGCGTGCCGGCGTGGGAAGCGCGCGGGTACTTCGCGCGCGAATCCGAGTGGCCGACGCGGCGCGTCGCGGCGCTCTCGCTGTCGCCGCGCATCACGCTCGAGAACTTGCTCGAAGTGCTCGATGTCGATCGCGATGGAGCACTCGGGGCGCGCGACTTGAAGGCCCGTCCGGGACTGCTGCTCGAGCTCGACCTCGATCGCGATGGGACTGCGGAGCCCAACGAACTCGCGAACCGCGTGCAGCTGGCGCAGGCGCAGGGTGTCGAGGCCGCGCCCGATGATTTCGTCGGTCGCTGGGACCTCGACGGCGACGGCGAGGTCGAAGAGCGCGAGCTGCCCGAGCTGGTCCGCCGCGTGCTCACGCGACGAAGGCAGCTACGCTGAATGCGAGCGCGCGGCGGCGCTCGAGCTCGCGGCACTCGAGGTTCGGGCTCTCCGCCGTGCGCTGGAGCCACCACTCGAGGAACGCCAACGGCAGGTCCGCGTGCGCAAGCACCTCGCGCGGGGGAATGGACATCTGGTAGGCCAAGCGGCGCAGGTGGTTCGCGAACTCGTCGCGATCGGCGCTCGCAAGCGCGAGCTGCTGGTAGGGCTCGAGGCCACAGGCCGCGAGGATCTCGGCGCTCCAGCCGCGTTCGTAGGTGTCTTCTTGGATGAGGAAGTGGGGGGCGAGCTCCACGGGTGGTGGTCCAAAGGAGTAGGGCGGACCCAACGGGCGGCCGCAGGATCGGTAGCGACCTCGGACATGGAATGGTCAAGGTGCGGGTTTTCGCGCTTGCGCGCTGTCCCGTGCTCGCGCCGCGGCCCGCAAGAAGCCGTTCTCTTGCTATCCTAGTTCCCTGCGTGCCGCATCCCTCGGCGCGCCGACGCTCTCCTGCGGCGCCCAGCGCCGAACTCGCCATGCCCTCTGCCAAGCAGATCCTGTACACGCACACCGACGAGGCTCCCGCGCTCGCCTCCTACTCGT
>VGYZ01000063.1 GCA_016872795.1 Planctomycetota bacterium
CCGACAGCTTGTAGAGGATGTGCGCGGCGTTGTTGCCGAACATGAAGCGGCCCGCGTCCGAGCCGCGCACGTTGCGCAGGAACTTGATGCGCGCCACGGCCGGCTGGGTCGAGGTGAACACCGTGCGCGACTGGTTGTCGTCGATCACGAGGTCGCCGAGGCGACCCGAGCCGCCGCCGGTGCCCGCGGTCAGGCGACCCGCGCTCCAGTTGGCGCCCGAGCGCGCCTTGTCCTCGTTCGAATCGTCGTTGAACTGCTCGCCACCGGCGGGCAGCGTGACCGCACCGAAGACCGCGACTTCCGGCGTGAACGTGCGCTTGCCCGGATTGGCGACCGAGTGGCCCGCGAGGTCCTTCACCTCGACCGGAACGTCGACCACGATCTTGCGCTTGACCGGCGCGCTGCCCGCGCTGGGGAAGCCACCGAACGGCGTGAACACCATGGTGGTGGTCAGATTCGTCTGGTCGGGGTTCTGGTAGCTGTAGGTGCCGCCGACGGGGACCTGATCGCCCGGCGTGCTGAGGTTTCCGTCCGGGTCGACCTTGACGGTGATGAAGGGCGACTGGCCGGTCGAGGGCTGGACCAGCGTGCCGATGTTCATCAGGTCGTTGAACACGAAGGTGATCTCCGAGGCGGAGAGCACATCGACCACATCCGCGGTGGTCGTGGCAAGGTTGATCGGGGCCCCGCCGCCGATGGTGCGCACGAAGATCGACACGCCCGGCGCGCCCGGGACGGGGTCGATCAGGCCTTGGCTGGTGGTGATCGTGCACAGCATGCGGCTCTGGTTCTGCTGGCCGCCGGAGCTCTGCACATAGGGGCCCACATCGCCCTGGCCCGTGCCCGGTATGCGGATCTGGTAGGTCTGGTTCGCGCCGAAGCCGAAGCTCGGATTGCCCGAGGCGTCGAACGAAAGGCGCGGGCGGAAGATCGCGCGGCGTGCGTCATTGGGGTCGACCAGACGCGAACCGGCGGGGAAGCCCGCGGTCACGATGTCGATCACCTGAAAGGCGTTGTTGACCGTCAGCGAGGTCGGCGCCACGGACTCCGAGAACACCACCGCGATGTCCTGGTTCAGGTAGGTGTTCACGATGCCGCAGCTGACCTGCTCGCCACCATTCCCGTTGGTGCAGCCGAGGGTGCAGGATTCGACAAACATGGCCCCACCGTCGGCGGCACCGCCGCCGGTGCAGGAGGAGAGGATCGACACCGTGCCGGTGAGGGCCGTGACGAGGAGGAGCCTGGCCGCGTTCTTCATGAGGGAGGGGCGCACGAGTGTGCGTCGCTGGTCGTTCAAGCTGTCCTAGAGTGAGTCGGAGCCCGAGTGAGGAGGCGCCGAGCGGGCTTGGCTCCCTCTGTCCCAAGGGCGCGCCGGGGGGACGAAGGGGACGGGCCCGCGCCGGTGGTCCAGTCGCGGTTTCCGAAGGGGTGCGGCACTATAGTGACCGCGCGGGGCTCGGCGCCAGAGTCCTGCCAGAGTCGTGCCCGACTACGCTGGGACTCCAAACGACGCGCGCCACGCGGCGGGCGGCCCGCTCGTGCGGGGCTCGGCACGAACTTCGCCGGCCGCCGTCGAAACAGTCCGCTCCAGCCCACCCAACAAATTCCGTTCCCGACCCTCCCGTCCCCGCCCCGTCCCAAGCGCCATGCCCGAGCGACCGGCCGCCTTCCAACTCCCCCACCCCGACCGAGCCGAGCCCAGCCGAAACAGGCGTGCGACCCCGCACGGCCTGCGATCGCTCGCGCTCACCCTCGGGCTCATGCTGCTCGGCGGCTGTGGCGACAGCGTGGCCGGCTCGGGCCTGAGCGAGCTGGAGTCCCGCGCAGCCATCGACCGGCTGGTGACGCTCTTCCGGCCCGTGGACCCGATCGCCACGAGCGATGTTCACGACCGCAATTTCCGCGAGCGCAGCGCCCATCTCGAGGGGTTGCGAGCAGCCGGAGTCACGGCGGGTCGGGAGGCACTCGCGCGTTTCGAGCGCGCGCAGGGCGAGTGCTTCGATGTGCGCTGGGCCCTGCTGGAGGCGGCCGCCTACAACGCACCCGCGGACACCCAGCCGACCCTCGAGCGCCTGATCCTCGTCTACGACGGCAAGGGCGAGGAGATCCGCACGCAGGCCGTGCGCATCGCCTCCGCAACCATTCCGCAACGCGCCATCGAGCTCTTCGAGCCGATGCTGCGCGAGCCCATTGCGCGCCAGACCCGTCCGCCGCAGGAGGAGCTCGTGCGCGGCTGGCACACGGCGGCGAGGGAGCTGGGCCTCGTGGAGGCGCGCGTGCTGTGCGACCTCGTCGTCGACCTGCGCCAGCCGCCGGACGCGCGCTACGCGGCGGTGAACGCTCTCGCGGACATCGGCGGGGAGCGCGCGATCCGGGCCCTGCGCGAGGTGCTCGTCGAGAGCGCGTCGGACGGCAACATCCGCCGCAAGGCTGCGCAGGCGCTGCAGCGCATCATGCCGCGCGACGCATTCTGCACCCTGATGCGCGAGGCGTCGGAGCACGAGGTGGACGAGTTGTTCTTGTTCTTCCTCGCGGACATGCTCGACAAGAACTGCAGCGTTCGATGAGCGCGGCCCTATCCATCACCGACAGCCACGCACACGTCTACGACGAGAGCTTCGAGGAGGATCGGGACGCGGCGATCGAGCGCGCGCGCGCGGCCGGAGTCACGCGCATGCTGCTCGTCGGAACGAATGTCGCGACGTCGCGGCGCTGCTTCGAGCTCGCGGCGCGCCACGCGGGCGTGTTCCCCACCGCCGGCATCCATCCCCACGATGCGGGAACCGCCAAGGACGAAGACCGCGCCGAGATCGAGCGCCTGTGCCGCCGCGCGGACTGTGTGGCCGTGGGCGAGACCGGGCTCGACTGGTTCAAGCAGTTCTCGCCGCGCGAGGCGCAGCGCGCGAACTTCCGCTGGCACCTGCAGCTCGCGCTCGCGCTCGGGAAGCCCGTGATCGTGCATTGTCGCGATGCGCGCGAGGACACGCTCGCGCTGCTCGCGGAGTTTTCCGGCGTGCGCGGCGTGATGCACTGCTACAGCTACGGCCCCGACGAGCTCGACGGCTTCCTCGCGCTGGGCATGTACATCTCGTTTTCGGGCGTCGTGACATACCCGAAGAACGATTTCAATCGCTCGGCCGCGAAGCTGGTGCCCGCCGAACGCCTGCTCGTCGAGACGGACTGCCCCTATCTCGCTCCGCAGTCGCGCCGCGGACGGCGCAATGAACCGGCACTATGCCGCGAGGTGCTCGCCAAGGTCGCCGAAGTGCGCGGGGAGTCGCTCGAGGCGCTCGCTCGCATCACGAGCGAGAACGCGCGCGTGCTGTTCGGCCTGAGGGACTAGCCGCGGCTCACTGCACGGGCACCCAGCTATTGCCGTCGACCGACGCGCCGTACAGGCCGATCGCCGAGCGCAGGTCGTTGGCGTTGCTGAAGGCCGCGTCGCCCGCAGGCCCGTGCACGGCACCCGAGTAGACCGTGCCCGCGCGGTTCGCCGTCTGCAGCACTTCGTTCGAGTGACTGACGAAGAAGGCGCGCGTGCCGGTCATGCCCGCCTGCATGGGCCAGGCGTAACAACACCACAGGTACTCGCCGAGGTCAGAGCTCGGGAAGGTGCCCGCGAAGCCGCCGGTGGCGTCTTCCGTGAAGGGAGCTCCCGCGGCGTCCGGCAGGAACATCTGGAAGAGATAGCCAGAGCGCGCCGTCTGGCTGGCCGTCACGACGCCGAACGGAGCGGAGAGCATGGGCGGATCGAGCAGGTCGCCGGCCGCATTGCCCGCCGCGGCGCTGCCGGCGTTGCTCACGCGCACCGGAGCGAGGCCGGCGAGCTCGGCGAAGCCGCCGAATTCCCCCATCCCATCGGCATCGGTGTCGATCGCCGCGGCGGACTGCAGCTGCGCTTGCGCGCTCATCAGCGCGCGCAGAGTCGCGATCGCCGCCGACTCGTTGGCGGACTGGCGCGCGGCGGCGAGGCGCGGCAGCGCGATCGCGGAGAGAATCGCGATGATGCCGACGACGATCATCAGCTCGACCAGCGTGAAGCCACGGCGAGCGCGGTTCGAGATGTCGAAGGAGGCATGCAGCTCGGTCATGGCGCGGCGCTCGGAGTGGCTCGTGTCGGGGGGATGTCGATGGTGAAGAGCTCGCCATCAAGCCGCATGGCGAGGCGCCCCGGTTGCTCGGAACGCCTCGCCACGCACGGGAAGCTCGCGAACTACTGGACCGGGACCCAGTTTTCGCCGTCTTGACCGGTCAGGCCACCGGCGACATTGCACACCGGCGAGCCCATGTCGCTGCCGGTCTGGAAGATCGCGTCACCGGAGGGGCCGTTGCCCGCGGCGCCGGTGCCGGAGTACACGTTGGTGCCCTTGTTGTTGTACTGGTAGATGTCGCCCGCTTGGTTCACGAAGAACGAGCGGTTGCCGGTCTGGCTGAAGTTGACCGGCCAGGCGTAGCAGCACCACAGCACTTCACCGTTGTCGGCGCCCGGGTAGGCACCCGTGAAGCCACCGGTGGCGCCCTCGGTGATCGGAGCGCGAGCGGTGTCCGGCAGGTACATCTGGAACACATAGCCCGAGCGCTGGACCTGGCTCGCCACGACATTGCCGAAGGCGGCCGAGAGGACCGGCGGGTTGAGCTCGTCGGTGCCGGCCGTACCGGAGCCCGGAGCGCCGGCGTTCGAGACGCGGCAGGGGAAGGTGCCCGCGAGCTCGGCGAAGCTGCCGTACTCGCCAGCGCCGTCGCCGTCGGTGTCGATGGCGCCCGAGGACTGGACTTGAGCCTGCGCGCTCGTGAGCGAGCGGAGCGTCGAGATGGCGGCCGACTCGTTGGCCGACAGTCGAGCGGCCATGAGGCGCGGAATCGCGACCGAGGCGATGATGGCGATGATGGCCACCACGATCATGAGCTCGATCAGGGTGAAACCTGCGTTGCGCTTGTTGGTCTTCATTGCGGTTGTGTTCTGCTTTCTGGTTCTCGGACACCGGAACGGCACTCCCGTGCCCGGTGCTTCCCGTATGAGCGGATGTTTCGGCCTCCCGCGCGAGGCGACTTGAGCGCTGGAGTGCACTTTCCGGAAAAATCTGCCGGGCGCAGTCCCGAAAGCGACCCGCCCGCCGCACCTACCCCACGGGCAGGCCACGACGAGCGAACGACTGGGCAGGGCCAGCTCTGCGGCGAACCTAGCTCGGTCCGGAGAGCTTCCCGACCACATCGAGGATCGGGAGGAACACGCTCAGCACCACGCCGCCGACGATCACGCCCATGAATGTGATCAGGAGCGGCTCGATCAGGCTGGTGAGGCTCTTGATCGCGGCCTTCACCTGAGCGTCGTAGAACTCTGCGATCTTCTCGAGCAGCTGCTCGAGCGAGCCGGTGCGTTCGCCGATCGCGATCATGCGCGTCACCATCGGCGGAAAGACGCGCGACTGCGCCAGCGGATCGGAAAGCAACTGACCGTTGCGCACGCTCTCCTTGGCGGCGGCGACGGTGTTCGCGATCACGCGGTTGCCAGCCGTGTCCGCCACGATGTCGAGCGTGCCCATGATCGGCACGCCGGAGCGGATCAGCGTGGCGAAAGTACGCGAGAAGCGCGCCAGCGCCACCTTGCGCGCGATCGGTCCGAACACCGGCGCGCGCAGGGCGACATGATCGAAGAACAGCGCGCCGCGCCGCGTCTGCTTGAACAGCGTGAAGCCCGCGAAGGCGCCAAACGCGCCGACGACGACCACATACCAGTTGTTCTTGAGCCACTCCGATGTGTCGAGCGTGAACTGCGTCAGCGCCGGCAACTCGGTGCCGAGCCCCTCGAACACTTGCCGGAAGGTCGGCACCACACCGAGCATCAGGAAGGCCGTGATCGAGATCACGAGCACGAGCGAGATCACCGGGTAGGTCATCGCGGCCTTGATCTCGCGCTTGAGCGCTTGGCTCGACTCGAGATAGTCCGCGAGGCGCGCGAGGATCACATCCATCTGGCCCGAGGCCTCGCCGGCGCGCACCATGCTCACATACAGCGGCGAGAAAGCGCGCGGGCAGCGCTCCATCGCGCTCGAGAGATCCGAGCCCGAGCGCAGGTCCGCGCCGATCTGCGCGCACACGGTGCGCAGGCCGGGCGTCTCCGCTTGCTCGCCGAGCACATCGATCGACTCGAGCAGCGCGAGACCGGCTCCGACCATGGTCGAGAGCTGGCGCGTGAAGAGCACCAGCTCCTCGTTCGTCACGCGCGGCGAACGCGAGAGGAACGCGAAGCGCGGCGCTCGCGGCGCGGCGCTCGCGGCGGCCGCATCGAGTCGCAGCACCACCAGATTCTGGCGGCGTAGCTCGGCCACGGCCTGCCCGCGGTCCTCGGCCTGGATCGTGCCCTCGACCGTCTGGCCGGTAGTCCTCTTGGCGGCGTACTTGAAACTCATCATGGGGTGTTCCTTGGGGCAAACGCTGGCGCGGCGCGCATCAGCGATCGTCGAGAGTGGTGCGCAGGACTTCCGCGAGCGAGGTCCGGCCGCGGGCGACATTGAGCAAGCCGACGCGGCGCAGGGTCAGCATCCCCAGCCGCACCGCCTGCTGCTTGATCTCCACCGCCGAGCGGCGCTGGATGACCATTCCCTTGAGCTCCTGCTCGAGGTACAGGGTCTCGAGGATCGCGAAGCGGCCCTTGTAGCCTTCCTTGCAGCGCATGCAGCCCTTGGGGTTGGGGCCGAACATCTCGAGGCCCGCGAGCTCGTCGGCGCGGAAGCCAACATCGAGCAGCTCGCGCTCGGGCAACTCGAGCTTCACGCGGCACGAGGGACACAGCTTGCGCGCCAGTCGCTGCGCGCCGATGCACAGCACGGAGCTCGCGACCATGAACGGATCGATGCCCATGTCGCACAACCGCGTGATCGTGGTCGCCGCGTCGTTGGTGTGCAGCGTCGAGAGCACGAGGTGGCCCGTGAGCGCGGCCTTGACCGCGATGTCGGCCGTCTCGGTGTCGCGGATCTCGCCGACGAGCACGATGTCGGGGTCCTGACGCAGGATCGAACGCAACGCGCCCGCGAAGGTCATGCCGCGCTTGGGATTGACCGGCACCTGATTGATGCCGTCCATGCGGTACTCGACAGGATCTTCGACCGTCACGACATTCACATCGCTCGTCGCGACTTCCTTGACGCACGAGTAGAGGGTCGTCGACTTGCCCGAGCCTGTGGGGCCCGTGAGCAGCAGCATGCCGTAGGCCGCGCTCGAAGCGCGCTTGATGTCCTCGAGCGCCTTCGGCTCGTAACCCAAGTTGTCGAGCTTGAGGGCCATTGCGCCCGCATCGAGAATGCGCATGACCGCCTTCTCGCCGCCCACGACTGGCAGGATCGAGAGGCGGAAGTCGATCTTGCGGTTCTCGTAGCGGATCTGGAACTTGCCGTCCTGCGGCGCGAAGCGCTCGGCGATGTCGAGCGAGGCGAGGATCTTCAAGCGCGAGATCAGCGCCGAGAGCATCGAGCTCGGCGGGCGCAGGATCTCGTGCAAAGAGCCGTCGATGCGCAGGCGAATGCGAATCGCGGACTCGCCGGGCTCGATGTGAATGTCGCTCGCCTTTTCCTTCAGCGCGCGCAGGATCACGAGGTTGACGAGCTTGACCGCGGGGGCATCCTCGCCCTGCGTCGCCGCCTGCTCGATGTCCTCGGCCTGCTCGACCTCGACGGAGAGCGCCGTGTCGGCGCCATGGACCTCGGACAAGAGCTGGTCGACGGCCTTGTTCTTCGTCTCGAACACGGACTCGGTCGCGGAGCGGATCGCCGTCGGGTGTGACAGCACCGGTCGCACCGCGCAGCGCGACATGCGCCTCAGGTCGTCGAGCAGGAGGACATCGAACGGATCGCTGACCGCGACCGTGAGCACATCGCCGTTGCGAGTGAGCGGCAGGATCCCGTGCTGCTCGCAGGTGTCGCGCGGCAAGCTCTCGAGCGCCGCCGGATCGGGGCGGATGCGCGACAGATCGACGGGCACCACGCCCGACGCGCGAGCGAGCGTCTCGAGCAGCGCATCTTCCTGCACGAGGCCCTGCGAGAGCAATGTCGCGACGGGCGAGCCGCCACGTTCCTTGGCACCGCTCCAGTCCTCGTCGCTGACGAGGCCGCCGTCGATCAGGATCCTGCGGATCCGTCCGGAGATGCGGGTCATGGGGGGGCTCCGTCCGTCAAGCCGCGCGCACCAGCGTGCGCAGCTCGCTCAGGTCCGTGGCGGTGCGCTCCGCTTCCTCGAGCCGCACGCGGCCCGAGCGCACGAGCTCGGCGAGCGAAGTCGCCATGGTCTTCATCCCCAGCCGACCGCCGGTCTGGATCTGGGAGTAGATCTGGTGGTTCTTGCCTTCGCGGATCAGCGCGCGCACGGCCGGCGTGGCGAGCATCACCTCGGCGGCCAGCGCGCGTCCCCGACCGCTGGCGAGCGGCAAGAGCTGCTGACTGAACACGGCTTCGAGCGAGAACGAGAGCTGCGTGCGCACCTGCTGCTGCTGGTGAGCGGGGAACACATCGACGATGCGGTTGATCGTCTGCACCGCGTCGGAGGTGTGCAGCGTGCCGAAAGTCAAGTGACCCGTCTCCGCGAGCGTCAAGGCGGCCTCGATCGTCTCGAGGTCGCGCAGCTCGCCCACGAGGATGAAGTCGGGGTCCTGACGCAGCACGCTCTTCAGCGCGTTTGCGAAGCCCCGCGTGTCGCCGCCCACTTCGCGCTGCGTGACCATGCACTGCCTGTGCTGGTGCACGAACTCGACGGGATCCTCGATCGTGACGATGTGGCCCTGCCGCGTCTGGTTGATGTGGTTGACCATCGACGCCAGCGATGTCGACTTGCCCGAGCCCGTGGCGCCGGTGACGAGCACGAGGCCGGAGCGCAGCGAGCAGATGCGCTCGCACACCTGCCGCGGGAGGCCGAGCTGATCGAAGGCCGCGATGCGGTTGGGAATCAGGCGCATCACCGCCGCAACGGAACCCTGCTGGTGGAACACATTGGCGCGGAAGCGCCCCTTGTCGGCGAGACCGAACGAGCAGTCGAGCTCGAGGTCGCGATCGAGCTTCGCGATCTGGTCGCTCGTCAGCACGCTCGTCGCGAGCCGGCGCGTGTCCTCGGGCGTGAGCTCCGGACAATCGACGGGCAACAACATGCCATCGACGCGGAGGCGCGGAGGCGAGTGAATCGAGATGTGCAGGTCCGAGCCGCCCTGACGAATCAGGAGCGACAGGAGCTCGTCCATGGTGATCATGCGCGCGCCACCTCCCCTGACCGCGCGCACGCGGGTACGGTGGCATCTCCCGCGAGAATCGGGGCGGTCCTCATGGCCGATCTTTCGGCGCCAGCACGAGCCTGACTGAAACGGCGCGGCGCAAAGTGGAAAGAACTTCCGAGCGCAGCGTGGGAGCTCGAACGGCAGCGCGCCGACGGCGGGATGCCCCCACCGCCGGCGCGTTTCGATGCGCCACGGACCTCGGCGCGCGGCCTCGGCGCCTAGACCTCGAGCGGCTCGCCGCGCGCGACGGTCGAGAGCACGCGCTGCTGCTCGAGCGCGGGGAGCGGCGCGTGGTCGACCAGATGCATCGCGAAGCAGCCCTCGCCCGCGGTCATCGACTTCAGGTCGCGCTGGTAGCTCTGCAAGAGCGACAGCGGCGCGTGCGCGCGAATCGTGGTGACCGCGCCATCCGCGGAGGTCGACTGGTCGTGCACCTGCGCACGACGATGGCTCGTGAGGTCCGAGAAGATCGCGCCCGCGCTGTCGGTCGGAACCGTGATCTCGACATCCATCACGGGTTCGAGCAGCACCGGCGCGGCCTTCTGGAACGCATCGATGAACGCGCGCGCGCCCGCGATCTTGAAGCTCGCTTCGTCGGAGTCCACATCGTGGAACTTGCCGTCGTAGAGCTCGAGATCCACATCGACCACCTGACTGTGCGTGAGCACGCCCTTGGCCGCGGCCTCGCGCACGCCCTTCTCCACCGCCGGAATGAGATTGCGCGGGATCGAGCCACCGACGACGGCGTCGGTGAATGTCACGCCGGTGCCCTTGGGATTGGGACGCACGCGCACGAAGCACTCGCCGAACTGACCGCGGCCGCCCGTCTGCTTCTTGTGCCGATGGTGGCCCTCGGCGCGCCGCGTCACGGTCTCGCGATAGGCGATGCGCGGCGGATGCGACGACACTTCGACGCCATAGCGGCGCGAGAGGCGCGTCAGCGCGACCGCGAGGTGCTGCTCCGTGAGCCCGCGCACGAGCAACTCGTGCGTGTCGACATCGTGCTCGAACATGAAGGTCGGGTCCTCCTGTGCGAGCTTGCGCAGCGCCTCGCCGATCTTCTGCTCGTCGTTGCGCGAGCGCGGCACGAGCGCGAGCGAAACCACGGGTTCGGGCTGCACGATCGGCCCGAGCACGCTCGCGCGTTCGCCCGGACGCACGATCACATCGCCAAAGCCCGCACCCTCGAAGCGCGAGAGCGTCACGATCTCGCCGGCGCTCGCGCGCTCGAGCGGATCGCGACGGCGCTTGCCGACGAGGCGCAACAGACCGCCGGGCTTCTCGCCCTTCTCCCCAGAGCGCGGCCCCGCGAGCACATCGCCGGCCGCCAGCGTTCCCGAGAGCACTTTCAGCGTGCAGAGCTTGCCGAGGTGCGCGTCGGAGCGCACGCACACGACGCGCGCGAGCAGCGGCGCCGAAGAGTCGAGCGCGAGCGCTTCGCCATTCGCCGCGCGCTGCGGGATCATGTCGGGAGTCGGGCCGAACTCGGCGAGGAACGAGAGCACCGCCTCGACGCCGATGCCCGAGAGCGGGTTGCAGACGAGGATCGGAACGAGCGAGCCGCGCGCGATCGCGCGCGGAATCTGAGCGTGCAGCTCCTCGTCGGTCAGCGCGCCCGTCTCGAGATAGCGCGCGAGCAACGCGTCGTCCTCGCAGGCGTCCATCACGCGATCGAGCAGGTTGCGACGCCAGTCGTGGTGATCGACCTCGAAGATCGTCGGTGCCGCATGGAATCCGGGCCCCGTGACATCGGGATGATCGAACGGCACGCACAGGTCCCCCACCGCGAGGTCGAGCTCGTCGACGACGCGATCGAAGTCCACATTGTCCGCGTCGCAGTGGGTCACGACGATCACGCGCCCCTTGCCGAGGCTGCGCGCGCGCTCGAGCTCACGCCGGAAGTCGTAGTTCGGGCGGCCCACGGCGCTGTGCACGCCGACCACCACATCCGCGGCCGCAATCGCCCCGTAGGCATCGGCCACGAAGTCGTCGTAGCCGGGAGTGTCGATCAGCGTCCAGCGACAGCCGCGCGCGTCGCCCTGCACGAAGGCGGCCTGCAGCGTGTGGCCCTTGTCCTGCTCCTCCGGTTCCGTGTCGCAAATCGAGGTGCGCTCCGCCACGGAGCCCTTGCGCGCAACGAAACCGCACGAGTGCGCGAGCGCGTCGACGAGCGTGGTTTTTCCGGCCGAAGGGTGCCCGACGAAGGCGAGATTGCGCAGTCCCTTGGGGGTAGAAGTCATCGCGTGTTCGCTCCACCGAGGCGCTCCCGAGCGCGCGCGGGTGCCCTCGGCGCCGCGCGACGCGCAACCACGCAACATCGCGCGGCATCTGGTTATCGTAGGGGTGGCCCTGCGAACTAGGCCTACGCCCTAGTGCGTAGGCCGGCCGGAGCAGGCTCCGCGCGTCAGCGTTCGAAGTACGAACGCGCGCCCCAGCGATCGAAGCGCTGAAGCGCGCGTGCAGGGCGACACGCTGCGAGCCCCCCCGGACGAGGGGCCTCGCGCGGCGCGACTAGTTCCGCATCTCGACGATGATCTCGACGCGACGGTTCTTGGCCTTGTTCTTGGCCGAGTTGTTCGCGCTGACCGGGCGGTACGGGCCCCAGCCCGTCACGACGCACTGGCCGTCGGCGATGCCCCCGTCGTTGACGAGGCAGTGCAACACGGCCATCGCGCGTGCCAGCGAGAGGTCGCGGTTGGTGGCGAACTTGCTCTTCGAGATCGGGTCGTTGTCGGTGTGACCCTCGATCCAATATTCGCCCTCGGCGTAGTTCTGCTGGAGCGTCTTGGCGACGGCCTTGAGCGTCTTCTTGCCGGCGTCGGAGAGGTCGGCCTTGCCGGCGCCGAAGGTCAGCTCCTGCGGGATCGAGATCACCATGCGACCGTCGCGCATGCCGTAGCCGACGCCGGCATCGTCGAGATCCTTGAGCCGCGTGCTCGACTGGGTCGGCTCCTCGAGCAGGCGTGCGTTGGCTTCCGCGAGGGCGGTCTCGAGCGAGTCCTTCTGCGCGGCGAGGTCGCGGTTCTCGCCCTTCAGGTCCGCGCGCTCCTCGCGCAACTGGCGGTTTTCTTGGGCCTGCTCGTCGAGCGCGGCCTTGTACTGGGGAGCGGCGCAGCTCGCGGCGAACGGAGCGGCGACGACGAACGAGAGGAACAGCTTGGTCATGTGCTTCATGGAGTGGAGCGTGGAGCGGCTGGAGTGAGAGTTCGGAACGATGTGCGATGCGGCGCGCCGCGCGTGAAACGCAGTCGGCCTGCTCCCGAGACTTGGGTCCGCGACGCGCGATGCGTTCGGCGCGAGAAACCCCCTCGCACGGACCCGAGCTTCAGGAGACGAGATGATTCCAATACAAAAGCACGGCCAGCGTTCCAAGGGCCAAGTACGGACCGAACGGGAGCATCTGCCCGCAGGTCTTCGCGATGGAGAGCGAGCGCGCGCGCGAAGTCGGCGCGTTCCGTGCGCGCACGCGAGCGCGCAGCAGGCAGTAGAAGCGGGCGATGTTGGCGCTGCCGACCAGCGCGCCGACCAGCGAGGCGAGCACGAGCGCGACGAGCGCTCCACCCGGCCCGACGAAGCCACCGGCGGCGCCGAGCAGCTTCACATCCCCCAGCCCCATGGCCTCCTTGCCGAGCGCGCGCTCCCCCGCCCAACCGATGGCGAGCAACACGCCCGCGCCGACGGCGATGCCGCCAAGGCTCGCGACCAGCGCCGCTGTGCGCCCCGGCTCCCCGCCCTCGGCCACCCAGTGGGCGAGCCATGTGTCGCGGTGCAGCTCCGGCACGGCCCAGGAGATCACGGGCGAGAGCAGCATGCCGCCGATCGAGATCTCGTCCGGGATCTCGAAGCAGTCGAAGTCCACGAATGTGACCACGATCAGCGCGCTGGTCACGAGCAGGCGGACCAGCAGCAGGGGCCACTGCTCGCCGGGCGTCAGCCAACCCAGCCCGGCCCACGCGGCAGCCGTCAAGAGCTCGACCAGCGGGTAGCGGATCGAGATGCGCCCGCGACAGCCGCGGCAGCGCCCGCCCTGCGCCACCCACGAGAGCACGGGGAGGTTCTCCGACCACTCGAGTTGTCGACGGCACTGCGGGCAAAACGAGCGTGCGGGCCGCCAGACGGTCAAGTGCTGCTTGGGGAAGCGGTAGATGGCCACATTGAGGAACGAGCCCACGCACAGGCCGAAGGCGGCGCAGGTCGCGGCCAGCGCGAGGGGAGAGAGCTCGGCAGAGTTCACCGGTCCCTCTTCGGCCCTAGGGGCTCGTACTCCAGCGTCACGTCGTCGACGAAGGGCGGGTCCCAGACCGGACCGGGGAAGACCTCGAGCTCAACGAGCAGCCGGACGGTCGGGCAGTCGACGAGCGCCGCCGGGTCGTCGACCACCACATCCGGGACTCGTGCGCCCACGCTCGGCGCATGCTCCCCGACATACAGGACGCGCGCCGCACCCGCGCCCGCGCGCAGGTTGACGGTCGGCGTGCTGCGCCAGCGTACGGCCCCGCCCTCCGGCGGGATGGACGACGAGTAGAGCGCCAGCTTGAGCGGCCGCACCAGCGGATTGGCGGCCGGCGGATCCACCACCCAGCCCTGCTCGTCGGCTCGGGCGAGCAGCGGCGCTCCGGAGGCGTCGGTGAAACCCAGTTGGCGCGTGCCGGCGTCGAGGAACACGAGGCGCGGAACGCTCAGCTGGCGCTCGCTCGCGAGGCGGATGCGGCCACCCGCGATGAGCACCAGCGGCGAGGCGAGCTCGATGCTACCGGTGATGACGAGGTCCGCGCCGGACACGAGCACGACGGCATGCACCTGCGCTTCGAGCAGCGCGGTGAGCACCTCGCTCACCGTGGGAGCGCGGCCGCCAAGTCGCGCGCGCTGGGCTTGCAGCACCGCGTCGAGCGTCGGGCTGTCCCAGGTCGGCTGCGGGCGATCTTCGCACAGCTCGCCAGCGACAGCGATGCGGCCTTGGCTGCGCAGGACGATCGCGCCCGGCGCCTGCAGGGACACGCGATTCGCCGGCCCGACCGAGAGCGTGGCGGCGTGCAGCTCCCGACCTTCGAACGCCCCCGCCGACAGTTGCATGTCCCCGTCGGTGCCGCGCCCGGCCGCTGCCGGGAACAGCACCTCGACGCGGCCGTTGCCGCTCCAGCGCGCCGCGCCATCGGACCCGGGCACCGCCTGCGTCGAGAGCGTGCGCGCATCGAGGAAGCTCTCGACATAGCGAGCGAGCGAGCCGTCGTCCTCGCCCGTCGCGGGCTCGACCCGCAGCTTGAGCACCTCGCGGTAGCTCGAGTTCAAGACCCACAGCGGATGACCACCAAAGTCACGCAGGCGCACATTGCGCTTCACCGCGAGCCCGTAGGTTCCCGGCGCGAGCAGCCGGTCGCGCGGCGTGAGCTCGATCAACGCGGCATCCTCCTTGTACGGCTGGCGCTCGTCGTTGCGCACGAGCCGCACCACGAGCGGGATCATGTCGCCGCGCGTGCGTCCCTGCGCGGGACTCGCGGTTTCCGGCACCAGCTCGAAGTCCTCCGAGCGCAGCGTCGACGGATCGATCGGCTCCAAGCAGGTCAACAGGATCGGCTGCAGCGGCCGGATGAGGGTCGAGCGCAAGATCACCGGCGAGCCACTCGTCGGGCTCGAGTCCTCGAACACGAAGCCTGAGCGCGGCTCCGTGACGGCGACCGTCTCGAAACTCCAGCGCAGGCTGCTCGCCAGCGGCAAGCCCGACTGCGAGCGCAGCCCGTCCGCGCGCGGGAAGCCCGCCAGCTCAACCGTGTAGCGCGTCGCGGGCCGGAAGCCGCCATCGGCGAGATCCGCGGCCAGCACGGGAGCGGGCTGAAACTCGATGCGCTGCCCCTCGACCGAGAGTCGACCGCGCGCTGCCGCTCCATCCGACGCCAGCACGCGCACGCTGCCGCCGTGCACGCTCTCGGGCTCGAGCGCCTCGGAAAAATGCAGCACCAGCCGCTCGTTGAGGTACACACCGAGCCGATCCTGAGGCCGCGCCTGCGTCAACTCGAGCCAACGCTGCTCGGGCGCGCTCTCCCGACACCCTCCCAACAGGCTCGTGAGCGCGAGCGGAACGAGTGCGACTGCGGCTCGGGCCATCGTTGGACATTGAAGCACCGAAACGGCGCGATCCCTAGATCCGACCGCGCACCTGCACGCAAACCAAATGCAAGGACGCGGCACCCGCCGTTGGGCGAGGGCCGCGTCCCACCGGACTCGCCTCAACTCACTGCTGGCGCACGAACGCGAAGCCGAGCGAGGACAGCTCGGGCGTCGCCCCGCTGACGGGGTTCGAGACCATCGTGATGCGCGCCTGGAAGAACTGCGAGCCGTTGATCGCGGCCATGGTGTCCTTCCATGTGTTGCTGCCGCCCGTGAAGGTCACGGTGAAGGCGGTGCCGCCCGGGCGCGGGTTGCCGTAGGGGTCAAGCTGGCCGGCGTCTTCCCACGGACGGGTGCCCGTGGAGTTCATGGCGGTGGCACCGCGGTACTGGACGAGCAGCTGGGTGCCGGGCGGCAGGCGATCGATCGAGGGCTCGACCACCGGCTCGGCGAAGTCGAACGGCAGACCCGGAGCGGTCGGAGCGCACTCGAACCAGCGCGTGTGCGCGCGGTTGACGCGCACCACGAAGTCGCCCTGACCGAAGAAGATGAACTGGTTGCGGGGCAGGGTGCCCACGGCGCCACCCCCAGTCAACAGGCCGCGCGCACTGGCCTCGGCGTCCGGATCGACCACGCTCGGGATACCCGTCGAGGCCAAGACGCCGCCCGCGGTGAGGGCCGTCCAGAAGGGCGCGATTTCCGTCGGCGACGGCGGGTTGGTCGCGATCGCGAACAGACCCGTGAGCTGGTTCGCGCCGAGGATCTGGGAACTGGGATAGACGCGGAAGTCCATCAGCAGCGGCAGGCCGATCGTCGGCACGAAACCGAGGCCGTATGCGGCGTTCGGCGGCGTGGTGTCGTAGGTGAGCTCGTTGCCGAGCTTGACGCCCTGCCCCGCGCCCGGGCCCGTGTTGGGCTGGCCGACCGCGAGCAGCGACGTGTCGCGCCAGGTGTAGTAAGTGAAGTCCTCCACCGCTCGGCCTTGGTTCATCGGCCACGGGGCCATGGGCGTTCCGGAAGCCGCCTGGAACACATCCGAGGGCTGGATGAAGTAACCGTCCTCCTTGGGGCTGATGATCGAGAGCGGGTCGTTGACCGGATCGAGCAGGTTGTCATCGAACACATCCAAGATGCCCGAGTTGGGGTACAACGGCTGGCCGGTCATCGGGTCGAGCAGCTCGTCGGGGAGGCGCTTGGAGTGCGCGATGCCCATCTGGAACAGCGGCATGGTGTCGATCTGCAGGCCTGAGTTCGACGGAGCCCAGTTCAGACCCTCGACATCGAGGTTGTGAAAGCCGTCGCCGAGGACATCGAAACCCAGATCCGCGTGACGCCAAAGGGTCATCATGCGGCAGCCCTGCGGGACGAACGGCAGTCGCGTCTGAACCCCGGCGCCGGCCACGAGGAGGTCGGTCGCGATCATCGGCGTCGTGGTGTCACAGGCCGCCGAGATGCGCGTCACCGAGCGCGGGCGCACGCGACCGTTGAGCAGGTCGTAGATCAGCTGGCCGCGCACTTCGGGACCGACCGGCGTGTCCGAGGGATTTTCGTCGGTCGCCTGGAACTTCAGCATCACGCTGCGGCTCTCGATGGCCGTGTCCGTCGAGCGCACGGTGAAGTCCGGGGGGTTGTCGCTGCCGTCGGTCAGCCGAAACGACAGCGCGTTGCCGGCGAGGTCGACCGGGCCTTGCGTGCCCGTGGGCAGGCTGACGCGGTAGGTCTCGGACTGGGAGGCGGCGTGGCGCAGGCGACGCGCGGGCTGGAGCAGGAAGCGCGTCAAGTCACCGGTCGGCACCACCTGCGCCACGACCTGGCCCTGCAGGGACGGCGTCGCGATGCCGTAGAGGAGCTGGAATGTGTCGAAAGCGTTGAGCCGCGTCGGATCCATCGGCTCGCTGAAGAGCAGCGAGAAGGTGGAGTTGGTCGAGATGCCCGTGCCGACGCCCGAGAGCGGGGCGGGCTCGACCTTGATCCAGCACTCGGGCCGGTTGATCTGGTCGATGGTGCGCTGCCACGGCGTGCGGAACTCGCCGCTCTGCGTCGGCTGCACGAGCGGCGGGTTCGTGGCGCTGGTGACCAGCCGCAGCCTGACATTCGACACGACACCCGCCGACGGCGTGGCACCGGTCTCGTACACCTCGGCGAGCTGACCGCTGATTTCGACCACATCCCCAATGCGCGGCTGCACCGCGCAGGCCGCGGTCGCGAAGGTGATCGTCGCGGTGACATTGGCACCCACCTGAGCGGTCGGGGAGACGCTCACCTTCTGGGCCGAGAACAGCTGCGGCGGGAGCGTGTCCTGCAGAAAGCCATTGAACGGGTCCTGCGTGACGGTCGTGCGGCCGCCCGAGCGGAAGGCGCGCACCACATCGAGGGACGACGAGAAGGGGTCGGTGCTGCCGTTGCCGTTGAACGACAGCGCCGTGCCGCCCTTGTTGCGCAGAACTTGGAATTGGGTGCCGGGGACGGTGCGGGTCGGGATACGCAGCGCGATGTTGGGCTGAGCCGTGTTCTGGGCCTCGGGCAGGCCGAGGCTGTTGACCGGGAGCACCGGGTTCGTCGACGAGGCCTCGAAGGGCGAAACCGTGAAGTCCACGAGGATGCGCGAGGTGAAGTACACGCCCCCCACCATGTCACCCAAACTCGGGTCCGCGATGATGCGCGCGGGCTGCAGCGTCGTCGGCGGGTAGCCGATCTTGAGCTGCACGGTGGTCTCGGTGATCGTCGTCGCGTCGATGAGGTCGTTGAGTGTGATCGCGACGGCGCCGTTGCGCGGCACCGAGGTGAACGGCGGGAGCTCGCTCGGATCGAGGCTCTTGTCGAGCATGATCTGCAGGAAGCCCTGCAGGGGCGCGATCAGGTTGCGGAAGGCCGCGCTCGGCTGGCCCGTCGACGGGTCGGCGGCATAGGGCTCGCTCAGGGTGAGGCGCTCGATGCCCGTGCTCAGCTCGCGCGAGAGCGTGTAGTCGGAGTCGGTGCCGATGTCGGCCGCGATCAGGTAGTCCTTGAAGATCCGCACCGGCGTGCCGCCGGCCGTGAGCGGCGCGTAGATATCCACCAGACGTCCCCAGTTGACCGCCGTGATGCGGAAGTTGGGTGATTCCCCCGCCTCGTTGGTGGACACTTCGTAGCGCTCGTTCGCGGATCCCGGCACGAGTTGGAGCGAGCCGGTCGGGCTGTTCGAGCCCGAATCCGCGCTCGTACCATCACAACCGGCAAAGCTGGCGCAGGCGCCGACGAGGGCCATGAGCGCCCAGCGCGACATGAGTTGGTGTCGAACGGTCATGGGAGAGGATCGCTGTCGGGAAAAGAGACGGTCGGGGGAACCGCGCTCCCGGCGAGGCCACCGCGCGCGGAGGCTTCGACGAGAGACACCTGTCGGAGACGCACGCAGCGCGGCACTCTCGCGAGAACCGCGCCGAACACGCCCGCATTGGAATCACTGGTACTCGTGGGATCACTGGTACTGGAAGGGCAGGCGCAGGAACTCCAGCGCCGGGATCGGGTTGGTCGCCGTGAGCGGCTGACCACCCGCGGCAATGTCGAACGCCACATTGAAGCGGATGAAGCGCAGGTCGCGGTTCGACGACGCGTTGTTCAGGATGGTCATGTTGGAGGTGGGTCCAACGATCGCACCGGGGTTCGGGGCACCCGTCGCGAGATCCGCGCTGGTGGCCTCGAAGGTCAGACGGATGCCGTCGAGCGGCACGAAATCCTGAGCGCCCGAGCTCGTGACGCGGAAGAACGCCCGGTGCAAGGTCACGCGCGCGTCGGCGAGGTTGAAGCCGATCATCGACGGGCCGTCGCCGTCGGTGGTCAGGGTCAGCCGGTTGTTGAGCGCGTTGAAGCTCGCGGCCACGACCTCGAAGCGCTGCTGGGTCGTCGGCGCGCCGACGGCCGGGCTGGCGAAGTTGAGGATCGTGTGCTCGAGCAGCGCGGGGTTGTCGAGCAGCGTCTGGCTGGATGTGCCGACAAGGCTCGTCGCAGCCATCACGAGCTGGTAGCCCGCGGTCGCACCCGTCTGGATCACGAACGGAGGCGTGACGCCCAGCACATCGATCGTCCCCGGTCCGAGGATCGGCGACGCGAGCGGGACGATGCCCGTGACCGGGTCACGCTGCACGAGGCCCGTCGTGGAGTCGATGCCCTCGAACGAGAAGGTGACCGGCTTGTAGGGCGACGCAGCGCCGTTGAAGCCACCCTCGCCGAGCGCAATCCAGTTCGAGCGCGCCTTCGAGATCTTCCCGAAGGTCGGGATCATCTTGGTCGTCGGCGCGCCCACCGTGTTGTCGCGCGAGAGCGGCGGCGGCGCGCAGATTTCGTTCAGCGTGATGCCGAGCGTCGTGGGCAGGATGATGTCCGCCTGCGACACGGAGGCCGGGCCGACGATGCCCGCTGAGGTGTGCAGCTGGATGATGCCCGGGCCACCGTCGCCACCCGCCCCGTTGACGAGGCCGCGGCAGGC
>VGYZ01000064.1 GCA_016872795.1 Planctomycetota bacterium
CCGCCCGCTCGCGCTCGCGACGCACGCTCCCGCCGCCCTGCGCGCGCTCGACGGCTCGCGCGCGCAGCTCGCCGAGTTGCGCGGCCGCGAGATCGATGTCGTCAGCGGCATCGGAAATCCCGCCGCGTTCGAGCGCACGCTCGAGACGCTCGGTGCGCGCGTGGGCGAGCGCCGCCGCTTTCCCGATCACCATGCCTTCACCGCCGCGGACCTCGCGGGCCTCGGCTCGCGCTGGCTCGTCGTCACCGCGAAGGACGCGGTCAAGTTGCGCGCGCTCTCGTCCAGCGCGCTCGAGAGCGTGCGCGTGCTCGACATCGAGCTCGCGCTCCTCGAAGGCCGTGCCGCGCTCGAGGCGCTGCTCGATGCGCTGCCCTCGTCGCGCCAAGAGCGCGAGCGTTCCGCGCTGCACGAGGGACTCCATGGCTGAGCGCGCGTGGCCGTTGCCGTGGCTCGAAGTCGCCGGTGATCGCGGCGGCGCGTGGCAGTACATGCAGTACCTGCTCTACCGCGGCGCCGTGGGCTTGGGCTCGCGCCTGCCGCGCGCGGGCCAGCGAGCGATGTCGTGGGCGCTCGGCGCGCTGATGAGCGTGCTCGACCGCGAGCGTGCGCGCGCCGCACTCGAGTTCATCGCTCAGGCATACCCGAACTCGAGTGAGCGCGAGCGACGCGCGCTCCTGCTCTCGGCCTGGCGTCACCTGATCGAGCTCGTGCTCCAGGACGCGCGCTTCAACGAGCGCGTCGTCGGACCGCGGCTCGCTGATCGCTTCGAGATCGAGCTCACGCCGCGCGCGCGGGAGGCGATCGGACGCGGGCAGGGTGGGCTGGTGATCACGCCGCATGTGGGGATGTGGGAGGCGCTGCCCGCGATTCTGCCGAAGCTCGGGGTCGATCCGCTCTACGCGGTCTCCCGCCCGCCCAAGAATCGCTACCTCGCGCGGCACGCGCAGGCTGTGCGCGAGGCGCGCGGCTATCGCCTGATTCCACGCCACGGCGCGATCGAGCACCTGCTCGCGGCCGTCGAGAGTGGCGCGTGGGTCGGCCTGATGCTCGATCAGCGCGCGCACGGCAAGACGGTGCTCGCGCCGTTCTTCGGCCGTCCCGCGCACAGCGAGCGCTCGATCGCGGTGCTCGTGCGCCGCTTGCGCCGGCCCGTCGTACTCGCGGCCTGCTACGGCACCGGGAAGCCCCATCGCTACAAGGTCGTGCTCGATGTTCCGCTCGCGTTGGAAGAGCTTTCCACCCTCGATGCGGAAGGGATTGCCAGCGCGTTGAACCGCGAGATGGAGTACCTCATCCGGCGCGCTCCCGAGCAGTACTTCTGGCTCCACGACCGCTATCGCAAGGCCCCGCCCGTCGGGGGCGCGTGAGAGCCCCGCGCCGTCTACACTCCCGATCGTCCCCTCGTCGAAAGCACCGACCCATGTACATCGTCACCGGAGGCGCCGGTTTCATCGGCTCGAACCTCGTGCGCGGGCTCAACCGGCGCGGGATCGACGACATTCTCGTCGTCGATGACCTCGAGCGCGGCGACAAGCACCTCAACCTGAACGGCATGCGCTTCGCGGACTTCGTCGACTACCGCGACTTCGAGCGCGATCTCGAGCGTCATGCCGCGCCCAAGGCCGTGCTGCACCAAGGCGCTTGCTCGGACACGACCGAGCGCAACGGGCGCTACATGCTCGCCGTCAACTTCGAGTACTCGAAGAAGCTGTATGGCTGGAGCGAGCGCCACGGCGCGCCGTTCCTCTACGCCTCGTCGGCCGCGACCTACGGCGACGGACAGCACGGCTTCCGCGAGGAGCCGGCCTGCGAGTGGCCGCTCAATGTGTACGGCTTCTCCAAGCTGCTCTTCGATCGCTGGATGCGCCCGCGCCTCGCCTCGTCGCGCTGCCAAGTCGTCGGCCTGCGCTACTTCAATGTCTACGGGCCGCAGGAAAACCACAAGGAGCGCATGGCTTCGGTGATCTTCAAGCTGCACGGCCAGGCGACGCGCGGTGAGCCGCTCAAGGTGTTCGAGGGCAGCGATCGCTTCGTGCGCGACTTCGTGCATGTCGACGACTGCGTCGCGGTCAACCTGCACTTCCTCGACCAGCCCGCGCGCCGCGGCATCTTCAACTGCGGCTCGGGCCGCGCGGAGAGCTTCGAGAAGCTCGCGCGCTGCACCGCGAGCCACTACGCGCTCGCGCGCGTCGAATACATGCCGTTTCCCGCGGACCTCGCGGGCAAGTATCAGGCCTTCACGCAGGCCGATCTCACGCTCCTGCGGAGCAAGGGCGGCTACTCCGCCGCATTCAAGACGCTCGAGCAGGGCATCGCGGACTACATCGCGATCCTGAAGCAGTCGGGCGGCTACCATCGCGAGCAGGACGCGACCAAGAAATGAGAGCAGCAGAGCTCCAGGCCGTGCTCGAGCGCCTCGCGCGCCCGCGCGTGCTCGTGATCGGGGACCTGATCCTCGACCGCTATGTGTCGGGCGATGTCGAGCGCATCTCGCCGGAAGCTCCGATCCCGGTGCTCAACGCGCGCACGACGGCGGAGAAGCTCGGTGGCGCCGGCAATGTGGCCTTGAACCTGCGTTCGATGGAAGCCGAAGTCGAAATGGTCGGCGTCGTCGGGCAAGACGGCCGCGGTCGCATGCTCTCCGAGATGCTGGCGCAGTCCGGCGTCGTGACGAGCGGCGTGCTCGCGGATCCGTCGCGCCCCACGACCGAGAAGACGCGCATGATCAGCGGCGCGCAGCAGGTGCTGCGCGTCGACTTCGAGGTTTCGCGTCCGATTTCCGACGAGCTCGCCACGCGCATCCTCGCGGAGCTCTCGGCGCGTATCGCGCGGGCCGGCGCCGTGATCCTCTCGGACTACGGCAAGGGCGTGCTCACGCCGAAGGTGCTCGCGGGAGCGATCGAGCTCGCGCGGCTTCACGGCGTGAGCGTGCTCGTCGATCCCAAGGGCAGCGACTACACGCGCTACCGCGGCGCGACGCTGATCACTCCGAATCGCAAGGAAGCCGAGGAGGCGCTCGGCCGCAAGCTTTCCGACCGATCCGAGTGGCCGCGCGCGGCGCAGGACCTGATCGCGATCGCCGACCTGCAGGCCGCGGTCGTGACGCTCGGCGCGCAGGGCATGTTCCTGATGAATCGCTCCGGCGAGTCCGTGCATGTGCCGACCTTCGCGCGCGAGGTGTTCGATGTGACGGGCGCTGGCGACACGGTGATCAGCCACCTCGCGCTCTACATCGCGGCGGGGCTCGACCTTCCGACGGCGGTGCACCTTGCGAACCATGCGGCCGGCATCGTCGTCGCCAAGCCCGGTGCGGCGAGCGTCACGCGCGGCGAGCTGTTCGAGCGCCTCGACCAGCACGAGCGCGGCTGGCGCTCCAACGCCAAGGTCGTGCACGGCGAGCGCCTCGACGCGCAGCTCAAGCTCTGGCGTAGCCAGAACAAGCGCATCGTCTTCACCAACGGCTGCTTCGACATCCTGCACATCGGTCATGTCGACTACCTGCGCTTCGCGCGCATGCAGGGCGATGTTCTGATCGTCGGCGTGAACGACGACGCGAGCGTGCGGCGCCTCAAGGGGCCGACGCGGCCGGTGAATGCGCTCGAGGACCGCATGGCGGTGCTCGTGGCGCTCGAGATGGTCGACGGAGTCACGAGCTTCGCCGAGGACACGCCCGCCAGCATCGTCGAGCGCATCTCGCCGTCCGTGCTCGTGAAGGGCGAGGACTGGCGCGACAGGGGCGTCGTCGGCCGCGAGTGGGTGGAGGCCCACGGCGGCAAGGTCGTGCTGGCGCCGCTCGTTCCCGGCCGTTCGACCACGAGCACGATCGAGCGCATCGAGCGCGGCCAGAAGGGCTGCTAGGCGCGCTCGACGGGCTCGCTGCAGCGGGCCCGAGTGCGCAGCCGCGCGCGGGCTTCGCGTGCGGGCGCTGGATTCCGCGGAGAAACGCGGGCTAGGATCCCCGGGCGCGGCGGGCACGGGAAGCGTGCCGCTCGCACCCGGAGGAGCCCCCGATGAATCGCTACGAACACCTCGCTCGCCTGCTCTCGTTCGACGACTGGGCCAACCGCGAGCTGCTCACCGCGCTGCAGGCCTGCTCCGATCCCGCGGCCGTGCGTGCGTTCGCCCACCTCCTGTCGACCCAGTTCCTGTGGCAGGACCGCGTCGCGCACCGTCCACTCTCGACGCCGTTCTGGCCGGAGTGGGACATCAAGGAGTGCGCCGTGCGCCTCGATCTCGCGCGCGCGGGCTGGCGCAACTTCCTGCGCGGTCTCGACTCCGCCGCACTCGACACGACGATTCGCTATGTCAACACCAAGGGCTCGTACTACACGAGCACCGTCGGCGATGTGATCAGCCATGTGCTCTTCCACGGCGCGCACCATCGCGGCCAGGTCGCGGCCGCCCTCCGCGCCGCGGGCGCGGAAGCGCCGACCACCGATTTCATCCACGCCGTGCGCACGGGCGTGCTCGGCTCCGGCGGCGACTAGCTGCGCGAGGCGAGGCGCGCGCGGGCCTCGCGCGCGAGCGCGGCTGCGGCGTCGGGAGTGGAGGCGAGCGCCGTGAGGTGGCCCATCTTGCGGCCGGGCGCGGCCTTGCTCTTGCCGTAGAGGTGCAGCTTCACATCCGGCAGCGCGAGCGCTGCCGCCCAGTTCGGCTCGTGGGGGAGCCACAGGTCGCCGAGCAAGTTAGCCATCGCGGCGGGTCGCAGCAGCTCGGTGGAACCCAGCGGAAGCCCGCAGACCGCGCGCACCTGCTGCTCGAACTGGCTCGTGACCGAGGCGTCGAAGGTCAGGTGGCCCGAGTTGTGCGTGCGCGGCGCGAGCTCGTTGACGACGAGCTCACCCTTGCGCGTGAGGAACATCTCGACGCACAGCACGCCGACGACATCGAGCTCCGCGAGGATCGCACGCGCGAGCTCGATGGCGCGCGCTGCGACCTGCGGCGGGACGCGGCCCGGCGAGAGGGTCATGTCGAGGATGTGGTTGGCGTGCTGGTTCTCGAACACGCCCCAGTGCGCGAACGAACCGTCGAGTCCGCGCGCGGCGACGACCGAGCACTCGAGCTCGAAGGCGACGAAGCCCTCGAGGACGCACTCGGACTGCCCGAGTTCGGCCCACGCCGCTGCGGCGTCCGCACTCGAGTGCAGCTTGCGCTGGCCCTTGCCGTCGTAGCCAAAATCCGCACTTTTCAGGATCGCGGGCGTGCCGATGCGCGCGAGCGCGGCCTCGAGCTCCGCGGCCGTGCGGACGAGCGCAAACGGCGCGACCGGAATCCCCTTCGAGGCGAGGAAGGTCTTCTCGCGGTTGCGCTGCTGCGTCGTGTGGAGCACTTCGCCGCGCGGCCGCACCGGTGCGTGCTTCGCCGCGGCCTGCGTGCACGCGAACGGTATGTTTTCGAACTCGAATGTGACGACATCGACGCCGCGCGCGAACGCCTCGACGCGCTCCAAGTCCATGTAGCTCGCGCTGAGCTCGAGATCCGCGAATTGCCCAGTGGGAGAGCCGCGATCGGGCGAGAACACATGGATGCGGTAGCCGAGCTTGCGCGCTTCGAGCGCGAGCATGCGTCCGAGCTGGCCCGAGCCGAGGACGCCGATCGTCGCGCCCGGGAGGATCGGCGCGCTCACGGCAGCGTCGCGGCTCGCACGGCTTCGGTCTGGCGCGCGCGCCACGCGCCGAGGCGCTCGCGCAGCGCAGCGTCGCTCCGCGCGAGGATGGCGCAGGCGAGCAGGCCAGCGTTGATCGCGCCGGCCTTGCCGATCGCGAGCGTGCCGACCGGAATGCCACCGGGCATTTGCACGATCGAGAGCAGGCTGTCCATGCCCTTCAGCGCGTGGCTCTCGACCGGCACGCCGAGCACCGGCAGCACCGTCTGCGCCGCCACCATGCCCGGCAGGTGCGCCGCGCCGCCTGCACCCGCGATGATCACATCGATCCCGCGACCTTCCGCGCTGCGCGCGTACTCCGCCATCCACTCCGGCGTGCGGTGCGCGCTCACCACCTGGCACTCGTGCTCGACGCCGAGCTCGTTGAGCGTCGTGCTCACATGCTGCATCGTCTCCCAGTCGCTCTTCGAGCCCATGATCACGCCCACGCGCGGGCCGCCCGGAGTCTTCGCGGTGCTCATCGTCCGCGCAGCGTAGTTCCCGCGCCGCAGCGCGCGCAAGCCGCGCGGCCCTAACCGGCCATTTCCAGCGTCAGCCAGCCGCGCTGGAAGGCCCAGATCAGCGCGGAGACCATCGCGGCGTTCACGATCGTGGCGCCGACCGCGAGCGCGAGGAACGAGCGCTTGCGCGTCTTGTGCCGGAACATGCGCATTCCGAGCCACATGCCGGGACTGGCGAGCGGCAGCGCGAGCATCGCCAGCGTCCCCTCGCTGATGCGCCGCAGGCCGCGCTCCGCGAGCACCTTGTCGATGCCCTGCGCCGCGAAGGCGACCAGATTCACCACGCACAGGAGCGCCAGCGCGAGCCACGGATCGACCGTCATCGTGGGCGAGAGCCTAGCGTTCTCCTCACTCTCTCTTTGCGCGCCGAGCCCGCTGTTCGCGAGTATGGGTGGATGCCCTCGCTGGACGTGCTGCTCCCCGATCCGCTGGTCGCCTCTGCGCTGCCCGAGGATCGCCGCAATCTCGTGCGCTACCTGCGCGACTACCTCGCGAGCGGTGTCGGAGAGGAGCCGCCGCAGCTGCACACCTCTCACAAGCAGCTGCGCATCGACGAACGCCGCGAGCCGATCGGACAGGTGTCGTGGAAGTGGTCCGAGCTGAGCGGCAAGTACATCGGCTGTCCCTTTTGGAGCACCGAGGCGTTGCGCGTCGTCGTCGGCCTCGACGAACGCTGGCCCGGTCGAACGCCCAAGCGCGTGTGCGAGCGCGTCTCGAAGGGCTACTTCCTCGAGAGCATCCAGCACGAGAGCGTGTTTCCACGCCTCGAGTGGGTCGCGCGCCTGCAGGCTCTCGTCGGAACGGCCTCCATCCCGTCGGAGCCAGATCTCGAGGCGCTGCTCGACCGCTTCAGCGTCGGCTGCGTCCTCACGCGCACGCAGGTCGACGAAGTCGCCGCGCGCCCGAGCAACGCCGACAACCCTTGGCTGCGCTTCCAAGGCACCTCGATCCGTCTGCTCCCCAACTCCGCTTGGACCGAGCAGCAGCGCGCCTCCATCCGCGAGGCTCGCCTGCTCGAACCGTGCTGAGCACCGCGCTGCCAGTACGACACCGGGAGGTCGAGGCGCGCTCCACGGGCGTGCGTCCGGTAGGATCTCCGCCCTCCGATGCGAGTGCTCTTCGTCTATCCGAACCTCTACACGCAGATGGGGTTCAATCATGGGCTGGCGACATTGTCGGCGGTGCTCAAGCGCGCCGGGCACGAGACGCGGCTCCTGAACCAGAACGAGAACCTCCCGCCGGTGCCGACGGAGGACGATGTGCTCGCGCTCGTGCGCGAGTGGCAGCCGGGGCTGATCGCGTTCTCGTGCCTGACGCAGCAGTACCGCGCGGCGAAGGAGCTCGCGACATGGCTGCGGCGTGCGGCGGCAGAGCGCGGGCAAGAGCTGCCGCCGATGCTCGTCGGCGGAATCCATCCGACGATGGTGCCGACCGAGGTCATGTCAGACGGCGTGTGGGACCATGTCGGCGTAGGCGAGTGCGAGGACGCGCTGCTCGAGCTCGTCACGCGCCTCGAGCGCGGCGAGCGCCCCGACGATGTGCGCAACTTCCTCACATGGAAGGGCGGCGTGCGGCCCGCGGCGGCGGAGTTCGCGCCCGTGTCGAGCGAGCTGTGGCACCACAATCCGGTGGGCGAGTTCCCGGACATGCGCACGCTGCCGATGCCGGACTACGAGCTCTTCGACACGCAGCGCATCACCGACCAGAAGCACGGCTGGTTCGGGCTGCTCTCCTCGCGCGGCTGTCCGTATCGCTGCACCTACTGCCTGAACCACAAGATCGTCGACCGCTACCGCGACGAGCTCGGCCGCTCGACCACGCAGATCGGCTTCTTCCGCTTCCGCCCGCCGCAGCTCCTGATCGAGGAGATAGAGTGGGTGCTCGCGCGCTACGAGAACATCGGCACATTCATCTTCGACGACGACCTGTTCACGCAGAATGTGTCGCACGCGGTCGCGGTGTGCGAGGCGTACCACGCGGCCGGAATCAAGGTGCCGTTCGTCGTGAACAGCCATGTGAAGCAGCTCGATCCGCGCGTCGCGGAGGCGCTCGCGAAGGCTGGCTGCCGCATCCTGAAGCTCGGCATCGAGTCGGGTTCCCCGCGCGTGCGCAAGGAAGTGCTGCAGCGCTTCATGTCGAACGATGACATCTTCAACACCGTCGAGGCGGCGGAGATGTTCGGCCTGCACACCTCGGGCTTCCTGATGGTCGGCCTGCCCTACGAGACGCGCGAGGAGCGCTGGGAAACCGTCGATGTGCTCGCGAAGTCCGGCATCGGCCGCTTCCGCACCTCGCTGTTCTTCCCGTTCCCCGGCACCGAGAGCTACGCGCTCGCGCTCAAGGGCGGCTACATCGATCCAGCGCGCGAGGTGAAGCTCACCGACTTCACCGAGTCCTCGTGCATGGACTTCGGCGCGCAAGAGAACCTGTTCATCGACAAGCTCGCGACCTGCATGCCGTGGTTCGTGAACTCGCGCCTCGACCGCTACCGCGAAGCCCCCGCGAGCGCGCGCTACCGTGGCATCGTCGAGCGCGTGCTCGCGATGGACCTCGCGGCGTGGGGGGCTTTCAAGCCCGATGTGCGCAAGCTCGATGCCGAGCTGTCCTCCGCCTCCGTCGCCGCCGGCGAGCTGCATTACGCGATCAAGTACAACGCCTTCATGGGCGTGCGCTCCGACTACTACCTCGCCGAGGAAGCGGGCATCGAGTGGCACACCGCCGCCGCCAAGCCCGTCCCCGAGCGCCTTGCCGAGCTCGCTCTCGCCGCGGCGGCGAGCGAGATGTGCTGAAATGACTGTCCCCGACTACACGCGGTTGCAGGTGGGAGTGGTCGGCGACCTGATCGCGGATCACTACCTCGTGACGGAGCCGCGCTCGCTGTCGCGCGAGGCGCCGGTGATGGTGCTGCGCCATGTGGGCGAGCACATGCAGGCGGGCGGGGCGGCGAATGTCGCCCGCAATGTGCGGGCCCTTGGTTGCGGGACGCGGCTGCATGGAGTCATCGGACGCGACGCGCGCGGACGCGAGCTCGCGGAGTTGCTCGATGTGCAGCGCATCGACTGTCTCGGTCTGGAGAGCGTGCCGGCCTGGACCACCCCGACCAAGATGCGCATCGTCGCGGCCGAGCCGCGGCGCAGCCTTAGCCAAGTGCTGCGTGTCGACCGCGAGCCCGCGACACCGCCGCCCGCGGAAGTGCGTGCGCGACTGCGCGAGCGCCTGCTCTCGCTGGCGGGCTCGACCGACGCCTTGCTCGTCTCGGACTACGGCTACGGCGCGGTCGATGCGGAGCTCGGCACCCTGTGCACGACTCTGGCCGCCAAGGGCCTGACGGTCGTGCTCGATCCGCGCTCGGGTCCCGAGGGCTTTGCCGGGATCACCGCGCTGACGCCCAACATCGGCGAGCTCGCGCGCTTCACGGGGCGCAATGCCGACGCGCTGGACCAACTGCGCGAGGTCGCGGCGGCCGCGCAGGAGCTGCTCGCGCGCGTGCCGATGCGCTGGCTGCTCGTCACGCGCGGCAACAAGGGCATGGCACTCTTCGGAGAAGGCTGTCCGCCGCGCGGCGTCGTGGTCGAGGCGTCGGGCTCTGGCAATGTCACGGATGTCACCGGCGCAGGCGACACGGCCGCCGCGGTGTTCACGCTCTCGCTCGCCGCGGGCTGCGACGGACCGCGCGCGATGGCGCTCGCGAACGCGGCGTCCGGCGTGGTCGTGATGGAGCACGGGACATCCGTCTGCACGCCCGAGCAGTTGCGCGCGGCATTCCCGCTGGCGCCGGTCCCGGTGCGCTTCGCATGAGCGCCACTCGGATCTGGTCGCGCGAGGAGCTCGCGCGCGAGCTCGAGCGAGTGCGGCGCGAGCGGCCTGCGACGCGCGTCGTGCTGGCCAACGGCTGCTTCGACTTGCTGCATGTCGGTCATGTGGGTTATCTCGAGGACGCGCGAGCGCGCGGCGGCGTGCTCGTCGTCGCGCTCAACACGGACGAGTCCGTGCGCGCCCTGAAGGGACCGAATCGGCCACTGATGCCACTCGAGGAGCGTGCGGAGCTGGTCGGCGCGCTGCGCAGCGTGGACTATGTGCTCGCGTTCGGCGAGCGCGACATGGAAGCGACGCTGCGCGCGCTGCGGCCGGATGTGCACGCGAAGGGCACGGACTACACCGTCGACACGGTGCCGGAGCGCGGCGTCGATCGCGAACTCGGCATCGAGATCGCGATCTGCGGGGACGCCAAGACGCGCTCCTCGACGGGTCTTGCCGCGCAACTCGGCGGGGCGAGCGCGTGAGCGAGCTTCCCGCGGTCTCGAGCGCGCGTCGCGGTCTCGCTCTAGCGCTGTGGCTCGCAGCCTCGACGCTCGGCACGATCTGCGGCATCGGCGGCGGGATCTTCGCGACACCGATCCAGCACTATGTCTGCAGGGTGCCGCTGCCGCGCGCGATCAGCATCTCGCTCGTGCTGGTCCTCGTGATGACCGTTGTCGCGACGATCAGCGAGTCGCTGCGAGCCGACGGCGCGATCGACTGGACGATCGTAGCGCTGCTCTTGGTCGGCAGCATTCCCGGCGCGCAGCTCGGCTACGCGTTCGGAGCGCGCGCGAGCGTGCGCACGCTGAAGATCGGCTTCGTGCTGCTGCTGCTCGTCGGCGCGCTCCGCACCGCGACGCTGGGCTCGCAGGGCAATTCCGTCGACGCATTCGATGTCGAGCGCGCCCTCCTAGACCACATCGTCGCCGTTGTCATCGGCTTCGGCGGCGGGTTCCTCGCACCGCTGCTCGGCGTCGGCGGCGGCATCCTCGTGATTCCGCTGCTGTTTCTGCTGATTCCGGAGCTCACCTACCTCGAGGCGCGCGCGTGCAGCATGGCGATGAGCGTCGTCAACGCGTCGCAGTCGGTGTGGCTGCACATGCGCGATGGCCGCATCGACTTCCGTGCAGCGGCGCCCTATGCGCTCGTCGCGGTCGTCGGCGCGCTCGCGGGCACATGGCTCGTGCACCTGCCCGGGTGGGGCGAGGTGGCGCGCATCGCGCTGGTGTGCGTGTTGCTCTTCGTCGCCGCGCGCTTCGCGCTCGACCTGCGCGCTACACGGGAGTGAGCGGGAACGCGAATTTGATCGCGACGAGGGCGACGGCCATCACGACGAGGTCGAGCGCAGCGCCCACGCGCAGGAAGTCGGAGAAACGGTAGCCGCCGGGCCCGTAGACCATCAGGTTGGTCTGGTAGCCAAACGGAGTCGCGAAGCCGCAGGACGCGGCGAACATGATCGCGATCAGGAACGGATGGAAGTCGACGCCGAGCTTGGTGGCGGTCGCCATGGCGATCGGGTACATGAGCGCAGCCGTCGCGTTGTTGGACAGGATTTCAGTCAGGAGCATGGTGACTGCGTAGATGCCTGCGAGGACTGCGAATGGATGCTCGCCGATGGCTCCGACGACGCCGTTCGCGATCTCGGCTGCGAGCCCGGTCGAGCGCATCGTCTCGCCGATCCCGAGCGCGGCCGCGATCGTGATGAGCACTTCCCAGTCGATGCTGCGTCGCGCCGCGGACGCGTTGCAGCAGCCGGTGACGAGCATCGCGCCCGCCGCGAGCAGGCCCGCGTGCACCATCGAGAGCCACTCGAAGCTCGCCACGACGACCATCGCGACGAGGATGCCGATCGCGAGCCAGGCCTTGTCGTGCCCCGGCGGCGTCGAGTTCTCGAGCCGCGAGACGAGGAAGAAGTCGCGCGAGTTGCGCTGCTGGTCGGCGAAGGTCGGGTGCGCCTCGAGCAGCAGCGTGTCCCCGGTCTTGAGCTCGATGTCCCCGATCTTCTGGCGCAGGCGCTCGCCCTGGCGCGACACGGCGATCACCGCCGCGTTGTAGACCGAGCGGAACTTGCCGTCGCGGATGGTCTGCCCGACCAACGAACACTGCGGCGAGACTACGGCCTCGATCATGCAGCGCTCCGAGCGCGGGGTGTCGAGCTTGAAGACCTGATTGGTCGCCAGGCGCAGGCCGCGCAGCTTCTGCAGATCGAGCACCGAGTCGACGAGGCCGACGAACACGAGCCGGTCGTTCGTGCGCAGCACTTCGTTCGACGAAACCGCCGGAAGCACGCGCCCCTCGCGCTCGATCTCGTGCAGGTACATGCCCGGCAAGCCGCGCAGCCCCGCAGCCTCGATCGTCTGGCCGACGAGCCCGCTGCCCGACTCGACTTCCATCTCGACCGTGTACTCGCGCGGATCTCCGGAGACCGAGATCGACGGCTTGCGGTCCGGCAGCAACCAGCGTCCGGTCATCACGAGGAACGCCATGCCGACGATCGCGCACGGCACCCCGACCCATGCGAGGTCGAACATGTTGAACACGTCGCGCCGCCCAATCTCGGCGACCGCGAGGCCGTACACGACCATGTTGGTGCTCGTGCCGATCAGCGTGCAGAGGCCACCCAAGATGGTCGCGTAGGAGAGCGGAATGAAGAGCTTGGAGGGAGCGATGCCCGTGCGCTTGGAGAGGTCGCTCACGACTGGCAAGAACATCGCCACGATCGGCGTGTTGTTCAGAAAGGCCGAAAGGCCCGCGCACGGAATCATCAGGCGCAGCTGCGCGGCCGTGATGCTCTTCGGCCGGCCGAGCAACGGCCGCGTGACGAGGCTCATCGCGCCCGTGCGCGAGAGGCCGGCGACGACCACATACAGCACGAGCACCGTCACCAGCGCCTCGTTGCCGAGTCCCGCGACGAGCTTGTTGGGGCTCGGGAACTTGTCCGAGATGACGCCCGCGGTCATGAACACGCCGACCACGGCGGCCATGGCGAGGTCGGTGGCGTAGTTGCGCGCGAGCGCGACGATCATCACGGCCAGAACGGCGAGCGTGAACCAGTTTTCCCAAGTCATGGCGGCACCTTGGCCCGCACTCTATCGGGCGCTGCGTGCCGGATCCTGCCACAGTCCCCCTCGCACGGCGCCGGCCCGTGTCGGATCCCGAGAGCGGGACGCAAAAAGTGCGCGCGGCCCGCCCTGTGGCAGGCCTCGCCGAACGCTTCCGACTGCTCCCTTGTGCTAGGCGTACAAGCCCCGCAGGCAGTCGGCGCCCGCGACGCGCGTCACGGCCACGATGTGTGCCGCAGTCCTCAGCGGGACATTGCGTGTCTGCGCTTCGGACACGACGCTCTCCCACGCATCGCCGACGAAGCGCTCGATGCGCTTGAGCACATCGCCATCGAGCCACGCGTAGCCCATGCGGTTCTGCACCCACTCGAAGTACGCGACCACGGTGTCGCCGCCGCGCGCGAGGATGTCGGGCACGACCGTGATGCCGCGCTCGCGCAGCCGCCGGTCGGCGACCGCGGACACCGCGCTGTGCGCGCCTTCGATCACCATCTTCGCCAAGACGGCATCGACATTGCGCGTCGTGAGCGTATTCGCGACCGCGCACGGGATCAGAACGTCGCAGGGGCGCAGCAAGAGGTCGGCGTCGCTCACATGCTCGAAGTCACCGCGAGCCTCCGCGATGGTGCCGCTGTCTCCGCGCGCCGCGAGCAGCTTTCGGATGTCGATGCCGTGCTCGTTGTACACGCCGCCGGTGATGTCCGAGATGCCGACCACGCGCCAGTCGCAGTCGTGCAGGATGCGCGCGAGGTTGCCGCCGACCAAGCCAGCGCCCTGAATGATCACGGACGGACCGCCGCGCTCGTGACCGAGCTTTGCGCGCTCCGCGGCGCGCGTCGCGACGAAGCGCAGGCCCTGCGCCGCCGCATCGTGGCCGTGGCGCGTGCCACCGAGCACCGCGGGCTTGCCCGCGACCACGGCGTTCGTCGTGTGGCGCTGGTGCATCGAGACCGTGTCCATGATCCAAGCCATGACGCGCTCGTCGCGGGCCTTCTCCGGCGTGAACACATCGCGATCGGGCCCGATCACATCGTGCAGGTTCGCGATGTAGCGCCGCACCGCGCGCTCGAGCACCGCGGGGCTCACATTGTCGCGGTCGATGCGCAGTCCGCCGGCCGCGCCACCGAACGGCACGCCCAGCAGGGCGCACTTCCATGTCATCCAGCCCGCGAGCGCGCGCAGGTCGTCGAGCTTGAGGGCCGCATCGAGCCGCAGCGGCCCGAAGTAGGGGCCGAGGCCGGCGTTGTGCTGGACGCGCCAGCCCTCGAGCACTTCGACCGAGCCGTCGTCGAGCGTGACGGGCACGGAGACGGCGAGCTCGCGGTCGGGCTGCCGCAGGATGCGGTACTCGTCCGGCGCGATCGAAGCCAGTCGCGCGGCTTCGTCGAAGCTCGCCATCATCGTGGCGAACGGATGCTCCGCGTCGAGCTGCGGCGTCGTCGAATTGACCTGCGAGAACTCCATTGCCTGTGTTCCGTGCGGCATGCGCATCAGGCGTAGGTGCCGCGCATCTGGTACACGGTCGCGACGCGACCGACGGCGAGGACATAGGCGCCGATGCGCAGCGATGTGTTGTACTTGCGTGCGGTTTCCTCGACGGAGGCAAAGGACGATGTGATGACATGCTCCAGACGGGAGTTGACGACTTCCTCGGTCCAGAAGTAGCCGGCGCGGTCCTGCACCCACTCGAAGTAGGAGACCGTCACGCCGCCCGCGTTGGCGAGGATGTCCGGCACGACCATCACGCCGCGGCGCTCGAGGATCTGGTCGGCGAGCACCGTCGTCGGGCCGTTGGCGCCCTCGACCACGAGCTTGGCCTTGATGCGCTCGGCGTTCTTGCTGGTGAGTTGGTTCTCGGTCGCGGCCGGCACGAGCACATCGCAGTCGAGCTCGAGCTGCGCGGCGCTCGGAATGTGCTCGGCCTTCGAGTAGCCCTCGAGCTTCTTGTGCTGCTTGAGGTAGGCGAGGACATCGGGCACATCGAGGCCCTTCTCGTTGTGGATCGCGCCGTAGATGTCGCTGATCGACACGACCTTCATGCCTTCGCGCGCGAGCAGCATCGCGCCGATGCCGCCCACATTGCCCGAGCCCTGCACGACGACGCGTGCATGCTCGGGGCGCAGGCCGAGCTTCTTCAGCGCCTCGCGCGTCACGATCATCACGCCGCGCCCGGTCGCTTCCGTGCGGCCCTTCGAGCCACCGAGCGCCAGCGGCTTGCCGGTGACGATGGCGGTGTCCGTGCGGCGCACGTGCATCGACCAGGTGTCCATCAGCCACGCCATCGTCTGCTCGTTGGTGTTGACATCCGGCGCGGGCACATCGCGATCGGGACCGAGCAGGTCCATGATGCCGGTCGTGTAGCGGCGCGTGATGCGCTCGAGCTCGCCCTTCGAGAGCTGGCGCGGATCGCAGATCACGCCGCCCTTGCCGCCGCCGAACGGCACATCGACGACCGAGCACTTCCATGTCATCCACGCGGCCAGCGCGCGCACTTCGTCGAGGTGCACATCCGGCGCATAGCGGATGCCGCCCTTGCACGGGCCGCGCGAGAAGTTGTGCTGCACGCGGTAGCCCGTGAAGACCTTCAGCTTGCCGTTGTCCATCGTGATCGGGATGGAGACCGTGAGCTCCTTGTCCGGAGTGCGCAGCACTTCGCGCAGGCCCTCGTCCAGCCCGAGCTTGTCGGCCGCGACATCGAAGCGCTGGGCCATGGCTTGGAAAGGGTTGAATTCGTCCATCGGAGCTTTGACGTGGGGAGCGGTCGACATGGTCTTGGTCCGCCTCGGGTCGTGCCGCGGGCGGTTTCGGTTGGGGCTCGGAGGAAGATCCGTGCGTTGCGCGTCGGCCTACACGCGGGTTTCGCGCAGACACGGGCCAAAGATTGAAGCCTTCGCGGGGTCACTTGAGAATCCCCGAGTGGATTTCAGGCCTCCGCAGCCCCCCCCCGACGCGTGCGGGAGCCTTCGCGGTTGCAGGGAGGCCCCGCGGCTGGTGCCATGGCGCTCCCATGGGCTCCACCTCGCGTCCGAGCGTGGCCGACAGCGCCGCCGCGACCCCGGCTGGGGGCCGCGCGTGGGTCGGGCGCGAGCTGCGCGGGGCGGCCACGGCGGCGCGCGACTTGTTGCGGGACATCTTCCTCGCCCGCCCATCCGTGCCTCTGCGCGCCCTCGCAGGCCGCGCGACCTTTCGCTGGCCGAGCGACCCGACCGTCGTCGTGAAGCGCTACTCGCGGCGGGAGTGGGGCGATCTGCTCCACGACCTGCTGCGCGCTCGCCCGCGCTCCGTGGCGCGGCGCGAGGCCGACAACCTGCGCGAGCTCGCGGCCGCTGGCTTCGCCGTGCCGCGCCCACTCGGCTGGTGCGACGATGGCCCGCTCGGCGCTCGCAGCGCCATGTGGATGGAGCATCTCGAGCATGCGGGGTCGTTGCTCGAACTCATGGCGCACGATCCGCGGGCCGCCGCGCTCCATGTGCCCGAGCTCGCCCGCGCCGTCGCGCGCCTGCACATGCAAGGCTGGTACCACCGGGATCTGTATCTCTCGCACTGGCTGCTGACCTCCGCGGGCCTCGCGCTGGTCGATGTCGGCCGCGCCCGCCGCGAGCGTGCCCCGCGCCGTCGCTGGTTCGTCAAGGACCTCGCCGCGCTGCAGCATTCCTGCCCCGCGGCCGTCGGCGCGCATATGCGCCTGCGGTTCCTCGCGCTCTATCTCGACGCGCGCGGCATCGCTGCGCACGATGAGCGCCGCAGCTTCGCGCGCGCCGTGCTCGCGAAGGCCGCCCGCATCGCCGCGCACGAGCCGCGCTGGCGCGACCCCCTCACCGGCCAATGATCGAACGCCTCGAGCATCTCGCGATCTGCGCGCCCAACTGGGTGGGGGACCTCGCGCTGGCGACGCCGGTGCTCGAGGCCGCGCTCGCGGCTCCGCACATCGGTCGCACGAGCATCCTCGTGCGCGAGCACCTCGCCCCGTTGATCGCCGACGGACCGCTCGCTGCGCATGTGTGCGCGCATGGAGCGCGCGAAGAAACGCAGCTCTTGCGCGAGCTCGCGCCGGACGCCGTGCTGCTGCTCTCGAACTCCTTCGGAAGTGCGTGGCGAGCTTGGCGAGCCGGCGTTCCGCTGCGCATGGGCAGCGCGCTGTCGCAGCGGCGTTGGCTGCTCACGCACGCCGTCGTTCCGCCCGCGCGCGACGGACGCCGCGCTCCGATCCCGACCGCGCACCTCTTGCGCGATGTCGCCGGACTCGCGGGAATCACGCCCGACTCGATCCACCCGAGGCTTCAAGTGCGCGATGAGCTGCGCGCGCGCCAGCGCGCGACGCTGCGCGAGCTCGGCGTCGACCTCGAGCGCGGCTACATCGTGTGTTGCCCCGGCGCCGCGTTCGGCGCCGCGAAGCTCTGGCCCGCGGATCGCTTCGCGACCGTGCTCGATCGCCTGCACGACGAGCTCGGCTTGCAGAGCGTCGTCAGCGGCGGCCCGGGCGAGGAACCGCTGATCGGAGCGGTGTGTGCGGCCTCGCGGCGCGGCGCGCTTTCGCTCGGCAAGACGGAGCGCAACCTCGAGCAGTTGAAGGCGCTCGTCGCGGACGCACGCCTGCTCGTCGTCGGCGATTCGGGCCCGCGCTGGGTTGCGGCCGCGTTCGACATCCCGTGCGTGACGATCATGGGCCCGAACATCCCCGAGCTCACCGCCACATCGCTCGAGCTCGCGGAAGTCGTGCGCATCGACCTCGAGTGCTCGCCGTGCATGGAGCGCGTCTGTCCGCTCGGGCATCACCGCTGCATGAGCGGCATCGAGCCCGCGCGCGTCGTCGCCGCGGCCCATCGCGTTCTCGCCAAGGCGCGCGCGGGAGCCTCGGCGTGAGCGTGCGGCTGCGCGGTGGCGAGCGCGTGCTCGTGCGCGTGCCCGACTGGCTCGGCGACCTCGTGATGGCGGAACCCGCGCTGCGCGCGCTGCACGAGCGCTGCGGCTCTCTCACGCTGGCGGGCGAGCCGCGCTTGCTCGAAGTGCTCGGAGACGCGCTGCCGGGCTGCGCGCGCGTCGATGCGCACGAGCTTCGCAGCTGGCGCGGGCACGATGTCGCCGTACTGCTCGTCAACTCGTTTCGCAGCGCATGGACGGCGCGGCGCGCCGGCATTCGCCGCGTCGTCGGCTGGTCCCGCGACGCCCGCGGTTGGCTGCTCACGCACGCCTTTGTTCCCGCGCTCGAGCGCGGGGGTGCGCCCGTCGGCATCGGAACGGTGGGTCGCGGCGCGCGCCACTTGCCGCGGCCCTTCGGCGGATCGTGCATCGAGCTGGTGCACTGGCTCGGCGCGAGCGTGAGCGACCCGCGGCCGAGACTGTCCGCGACCCGAGCGGCTCGCGAGCACGCCCAGCGTCGCCTCGCGAGCTTCGGCCTCGGAGCAAAGGCGCAGTTCACGCTTGCGAACTGCGGCGGACGCCCCGGATCCGCGAAGGCGTTTCCCGCCTCGCACTGGATCGAGGCGCTGCGCTCGCATTGCGAGCCGCTCGTGCTCGTCTGCGGCCCAGGCGAAGAAGCGTCCGTGCGCGAGATCGCCGCGGCGCTGCCCGACGCGCACGCTTGCGTCGATGCCGTCGCGGGCTTGCCGGAGCTCGTGGCGCTGTGCGAGCGCGCGTCGCTCGCACTCACTGCGGACAGCGGACCGCGTCACATCGCTGCGGCGGTCGGCACTCCGCTCGTCGTCGTGTGCGGCCCCACGGACCCGCGCCACACAGCGGACTTCACCAAGCGCACGCGAGTGCTGCGCGTCCCAGTCGCGTGCGGTCCGTGCCACCGCGAGACTTGCCCGATCGAAGGCGCGGGCCACTTGCGTTGCATGCACGCTCTGCGCGGCGTCGACCTCGGAGCTCGCGCGTGAGCGCCTCGACATCGCGCTGGACGCTCGCGGACACATGCTGGGCGCTCGCGCTCGCATCGGTCGCGTTCGGATTGCGCGCCGCGTTTCTCTTCGCGAACGAAGGCGCGGGCTGGCCGCACTCCGTGTTCTACGAAGGCGATGCGCCGGTCTGGATCCAGTGGGCGAGCGCGCTGCGCACGGGGCAGCCCTTCGAGTTCGACCTGCCCGTGCGTGCGCCCGGCATGGCGTTTCTGATCGAGGCCCTCGGCGGCGACCTGAGAGCGCCCTTCACCGCCCTCAAGCTCACCCTGTGCGCCTTCGGAGGCGCGACCGTGGGCCTCTTCTTCGCTGCGCTGCGCGCATGGGCTTCGCCGCGCGTCGCAGGTCTAGCCGCGGCACTGCTCGCGCTCTCGTTCGGGCAGTACGAGCTCGCGACCTCGCTGAACAACGAGGCTCCGTACCTGCTGCTCGTCGTGACCGCGCTCGCGCTGCACGCCTGGACACGCGTCGGCCGCTCGCTCTCGATCGCGCTCGCGCTGGGCGCGTTGCACGGGCTCGCGAACTTGCTGCGTTCGGAGCATGTGGGGTTTCTCGCTCTGCTGCTCGCGTTCGAGCTGCTGCGCGCGCGCTCGAGCTGGCGCGCGACGCTCGGCCGCGCCGCGCTCACCGCACTCGCCTTCCTCGCCGTCTCCGCACCGTGGATGCTGCGCAGCCACGCCGCGCTCGAGCGCTTCAACGAGAGCGAGCCGCGCCCGATCGCTTGGGAGCGCGCGCGAC
>VGYZ01000065.1 GCA_016872795.1 Planctomycetota bacterium
CTTGCAGCCAAGGCCGACAAGTTCGTCCGAATCAACGGCGAGCAGACTCGTGGACGCACCCGCACTCAGCGGGGCACGAGCCGCAGCGAGCGCACGTTGACGACGGCCTCGCCGGTCTTCTTCAGCGCGCGCAGGGTGATCTCGCCGCGACCCGCGGGCACGAGCAGCGCACCGAGCTCGACGGTGCGGTACTGCTGCCAACCGCCCGTGGCGGGGACGTCGAGCTCGAGGCGGGATGCGCCGCACGCGAGCGCCAGCTTCGAGCCGGCGGAGTCGTCCTTGCAGGCGAGCTCCGCGAGCACGCGGTAGCTGCCCGACTCCTCGACGGCCACCGGCCATGTCGCGAAGGCGCTCGCGTCGAGCCAGTAGCCGAGGTTGTAGCGCACATCCTCGATCGCGCCGACCTGCTCGACGCGCAGCGAGTGGCCAGAGAGATTCGCGTCGTGCGGCAGCAAGGTCAGCGCCCCGTCGCTCGCGGGAACGACCGCGAACGGCAGGGCGCGCGGCTCGGCGGAGAACTCCACGCGCAGCACTGAGCACGCCTTGTCGACGGGCTCCCCGAGCAGCGCGAGTGCGAGGCCCGTCGTCGCCGAGCTCTCCTCGACCGCGAACAGCGCTTCCTCCGAGCCGAGCAGGGAGATCGACTTCACATCACCCTGCACGGGCACGCGCAGCAGATCGTCCGACGGCCAATCGAACACCATCAGGTACAGGGTGTTGCCCTTGCGCGTCGCTCGCCCCCACGGGAGCCGCACGAAGGGGCTCGCCTGCGTGCCCCAGACCGCCTCGCCGTTCACCTTCATCCACGCGCCGACGCCGCGCAGCGTGCGCTGCGCCTGCGCGGGCACGCGCCCCTGCGCGTCCGGCCCGATGTTGAGCAGCAGGTTGCCGCCCTTCGACACGATGTCGCACAGCAGCCGCACGACCGTCCCGGTGTCCTTCCAGTGCGCGTCGTGCGCGCTGAAGCCGTAGCTCTCGTTCAGCGTGTGGTTGACCTCCCAGTCCATGCCGGGCAGGCCCGTGGGCGGGACGTACTTCTCGGGCGTGCCGTAGTCGCCGAGCTTGTTTTCGAGTCCGAAGTAGAGCCGGTTGTTGACGAGGATCTTGGGCTGCTTCGCCCGCAGGAGCGAGAGCAGGTCGCTCGCGCCCCACGCCTCGCCCTGCCGCGTCGGATCGGAGTAGTCGAACCAGATCGTCGCGAGCTCGCCGTAGCCCGAGAGCAACTCCTCGACATGGCCGCGCATGTAGGCCTTGTACTGCGCGTGGTCGCGCGCGCGCGGCGACTTCGGGTAGTCCGGTAGCGCCATCTCGTAGGCATCGGGGTGCTGCCAGTCGAGCAGCGAGTAGTAGAAGCCCGGCCGCAGGCCGCGCGCGCGCATCGCGTCGGCGAACTCGCGAGCCGCGTCGCGTCCTTCGGGCGAGATGTTGGTGCCGCCGGCGATGTCGTTCGCGAGCGAGTAAGGCTGCTTCGAGTTGAAGAGCGTGAAGCCGTCGTGGTGCTTCGAGGTCATCACGGCGTAGCGCATGCCCGCGTCGGCCGCGAGCTCGGCCCACGCATCGGCGAAGCCCGGCGTCGGCTGGAAGCGCGGCTTCATCTGGCGCGCGTACTCGCGGCAAGGCACCGCAGCCCAATGCTGGATCCACTCGGCGTAGTGCTGGGGATAGACCTTGCCGTCCCACTCTCCGCCTGCAGGCGAGTACAGCCCGAAGTGGACGAACATCCCAAAGCGTGCCTCGCGCCACCACGCCATGCGCGCATCGCGGTCGGCGCTCCACTGGGCGAGGACGGCCGCGGGCTCCGACTGCGGCAGGGCGCATGTGGGGGACGCTAGGGCTGCGAGGAGCAGGCTCGCGAGGGTCAGCATGCCGACACGCTAGCGTCGTGACGCGCGCCGCGGTGACCTGTTCGGGCGCTTTTTTTTCTGACTCCGCGCGGTTGCGCGGCGCTCCGTCGCCGACCGTGGCCGCGCGCTCAGATCGTGAAGTACTTCGCGCTCGGGTGGTGGCAGATGAGCGCGGAGGTGGACTGCTCGGGCTCGAGCTGGAACTCGTCGGAGAGCGTGATCCCGAGCTTGTGGGCACCGAGCAGGTCGAGCAACTGCGCCTGATCCGCGAGGTTGGGGCAGGCGGGGTAGCCGAAGGAGAAGCGCGAGCCGCGGTAGCCCTGCTTGAAGAGTTCCTTCATGTCGCGCGCGTCGTCGCCGGAAAGTCCGAGCTCGGCGCGCACTTGCTTGTGGATGTACTCGGCGAGGCCTTCGGCAGCCTCGACCGAGAGTCCGTGCAGGTGCAAGTAGTCCTGATAGCGATCGGCGGCGAACCACTCGCGCGCCACGTCGCTCGCGCGCTGGCCGATCGTGACCACCTGCAACGCGACGACATCCGGCACGCCATCGCGCCGGAAGAAGTCCGTAATGCACAGGTTGCGCTTGCCGCGCTGGCGCGGGAACGCGAAGCGCGCGGCGGTGCGGCCCTCGTCCACGGGATCGAGCAGCACGAGCGCGTCGCCCTCGGGCACGCACTTCCAGTAGCCGTACGCCGCGCGCGGCTGGAGGATCTTCTCCTTGGCGCACTGCCGCGCGAGGTCGACGAGGATCGGTCGCACCGTCTCGTCGATCAGCTTCGCGTAGTCCTTCTGCGGCTTGCCCTTGCGGCGATAGCCCCACTGAAACTGGAACAGCGTGATCTCGTTGATGTAGGCGAAGATCGACTGTAGCGGGATCGACTCGACGAGGCGCGCACCGAGGAACGGCGCAACCGGGTAGGTGATATTGCGCGGCAAAGCGTCGGCGGCGAGCGCGGGCTCGGCCACCTCCGGCGCGGGACGCTCGGCCAGCGCGGGCGCAGCCTCGGCCACGGCGCGACCGACGGACGCGGCCGCGCAAGCGACGGCCTTCACCGGGATGTCCGGCTCCAGCGGCTCGTCGGAGTCGCGCTGGAACGCGCGCACCGCGGGCTTCTCCTCGCCGGCGACGACGCGCTCCATCACCGCGAGCCCCTCGAAGGCGTCCTTGGCGTAGTACAGCGCTCCCTCGTAGACCTTGCGCAGATCGTGCTCCACATAGCGCCGCGTCAGTGCCGCGCCGCCGAGCACCACCGGCACGCGCACGCCGCGCCGGTTCATTTCCTCGAGGTTTTCCTTCATCACCACGGTGCTCTTCACGAGCAGTCCGCTCATTCCGATCGCGTCGGGCTTGTGCTCGCGCGTGACATCGAGGATGTGCTGGATCGGCTGCTTGATGCCGAGGTTGTAGACCGTGTAGCCGTTGTTCGTGAGGATGATGTCGACGAGATTCTTGCCGATGTCGTGAACATCGCCGCGCACGGTCGCGAGCACGAGCTTGCCGCGCGTCTGGCCCTCGACGCGCTCCATGTGCGGCTCGAGCACCTTCACCGCGGCCTTCATCGTCTCCGCCGACTGCAGCACGAACGGCAGCTGCATCTCGCCCTTCCCGAAGAGATCGCCGACCGTCGCCATGCCCGCGAGCAGGTCGACATTGATGATCTCGAGCGGCTTCTTCGACTGCATCGCGAGCGCGAGGTCGTCCTCGAGGCCCTTGCGCTCGCCTTCGACGATGCGCCAGCGCAGGCGCTCCCACAGATCCGCGGGCACCGCGCGCTCCTTCTTCGCGGCGACTTGCGCGCCCTCGAAGAGCTTGAGGAATTCCTGCAGCGGGTCGTAGCCCTCGCGGCGGCGGTCGAAGATCAGGTCCTCGGCGACTGAGCGCGCGCGCGGGTCGATGCGGTGCAGAGGCACGATGCGCGCCGAGTGCAGGATGGCCGAGGTGAGGCCCGCTTCCTGCGCGTGATGCAGAAACACGCTGTTCAACACATGGCGCGCGGCCGCGTTGAGGCCGAACGAGATGTTCGAGACGCCGAGCAGCGTGCCAACGCCGGGCAGGTACTCGCGCACCTTGGCGATGCCCTCGAGCGTCTCGAGGCCGAGGCGGCGATCTTCTTCGTTGCCGGTCGCGATCGTGAATGTCAGCACATCGAAGAGCAGGTCTTCGGGGCGCAGCTTCCAGTCCTCGACGCACAGCCGATACAGGCGGCGCGCGATGCGCAGCTTGTCTTCGGCGGTCTTCGCCATGCCCTGCTCGTCGATGGTGAGCGCGATCAGCGCCGCGCCGTGCTCCTTGGCGATGGCGAGCACCTTCTCCGCGCGCTCGACGCCCTCTTCGAGGTTGATCGAGTTGATGATGCAGCGGCCGCCGCAGAGCTTGAGCGCGGCGTCGATCACCGGCGCTTCGGTGGAGTCGATCATGAGCGGCGCGGGCACTTCCGTGCGGTAGCGCGCCACGGCTTTGGTCATGTCCGCCACCTCGTCGCGACCGACGTACGCGGTGCAGAGGTCGAGCAAGTGGCTTCCCTCCCGCGCCTGCTCGCGCCCCATTTCCACTTGGGCGTCGATGTTTCCAGCGAGCAAGTGCTCACGGAACGCCTTGGATCCGTTGGCGTTCGAGCGCTCGCCGACATACAGCACCGAGCGCTCCTGCAGCAGCGAGACCGCCGAGTAGGTGCTCGTCACGGCCGGCTGGAAGCTCGGCTTGCGCGCGAGCGGCTTGCGCACGCCGACCGCGCGAATCACCTGCGCCAAGTGCTCGGGCGTCGTGCCGCAGCAGCCGCCGACCATGCTCACGCCATCCTCCTCGATGAAGCGCACGAGCCAGTCTGAGAGCTCCGCCGGCGTCAGCGGATAGTGCGGGTGGCCGTCGACCAAGTGGGGGAGGCCCGCGTTCGGATAGACGCAGATCGGCTTGCGGCAGGTCTGCCCGAGCAAGCGGATGTGCTCGCTCATCTCGCGCGGACCGGTCGCGCAGTTGAGTCCGAGCATGTCGATGTCGAACGGATCGAGCAGCGCGATCGCGGCGGCCATCTCCGTGCCCACCAGCATCGTGCCGGTCACTTCCATGGTGACGCTCACGATCACCGGAAGGTCTGTGCGCGCCTCTCTTTGCGCCGCGCGCACGGCTGACAACGCGGCCTTGATCTGCAGCGGATCCTGACATGTCTCGAGCAAGAACGCGTCGACGCCGCCCTCGATCAGGCCTTCCGCCTGCACATGGTAGGAGGCGCGCAGCATGTCGAAGTCCGCGTGACCGAGCGTGGCGAGCTTCGTGCCCGGTCCCATCGAGCCGAGTACGAAGCGTGGCCGCTCTGGCGTGGAGAACTTCGCCGCGGCCGAGCGCGCGATGCGCGTGGCCGTGGCGTTGATCTCGCGGGCGCGCGCCTCGAGCCCGAACTCCGCGAGCACGTGCGCCATGCCGCCGAATGTGTTGGTCTCGACGGCATCGCAACCGGCAGCGTAGTAGCGCTCGTGGATCGAGCCGATCACGTCGGGGCGCGTGAGGTTGACGACCTCGCTGCAGTTCTCGAGGCCGAGGAAGTCGCGCTCGAGCTCGAGGTTCGCGGCGTGGATCTGCGTGCCCATCGCGCCGTCGAGGAACAAAACGCGCTGGCGCAGGGCCTCGCGAAAGGAGAGTGTCATCGCGCGCTCTCTCAGCGTCCGCGGCGTGCGCTGGCGACGAGCGTCATGAAGTGGGGCGGCTGCGGATCGCGCGCGGCGCGCGTCACCGAGATGTGCGTGAAGCCCGCGCCGCGCAGGCGCGCGCCGAGGTCGGCCTCGGTGAAGCCGAGCTGGACATGCTGGAGCTTCTCGCGCACCCAGTCCTCGTTGTGAGCGAGCAGGTCGAGGATCAGCAGCGCGCCGCCGGGCACCAGCACGCGCGCGGCCTCGGCGAGCGCCTTGTCCGGATCCGCCGCGTGGTGCAACGCTTGGCTCATCACGACCACATCGTGCGACGCATCGCTCAGCGGCAGATCCTCGAGCTCGCCTTCGACGGTCTCGATGTTGGCGATGCCCTGCGCCTTCGCGCGCGTGCGCAGCGCGCTCAACATCTCGGGCGAGATATCGACCGCGGTCACTCTCTCCGCCGTCTCCGCGAGGATCAGCGTCAGCATGCCGTCGCCGATGCCGAGGTCCGCGTAGCGCGTGCGCGGGCACAGGCGCGCGAGTCCGCGCGCGAGGCCTTCCCACGTGCGGCCTGGCAGCAACTGCTCGCCGAAGCTCGCCGCGACGCGATCGAAGTAGCGGCGCTTCTGGGCGGCGCGCGCTTCGCGCAGCACCTGCAGGCCGGCGAGGTCGGAGGCGAACTCGGGGCTCTCGGCGTTGTCGACGAGCACCTGCTGGAGCAGCGCGGCGGCGGGGCCGGGAGCGATTGAGTGGAGCGTGCGCCGTCCCTCGCGGCGGTCGTTCACCAGCCCGACCTCCTTGAGCAGGTTGAGGTGTGTCGAGACCCGGCTCTGGCCCATGTTGAGCACCTCCATCAGGTCGGAGCCCGAGAGCTCTTCCTGTGCGAGCAGGTGCAGGATGCGCAGGCGCGTGTCGTCCGCGAGGGCCTTGAGGAGCCGCGAGGTGCCGGTCAGACCTATCATGGAATGCAGATTAGTTGATGGAACTGATTGTGCAAGCCTCCACCCGGGTCGGGGGGCGGGGTGGTGGGCGCTCGGGGGCCGACATCCTAGGGTCGGCGTCCAGAGTCGATGTTCAGAAGTCGACGGCCCGGAATCGGCCCCCCGGTCGCGCCGGCGCAGCCCGCGCGCCCGTAGCGCCCGCCCGCGCGCAGAAATTGCAGGCCCGGCTCCAGAATCCGAACTCGTAGGCCCGATCCAAGGCCAATGTACCGCGGTCACACCCCCGAGGCGGTCCCCCCATGCGTCACCCCGACGACTCCATCGCCCACGCCCTGATCGCGGTCGTCTCCAAGACCTTCCAACCGCCGGCGGGGACCGCGGCGCGCGTCGAGCGCTTCACCTCGCTCGAAGAGGCTCGCGCCACTGCGCCCGACCTGCTCGCCATCGACCTCGAACTGCTCGCGACGCTCCAAGGCGCCTGCCCGGCGCGCGAGCAGCTCATCCTGCTGGTGGATTCGGCGGACACCCTGGTGACCGCGACCAGCGCCCACAGCGGTGCGCACGCGGTCCTCGATCGGACCTCGCCCGCCACCTTCGCCGCGCTCGCGCTCGACGCTGCCATGCGCAAGTGGCTCGAGCTTTGCGAGCACCATCGCGCCCAACGCCAGCTGGCGTTGCTGCGCGGCGACAGCGAAGTCGGTTTCTGGGAGCTCGACCTCGCGACGGGCTCCTTCTGGTGTTCGCCCGAGTTCGGCACGCTGCTCGGCATCGACGACCGTCGCCTGCCCACCGACCTCCACGCCGCCATCGCGAGCCTGCCGGAGTGCGAGCGCGAACGCGCCTCGAAGTGGTTCCAAGACTGCGCGCGCGACGGCGAAATCGCCGCGTTCGAGCACGCGACCCCCAGCGGGGTTCGCGTCCGCCATGTGGCGCAGGCCTTCAGCGGCGCCGATGGAGCGTCGCTGCGTGTCACGGGCATGGTCGAGGAGGTCCATGTCGACCGGCCGCGGGTCGGCGGTTCGATGTGGAGCGTCGCTCAGCAAGCCGACGAGAGCGCGAGCTTCCTCGCGCAGGCCGAGCACGCCGTGCGAATCGCGGCGCGCACGGGCCAGCATGTGGCGCTCCTGCACATCGATGTGCAGCGCGTGAGCGCTCTGACGGCCAACGCACTCTCCACGGACGCGGCCGACGCGCTGCTCGATGGCATCGCGCAGCGCATCCGCGAGGCGACGCGCGATGGCGACACCGTGGGCCGCATCGACGCGCTGCGCGAGGCGTGCGTCGTCGCGCGATCCGGCGAGCACTTCAATGTGCTGCTGCCCGACCTCGCGCGCATCCACGACGCCGCGAAGGTCGCCACGCGCATTCTCGACACATTCGCCAAGCCCTTCACGGTCTCGGGCCACGAGCTGTGCGTTCCGGCCGCGATCGGCATCGCCGGTTATCCCACCGATCACAACGCCGTCGACGAGCTCGTGCGCCGCGCGGAGACCGCGTCCTTTTGCGCGCGCCAGTCGGGACACGGCGCGCTGAAGTTCTACTCGGCCGAGCTCGACGCGCGTGCGTTCGAGCGTTTGACGCTCGAGACGAGCCTGCGGCGCGCGCTCGAGCGCAACGAGCTGTGCCTGTACTACCAGCCGCGCGTCGCCGTGGACGGCGAGCGCATCGTCGGCTTCGAGGCGCTGCTGCGCTGGAAGCACCCCGATCTCGGCTTCGTGTCTCCCGCTCAGTTCATTCCGCTCGCGGAAGAAACCGGTCTGATCGTGCCGATCGGCGAGTGGGTGCTGCGCGAGGCGTGCCGTCAAGCCAAGGCCTGGCAAGACGCGGGCGCGACGCCCGTGCGCATGGCGGTGAACCTCTCGACGGTGCAGTTCACGCAGCCGAACCTGCCGCAGGTCGTGCGCGATGCGCTCGCTTCGAGCGGGCTCGCCGCCGACTGGCTCGAGCTCGAGCTCACCGAGAGCACCGTCATGCGCGATGCGGGTGCGGCGGTCGAGACGCTCGCGCGCCTCAAGGCCGCGGGTGTGCACCTCTCGATCGATGACTTCGGCACGGGCTACTCCTCGCTTGCCTACTTGAAGCGCTTCCCGATCGACGCCCTGAAGATCGACCAGAGCTTCATCCGCGAGTCGACCACGAATCCCGACGACGCGGCGATCGTGACCTCGATCCTGCTGATGGCGAAGAGCCTGAAGCTCGGCGTCGTCGCCGAAGGCGTCGAGACCGCCTCGCAGCTCGCGTTCCTGCGCGTGCTGCAGTGCGATGAAGTGCAGGGCTACCTGTTCAGCCCGCCGGTGCCGCCGGAGCGCGCGCTCGGGCTGCTCGAGCGCGGATTCGAGGCCGCGCGCGCGGCCTGAGCGCGCTCAGACGCCCGAGTGCGTCGGAAGACGCAAGCGGAAGCGCGCTCCACGCTCCTCATGCGGCTCGTAAGCGAGTTCACCACCGAGCAATGTCGCGGTGCGACGGGCGAGCGCCAGCCCGAGTCCAGCACGCTCTCCGTTGACCGCGTGGAAGGGCTCGAACAGGTGCGCCTCGGCATCACGCGAGAGCCCCACACCGTCGTCCTGCACGGTCACGGACAGCATTCCCGGCTGTATGTCGAGGGCGACATCGATCTCGACTTGTCCCTGCTCGCAGTGACGCACGGCGTTGGCGACGAGCTCGTCGAGAATGCTCTCGATGCGCGCTGAGTCCGAGAGGATCGTCGCGGGCACGCCGGGGCCGATGCTCGACCGCACGCGCGTGCGCGAGCACCGCGACGCCGTGCTCGCCACTCGTTCCACGAGCGAACCCACGGCGCAAGGCATGCTCTCCGCGCGCGCAGATCCGGCCTCGATCGCCGAGAGCTCCAGGACGGAGGCGATCGCGCTCACCACCGCGATGGCGGGGTCGAGCAAGCGCTCCAGGCCGAGGTTTGCGCTGCGCTCGCCGCTGGCGAGGCCATCCAAGTCCAGGCGCTCGAGCAAGAGGCGCTGGGCCGGGGCGAGCACCTCGGACGCGAGTCGCTGCAGGAACAAGTTGCGCCGCTTCAGCTCACTGTCGGACTGGGCCCACGACGACTGCAGCGCGCGGTTCATCGTCTCGAGCGACGCGGCGTAGGCTCGCGCCTCGAGTTCCGCACCACGCGCTGCGGCGAGGTTCTCGCGTTCGCGCTGCAGCGACGCACGCTTCTCCGTGAGCGCTGCCGCGAGCTGGCAGGCCTCGACCGTGTCGAAGGGCTTTTTCAGGATCAGCAGCCGATCCGTGCGGCCGAGCGCCGCGACCGTCTCGTGCCATGTGTAGTCGGAGTAGGCCGTGCACAGCACGATCTGGAGGTCGGGGTCCACTTCCCACAGGCGGCGCGCCGTCTCGATGCCGTCGATGCCCGGCGGCATGCGCACATCGAGGAAGGCCATCGCGAACGGTCGGCGACTCTCGTACGCCTCGCGCACCTTTTCGACGGCCTCTTCGCCCTGCAGCGCGTCGTCGAGCTCGTACTCGCACTCCGCAACCGGCTCCTGCGGCGCCTGCGCCGGCGCAGGCTCGCCAAACAGCGCGGCTTCACTGGAGCTTGGGCGCTCGCTGTGCGCTTCGCTCGCCCGCGCGAGCACCTTGCGGAAGTCCTCGTGGATCGCAGCGTTGTCGTCGACGAGCAGGATGCGGGGCCGGGGCGTGTGTGTCATGGGAAGTTCTGGTTCAGGCGGCCGCGCGCGCGGAGAGCGGCAGGTCGAGGACGAAGCAGGCACCGTGCCCGACGCCTGCGCTCTGGGCGTGGAGCGTGCCGCCCATCTCGGTCGCAGCGTTGGCGCAGGAGTGCAGGCCGATGCCGTTGCCGTCGGTCTTGGTCGTGAAGCCGTGGCGGAAGAGCCGCGCGACATTCTCCGGCGGGATGCCGAGGCCGTCGTCGTGCACTTCGATGCGCACGAACTCGCCTCGGCCTGCGATGTGCACGCGCACCTCTCCGGGCACGCGCCCTGCTTCCGCGATCGACTCGCGCGCGTTCTTCAGCAGGTTGACGAGCACCTGCACCAGCTTGTGGCGGTCGACGGGGACGCGGCCGAGGTCGGCGATTTCAAGCCGCAACTGCGGGAGCGGTCCGCTCGAAGAGCGCGCGACGATGTCCCACGCCATGTCGACCAGCGTGCCGAGCTCGACCTGCTCGCGCAGCTCGCTGCGGCGGGCGAAGTCCTGCTGCGCCGCGACCAGCTGCCCGATGTGCTCGACACCCTGAGCGAGCGAGCGAACCTCGCGCGCGAGCTCGGCGTGCTCTTCCTTGAGCCCGTCGGCCACCTCGAGCAGGAACGGAGCGAAGTGGCGGCCGCGCGGATCGCTCGCCACGAACTCTCCGAAGCGTTCGCCCTGTGCGCGGACGAACTCCGAGAGGCGCTCGAGCTTGTGCAGGCGCGAGTCGCGCAGGCGGGCCTCGACGAGCTCCGCCGAGACATTGACGCTGTTCAGGACATTGCCGACATTGTGCAGGATCCCGGTGGCGATCTCCGACATGCCAGCGGCGCGAGCGGTGGTCACGAGTTCTGAGCGCGACGCTTCGAGCTTGTGCATCATGCGCTCGAACTCGCGCGACAGTGTTCCGATCTCGTCGCCGCGCTCGAGCGCCACGGCGCGCGCGTAGTCGTCGGTCCGTCCGATCGCGACCGCGTGACGCGTGAGAGTTGCGAGCGGATCGACCACGGTACGGCGGAGCACGGTGAGCAGGACGACGAGCAACAGCAGACCCGCGGCGACCGTGGAGATGAGCGCGTAGCGCAACGCATCGCGTCCGCCCGCGGAAATCGAACGCGGGAGGCGCGCCTGCACGAGCAAGGCGGGGCGGCCGCGCAGGTCGTCGATCGCGGCCCAGCCATCGAGGGTCTGCTCGTCGCGGGAGCGCACGACGGGATCCGCGGAGGCCGTGATGCTCGCCATGAGCTCGCTCGCGACTTGCCGCGACGCGAGCTCGATGGGCAACAGATCGAAGTCGACCTCGGTGCGCTCGCGCAGCAGGGCGAGCAACTCGTCCGCGACCATGCGACCGAGGATCACGGTCCCGCCCTGCGGACCTTCGAACGCGCGCGACGCCACGAGCAGCGGTCCGCGCGCGGTGAGCGCGAGCCCCTGCGTCGGAGTGACGCGGTCCTGCGCGAGGAACGGGTGGCCGACGCTCAGCTGCTCGAAGTCGAGCTCCGGCAGTCGCACGCTCTCGCCGCTGGACGGATCGCGAACATCCCCGAAGACGACGCGGCCATCGGCAGCCACGAGATAGAGCAGCTCGATGCGCGAGGCCCGCAAGCGCTCGGGGGAGAGGTGATGGGCGCGGAAGTCGCCCTGCGCCGGTGCGCCGGCCACGAACTGGTTGGCGCCGTCCCAGGCGGCCCACTCGGAGCAGCGAGCGTCGAGCGCTGCGATCTCCGCACTCAGCGCGCGCTCGACACGCAGCACATCCGTCGCTGCCTCGGCGCGTTCGAGCTCTTCGAAGCGCGGCAAGAGCAAGAGGCGTTGCAGCGCGAGATCGCCGAGCGCATAGACCGCGACCACCAGCGCGACGATCAGCGCAAGTCGCGTGCGCAGCTGCATGGCCGCGCGACTCCTAAGCCGCCTCGCGGCGCGCCTGCGGATCTGCGCTGGCGGTGCGCACGGGCTCCGTCGCGGCGTTGATCAGGTCGCACAGATCCTGCAGCTCGTCACCCTTGCGGATGCGGCAGGGCTCGCGCGTCTGCTTCGCGATCACCTGTCGCAGGTACGCCTCGAAGCGATAGATCGGCCCGATCAGGCGATGAGTCACGAGCAAGCCGACCGCGAAGGTGGCTGGCAAGAGCAGCGCCACGCTGACGAGGAACACCGTCGCGAGGCGCGCATTGGTCTGGGTGAGCAGCAGGGCGCCGTCGTTGGGCAGCGCGGTGGCGGCGTCGGCGAGCAGCCGCTGGAATACGAGGTACTGCAGCGTGAGAGCGAGCAGGCTCAGGCCGAAGAACGCACCCATCAACCGCAGCTGGAGGCGCGGCCTGACGAGCCGAATGCGGCGGCGGGGATGCGGGGAGGTCTGCACGTCGAGGAATGTCGACGCGCCTGCCTGCGCGCTTGAGACCCCGCGGGGCCGTTTCTCAGCGCCGGGACGGCGCTTCGCCGACGCGGGCGAGCGCGGCCGTCGCGGAGTGCCGCTCCCCCTCGCTCCGCTCCTGCGCGCTCACCGCTCGCAGCGCTTCGAGCGCGGCGGCGGAGCCCATGTCCCCGAGCGCGGCGCAGGCACACACGAAGATGTCCCCGTCTAGTGCCGCGAGGCGGTTCGAGAGACGTTCCGCGATCTCATGGCGCGGAAAGCGGTGGCGGGCGATTTCGTTGAGCGCGCGCGCCTGCACGGCCGCATCGCTCTCGAGCAACTCGTCGAGAGCAACGGGCAGCACCTCGAGTCGCCACTCGCGCTCCTCGCTCAGCCAGCGACGCCACGCCGGTGCTTGGCTGCCCAGTCGCGCACCGGTGATCCGCTCGAGCGACCACTGCGCGTCCTTGGCGAGGCCCGCATGGGAGCCGCGCAAGAGGTCGAGCAACGCGTCGATCGCCTGCTCGTCTTCGAGCCAGCCCACGCACAGCACGGCCTCGCGATGTCCCGCGCGTCCGGGGCGATCGAGCAGCGAGCGCACCGCGCGAGTGGCGCGCTCGTCGAACGGACCGTGCATCCCGCGGGCCGCATGGGCGAGGGCCGCCACCGTCTCGCGCGTGTCTTCGCCGCCCTGCGCTAGCCATTCGCCCAGACGCGCGACCGCCTCGGGCGTGCGACTGTCGCCCACCGCCGCGAGCAGTGCCGCGCGCCACGGATTCGCGCGCTCACCGAGCAGTGCGCCGAGGCGGGGCAGCTTGAGGGCGTGACGCTCGAACAGGCGCGCTGCCGCTGCGCGCAGCAACTGCGCCCCGCGCGGCGTCTGGTCATCGAGCAGCGGCTCGTCGATCCGTGCGGCGAGCAGGACCGCGAGCTCCACATCCGCGAGCGCGCCATCACGGCCGATGCGCTGCAAGCCCGCTTCGAGCTCCGCGCGCGGCGCCTCGCGCAACGCGAGCGCACCGAGCTCGGCGCGCAGCTCGGACGCGCTCGCACGCCCGACTTGGCAGACCAGCGAGAGCGCGGCGAGAGTCAGCGAAGCGAGCACGCTAGTCGTCCTTCTCCTCGCGCCGCCGCAGCTTGCGCACTTCCTTGGCGAGCCTCCAGTCGAAGTCGCGCTCGCGGCCCTTGAACTTGCGTTCGACGCCCGCCTCGTCCATGTACTTCACCTCGAGCTCGTACTCCGCTGCCTCGTAGGCCTGCGCGGGCGGCTTGAGCTCGTCCTTGGGGACGTCGAGCGCCGCGAACGGGTCCTCGCCGAGGTCGCGCGCGATCTCGCGCGGGATCTCGACCACCTTCCAGGCCAGCGGTTCGATCGTGATGCTCGCCGACGGATCGGCGCCGTGCAGCGCGATGTCGAAGTGGACCTGCGCGTCGTCGTCGAGTTGCAGGATGCCCGCGGCGGCGGCGCCGTAGAGCTGGAATCCGCGCGGCAGCGCAAGGCGCGCGGCGGGCGCGTACAGCGAGCCGAAGAAGGTCCCGTCGGCGAGGAAGCGCACCGGCGGATCGACCGCGCCGTCGCCATCGCGATCGCGCGAGCCCGTGGCGGACACGAGCAGGCGCAGGCCGCGCGTGTCCTCGTCGGGGAACGCGAGCTTGGAGCCGTTGTGCAGGTCGAGCCAGTCGGTGACATGCAGCTCGACCGGACCGGATGCGCAGTCGATTTCGAGCTTGCCCTTGTCCAAGACGCGCAGGCGCGCCGTGGAGAGTTGGAGCGGTCCGCGCAGCACGAGCGTCGAGTTCTTGCCGACGCGGATCTCGCCGTACGCCTTGCCGTCGCCCGCGATCACGCGGCGCGCGCCGTTCGCGTGCACGAGGTCGCCACCGGCCTCGAGTTCGAGCGGCTCGATCACCGCGAGCTCGGCTTCGAGCGGCGCGGGAGAGGTCGAGCCCGTCACGAGTGCATCGTCTTGAAGCTCGACGCTGCCATCCGGCCCCGGGATCGCATCGCCGAACACGCGCGCGTCCTCGCCGAGCTCGATGTCGCCGTTGCTGCGCAGCTCGACGGCGGTGCCGGTCGCCGGATCGAAGCGCTCGGGCAGCTTCGGAGCGCCGCGTGCGCCCAGCGAGTCGTAGGCATCGACGCGCGCGCGGCGGCCGAGCAGCACCCGCTGCGAGCCGAACACGCCGAGCGCCGCCACATCGCGGCTCGTGCGGCGCACGACGAGCGAGAGCGTCGCGCGGCCCGTGCCCGCCATGCCCGTGCTCTCGAGGCCGATCACATTGGGCGCGATCTCGGTGGCAGTGACCCAGAACAGTCCGTCGCCGAAGCGTGCGGGCGCGGCCGCGCTGCCGATCGTGCCCGTGTGGCCCGTCTCGACCGCGAAGCGGCCTTCCGCGAGTCCAGCCTCCGCGAGGTTGAAGGCGCGCTTGTTGTCGATGCTCGCGACCTGACGGCGCAGGCGCGTCGAGTCGAGCTCGAGCAGGCACACGCTCAGTCCGCCGACCGCGAGGACGGCCACGAGCGTGGCGACGAGCACGCCGCCGCGGCGGGAGCAAGGGGCGAGAGGGTGTAGGCGCTTGGTCAAGGTGAGTTCCTCGTTCAGGAATTGCGGCAGCGAACCAGCGATTCGCGCGTGTAGGTCAGGCGTCGGTCGCCGGCGCCCTCGCGTTCGAGCGTCAACAGCACGCGCACGAGTCCCGCGTCGATCACGAACGCGAGTCCGCTCTCGTCGACGAGCCCGTTGTGGTTGTCGTCGATGCCGTTGGGCAGCTCGCCTTCGAGAAGCTCGCGCACGGAGCGCGTCCATGTGGCCATGCGCTCGCCGGGCTCGTCGGGGCGCTCGATCCACACGACTTCGCCGTTCTCGATGCGCAGGGAGATGCGCTCGGGGGCCCCGTGCACGACGACGCCGTCCTGCACGCCGAGGCTCTGGGAGTAGGAGAGCGTCGAGTGGAACGCGGGCGTCGCCACCAGCGGCTGCAGGGACGAAGCGCTCGCGGCCATCAGCGCCAGCGCGATGCGGTCGAGGGTCTGGTCGAGTTGCAGCTCGAGGCTCGCCTTCGACATCTCCTCGTCGTAGGCGTCGCTGGTCGAGCGCGTGACCATCACGATGTTGCCGAGCACGAGCCCGACCACGGTGAGCGCGATCAGCGTCTCGAGCAGGGTGAAGCCGCCGCGGCGGCGCGCGTGCGCTGCCATGGGCTAGTCCTCCGTGGGCGCGAGCATCGTGAACATCTCGATGCGCCGGGGACCGAGCGGACTCTGCCACGCGATCTCGACCTTGACCGGCAGGATGCGGTAGTCGCCGCGGTGGTCCTCTTCGTCGACGATGCTGTCGCCGTCGAGGTCGCGCGGCAGGCCGAGCGCGGGGTCGTTGGCGTCCTCGCGCAGTGCTCCGAGCTGCTCGGGCAGCGAGATGCGGCCGACGAAGCCGTCGGGGTCGTCGGGGCGCGGGTCGAGGCCGGGAACGGCGAAGTTCGCCCCCGCCGCCGAGCCCGGGCCGAGCGGATCGTCGAGCGGCTGGGCGTTGTAGTTCGTCCAGACGCTCGCGAACGCAGCCCCGCGCAGGCGCTCGAGGATGCTGCGCGCGGCGTGGGCGGCGACGCTCTGCTGGCGCTTCTCGGAACCGATGCGCGACGACGAGGCGACCACGCCCGTGAACAGGAACACGGCGACCGTGAGCACGCCCATGGCGATGGTGACCTCGATCAAAGTCATGCCCGAACGGGCGCAGCGATGGAACGGCCGGTGCATGAGGGAGCGTCCTCCGACATCGACGCTCCGCGGGAGCGCTCTGGAGGCCCGTGCGGCAGGGGGCTCGGATTTTTCGCCACTCGACTCGGGAGGTGGCGGCACGCCCGGGCGCCCAAGGCCGCGAGCAGGGCTCGTGTGGCGCGTCTAACCTATTATCAGGATTGAACTTATGTCGGTGTACGCCGCGCGGCGTAGGCTCATTTTCTGAGCCCGAACATGGTGCTGGTCGGAGGTCCGCCTAAGCTAACGCGTACCTGCTAGCCGAAAGACGCTGGCTCGACCCACTGGCAGGGGCCAACAGCCCTGGGACCAGCGGGCTCCGCGCGGAGCCCGATCCATCCCCGTGTCATCCAAGGAGAACCCAATCGCATGAAGAACATCATCCTGGGCGTGGCGCTCGTCGCCGCCCTCGCCGCCTGCAAGAACACGACCAACACCTCGACGGGCGATGCCAACGCGCCGAAGGCCGATTGCTGCGCGTCGAAGAAGGCCGAGTCCTGCACGTCCGAAAAGGCCGCCGCGTGCGAGGCCAAGACCGAGTGCTCGGGTGAGCAGAAGGTCTGCCCGTCGACGGGCAAGACGCTGAACTGATCTCGCCGGGCCCCTGCGGGCTCGTCCGATTGGCAGCTGACACTCCCCAATTGCGGGCGGGCGACCTGAGGGTCGCCCGCCCGCAACCTTGCATGGCCTCGTCACCTGCGGCGCCGAAGTTGGGGGACGCGCCTCGAGATGTCCGTCCGGGGCCTTGATCTCTTTTTCTGGGAACAGCCCTCGGGGGAGCGGGAAGCATTCCTGCCATAGCGGTGCCTTCCAATCCGGGCACCCTGTCCTCTATTTGACCGCCATCCTCTCCCGAACCCTAATGAACCCCACCAGCGCGATCCGTTTCGCTGCGGCGCTCTTTCTCGCGCCCCTCGCTCTCGCCCAGAACGACAACCCCGCCGCCGGCAAGGACAACCTGCCGCCGCCGTCGAACCTCGTTGGCCCCGGGCCGCTGACGATGCCTGCTTCGCAGGCCGCTGGCCAGCCCAACTCGCAGGGTACCACCTTCGTCACGCCCGGCATGCCTACCCTCGGACGCCGCGTGTCGAGCGGACAGGTCACGCGCTTCACCAACGACTTCAACCCAGCCTTTTCCTTCATCATCGATGCCACGGGACAGGTGTCCGAGGCGGAGAACGGGGCGGATGGCGCGGATGTGTTTTTGCGCACCTTCGAGATCGGCGGCAACGCCTGGGTCGACCCCAACGCGTGGGCTTACTTTACGGCTGTGGCCGAGGACGAGGGCATCGGCGTCGAGGAAGCGGCCGTGCACTACACGGGCTTCGGCAACAAGAATGTGGTGCGCGCCGGCCGCTTCTTCGTCGACTTCGGCAAGCAGATGCAGACCCACGTGCACGACCTGCGCACCTACGAGCGACCGCTCGTGCTGCGTGAGTACCTGGGTGCGGAGCTCGGCGGCGACGGCCTGCAGTGGGACTCGTGGACGACACTCGGCGACGCCACGGTCGTGCGCTGGTCGCTCGGTGCCTTCGCGAGCCTGCTCGGGGAGGGCGATGAAGATGCCGACCCGGCGAACACCCCGTTCGCCTCCGTCGTCGAGGGCACCAAGCGCGAGGACGACTTCAGCTACACCGCGCGCCTAACGGGCTTCACGGAGGTGGGCGAGCGCGGCACGCTGCAGCTCGGCGCCTCGGCGCGCCTGCTGCCGAGCTACGAGCTCGGTCTCGACGACGGAGCGATCGGCGCGGACTTGTCGAACACGGTGTGGGGCCTCGACGCCACCTACGGCTGGGTGGGGGAGACGGGCATCGACTCGTGGACCTTCGGCGGCGAGATGCTGTTCAACACGGGCGATGTCGGCGCAGAGCTGACCGGCGCCGACGACGCGAATCCCGCGGACTACACGGTGGTCGACGACTCGCTCACGGGCTTCTACGCCTACGGCGACTACGCCTGGGACCGCTTCAACGCCGTCGGTGCGCAGTTCAGCTCGGCGGAGGTGGTCGGCGACGAGCGCTCGGAGCTCGAGGTCTACTACACGCGCCTGTTCTCCGAGTTTCACCGCCTGCGCTTCGTGCTCGGCGCCAGCGACTCGGATGTCGACGGCTCGGGCTCCAAGTTCCTCGTGCAGTACACCACGATCCTCGGCGCCCACGGCCACGGCGTGAACTGGTAAGCTGCGCCATGTTCGCATGGGTCGGCTCCTGCAATTCGCCGCGCTCGCCTTCGCGCTCGCCCTCGCTGCGCTTCCTACCGTAGCGGGCGAGCGCGAGCCGGGAGCGAAGCTCAAGGTCGTGACCACCATCCCCGACCTCGCCGATATCGTGCGCGAGGTCGGTGGCGAGCGCGTGGAAGTGACCTCGATCGCGCGTGGCAAGGAGAACCTGCACAATGTCATTTCAAGGCCGAGCCACCTGGTCGCTCTCTCCAAGGCTGACATCTTGGTGCAGGTGGGCCTCTCGATGGAGATGGGGTTCATCCCGGCTTTGCTGGAGGGCTGCGGCAACCCGCAGGTGCGACCGGGCGGCAAGGGCTTCATCAACGCCTCGGATGGCTGGCAGCCGATCCAAGTGCCCGCGGTGCTCACGCGCCAAGGCGGCGACCTGCATCCGCAGGGCAACCCGCACATGAACATCGACCCGCGCGCGGGGCGGCACTTTGCGCTGCGCATCGCGGAGGGCCTGAGCGTCGCCGCGCCCGAGTGGAAGGCGGAGTTCGAGACACGGCGCGACGCCTATCTCGCGCGCCTCGAGCGGGCCGAGAAGCGCTGGCTCGAGTTCGCGCGTGAGTGGAGGGGACGCAAGTTCGTCGTCTACCATCAGGAGTTCAACTACCTTGCCGAGGTCTATGGCTTCCAGATCGTCGCCAACCTCGAGGTCAAGCCTGGCATCCAGCCGACGCCCAACCATCTGGCGCAGGTGATCGAGAGCATGAAGCGCGAGCAGTGCACGGTGATCGCGACGGCCCTGTGGTCGAAGAACGACTTCGTGGCGCGCGTCGCGGAGGCCACGGGGGCGAAGGTGGTCGAGCTGCCCAACATGTGCGGCGGGATTGCGGGCACGGACTCGTGGATCGCGATGATGGACCTCGTGCCCGAGCGCCTCGCC
>VGYZ01000066.1 GCA_016872795.1 Planctomycetota bacterium
CGCGCTTGGAGTGGAAACGCCTGCGCCACGCCTCGGACCTGCCGTGGCCTCCGCCCGGCAAGCGCCTGACATTCGCATTTTCCGGGGATGTCGAGCTCGAGGTGCACTACGACCTCTACGACGGGCTGCCGCTCGTCTCGAAGAGCGTGACGCTGCGCAATCGCGGAGCGAGCGCGGTGCAGCTCGACTCACTCGATGTCGAGCGCCTCGCCTTCGTCGAGGCGGAAGGTACGGTCGAGCCGCAGGAACATTGGCGGCGCCCCGACCTGCATGTGGAGAGCGACTTCGCGTTCCACGGCATGTCGAATGTGTCGGCGGATGTGACGACCCGCTGGCTGCCCGATCGCGGCTACACGACGCAGGTCAGCTATGCGCTCCACACGCCGTGCCTGCTCGTCTCGACCTACCCGGTCGGCCCGAGCGCGCGCATCGCACCGGCTGGGAGCTTCGAGAGCTACCGCGTGCACGAGCTCGTGTTCGACGGCTCGGACCGCGAGCGCAACGGGCTCGCGCAGCGCCGCATGTACCGCACGCTGGCCCCGTGGGTGACCGAGAATCCGCTGATGATGCACATCCGCGACGCGCGCACCGAGGCGGTGAAGCTCGCACTCGAACAGTGCGCCGCCGTCGGCTTCGAGATGGCGATCCTCTCTTTCGGCTCGGGCTTCGATGTCGAGAATCGCTCGGGCGAGAACCTCGCGCGCGCGCAGGAGCTCGTCGCCTATGCGCGCGAGCGCGGCGTCGAACTGGGCACATACTCGCTGCTCGCGAGCCGCGCCGTCGCGCCGGAGCACGATGTCCTCGACCGCGAGACCTTGAAGCCCGGCAAGGCCTACTTCGGCAATTCCCCCTGCCTGTGCAGCGCGTGGGGGGAGGGCTACTTCGCGCAGCTGCGCTCGTTCTATGCGGCGAGCGGCATGCGCGTGCTCGAGCACGACGGTTCGTACCCGGGCGACATGTGCGCTTCGATGTCCCACCCGGGCCACCGCGGCTTCGACGACTCGCAGTGGGCGCAGTTCGAGCGCATCCGCGACTTCTACGGCTGGTGTCGCTCGCAGGGCATCTTCCTCAATGTCCCGGACTGGTACTTCCTGAACGGCTCGAACAAGACCGGCATGGGCTACCGCGAGACCAACTGGTCGCTGCCGCGCGCCGAGCAGCTGCTGCACGCGCGCCAGAACATCTTCGACGGCACATGGACGAAGGCGCCTTCGATGGGCTGGATGTTCGTGCCGCTCACCGAGTACCACGGCGGTGGCGCCGCCGCGACGCTGGAGCCGCTGTCGGAGCACCTCGCCGACTACGAGCAGCATCTGGCGACCAACCTCGGCGCGGGCGTGCAGGCCTGCTGGCGCGGTCCGCGGCTGTTCGACACGGATGCGACGCGCGCGCTGGTCGCAAAGTGGGTGGCGTGGTTCAAGGCGCACCGCGAAGTGCTCGAGAGCGATCTCGTCCACCTGCGCCGCGCCGACGGGCGCGACCTCGACGGCTGGCTGCATGTGAATCCGCGCGGGAGTGAGCGCGCGCTCGCGATGCTCTTCAATCCACTGCCGGTCGCGCGCACGAAAGAGCTCGAAATCCCGCTCTACTACGCGGGACTCCAGGGCTCCGCGAGCCTGCAAATCGAAGACGGAACGGCCACGGCCGTTGCGCTCGACGCGAGCTCGCGCGCCCGCGTGAGCGTCACCGTGCCCGCGGGCGGCTTCACCTGGCTCGTGTTCCGCGCGCCCTGAAGACGCGCGCGTTCACTGCGCGCCGAGCGCGGCCGCACGCGACGGCAGCACGCAGCACGACCCGCCCGCGCCGGGCCCAAATGTCCCGACGAAGGCGTCGTTGCGCTCGCGATTCTCGAACGCGCGCGCGAGACGCGTCTCGTTCCACACGAACCGCTCGCTGTTGCCGACGATGCGGCCGGCGATCGGCGTGAACGGCTGGTACCAGACATCGTACGGCATCTTGCAGCACTCGCGATCGGGCAACAGCCCGCCCGAGAGCGCGAGTGCGTCTCCAGCTCGCGCGGTGTAGAGCTCGCCGTCAAACGAGACATCGAGCGACAGCTCCTCGACCGCCACGATCTCGCCGAGCTCGGAACCATGGCGCGCTTTGAGCCACTCGAGCGCGGCCTCGCGCTGCTCACGGCTCGCGGCCGCATCGACATACACGACGCTGCGACGCGCAGCGCCCTGCGCGAGGTTCTCGCTCGAGGCCACGGCGGCCATCAGCTCCACCCCGCCGAGCGCGACGCCGGCGACGCGACCGTCCTCGAAGCGCCACGCGAGCAGAGCCTCGCGCCCCGCCGTGACGAGCTCGGAGTTGTAGTGACAGGCACCGGCGAAGACGCTCGCGGTGCGAGCTTCGATGTAGGTGCCCGCGGGTTCGATGTCGGCCTCGGGGCGAGTGAGCGTGCAGCAGCCGTCGCCGCACAGGTAGCGCATGCCCAAGGCTGCGGAGGTGGCGAACGCAAGCGTGAGGAGGACCTTCATGGCGCCTTTCAGACTAGCCCTTTTGCGGCGGGCGTGAAGATCGGACGGAAGCAGGAGCGCTCCGCGGTGCAATCTGTGGGGTGAACGCCGTCGCCGTCCGGCCCCACGCGATCGCAGGTGCGGTTGCACCAGCAGTCGTTCGAGTTGTCGACCATGTCGCTCGCCTGCATCGGCGCCGACTGCAGGAAGAAGTACTTCTTGCTGCGGATCTCGGCGCAGATCGGGCTACGGAGGGATGTCGGTTCCATGCTGTTCCTCAAGTACCGGCGAGCTTGCGCAGCGCCTTGGTGATGAGCCCCTGCGCGAGGGGCAGCTTGTACGCGTTGTGCGCGAGCGGCTCGGCGCCTTCGAGGGCGAGCTTCCCGGCGAGCGCACAGATCTTCGCATCGACCTTGCGGCCGACGAGCGCCTTTTCGGCCTTCTCACAGCGCCACGGAATCGGTGCCACGCCGCCGAGCACGAGCCGCGCCTCCGCGATCCGGCCGCCCTCCATGCGCAGCGCCAGCGCGACCGCGGCCAGCGCGAAGTCGTAGCTCGAACGCTCGCGGAACTTCATGTAGGTGCTCGTCCAGCCCGCCATCGCGGGGATGTCGACGCGCACGAGCACCTCGTCGGGCGCGAGCACGTTCTCGCGCGTCACGGCACCTTCACTCGGCAGCGTGAAGAAGCGCTCGAGCTCGACCGTGCGCTCGCCCTTCTTGGACCGGATCGTCGCGCTCGCCCCCGCCGCGACCAGCGCCGGCGCGAGATCCGACGGATGCACGATGTAGCTAGGGCCGCCGCCGAGGATCGCGTTGTACTTGTTCAAGCCGCCGTAGGCGAAGCACTCCGAGCCACCCTTCTTGATGCACACCGCCTGCTCGTGGCGGTAGTACCAGCAGCGCGGACGCTGGCAGAGATTTCCTCCGACCGTGCCCTGGTTGCGGATTTGCACGGAGCCGACCGCGCCCGCCGCCTCCGCGACCATCGCGTGCGTGCGCCGCAGCGTCGCGCTCTGCTCGAGCTCGGCGAGCGTCACGAGCGCGCCCACCTCGTAGTTGCTGTCGCGCTCGGCGAAGGTCGAGAGGCCCGGCACCGTCTTGAGGTTGAGCACCTGCTCGGGCGCGACCAGATACTCCTTCAGCTCGCCGAGCAGGTCCTGACCGCCGGCGAGCAGCTTCACGCGATCGCGCGCCTTCAGGTCGCGCGGGCCCGGGAGCAGCTCGACCACCTGATCGAGCGTGCGCGGTGCGATGAACTCGAAGCTCTTCATGTGCGCTCCTCCTAGCCCTTCTTCAGGGCCGCGAGGCCCATCAGGATCTTGTCGGCCGTCAGCGGCATCTCGCGCAGCCGCACGCCGCACGCGTTGTGGATCGCGTTCGCGATCGCCGAGTGCCCCGGGATGATCGCGGCCTCGCTCATGCCGATCACGCCGCGCGGGTCGTCCTCGAACACGGCCTTCATCGCCGGGATGTCTTGCGCGCCGGCGATCTTGTAGTCCTCGAAGTTCGCGTTGAGGAACAGCCCCAGATCGGGGTCGACCACGCGTTCTTCGAACAAACCGTACGACAGGGACTGCACCATGCCGCCCTGCAGCTGGCTCTTCGCGGCGAGCAGGTTGAGCACGAGCCCGCAGTCCTGCACCGCGACCATCTCGAGCACCCTGACCTCGCCCGTGAGCGTGTCGACGCTGACTTTCGCGGCCTGCGCACCGCCAATGTCGTTGCCCGCGAGGTGCGCCTGCCACTCGCCCTGCGCGGAGAGACCGTTCGGCCCCAGCGCCGCGCACGCGTCCTTCCAAGCGATGCGCTTCGACGGAGTCGCCGCGACGCGAATCTCGCCCGGCCGCACTTCGAGTTCGCTCGCCTTGGCGCCCAGGAGCGGCGCGACCTTCTCGAACAACGCGACGCGCGCGTTGTGCGAGGCATGCTTCACGCTCGGCGCGAGCGAGGGTGAGGTCGTACTGCCCCCGGATGCGTTGGCATTGCCGAATGTCGAACGGCCGATGCGCGCGCGCACCGCCGCGAGCTCCAGTCCGAGCTCCTCGGCGACGATCGACGCGCAGTAGGTGCGCGTGCCGGTGCCAAGGTCTTGCGTGCCTGAGAGAACTTCGACAGAGCCGTCCTGCGCGATGCGCACTTCGACCTTGCACTGGCCGTTGCCGCCACCGCCCCAGCGCGCGATCGCAAAGCCGATGCCGAGCTTCACTTCCGCGTCGGAGCGATCGGGAGCCTGCTTGTGCGGGTGCGCCTTCCAGCCGATCAGCTCCGCACAGCGCTCGAGCTGGCGCATGTAGAGCTCGCGCTTGCCTTCCGGCAGGTTGATGCGCCGGAACTCGAGCAGGTCCATGCCGACTGCGTAGGCGCACTCATCCATGGCGCCTTCCATCGAGAACGACGCCTGCGGGTGGCCCGGCCCGCGCATCGCGCGGCTCGAGTCCATGTTGGTGTGGATGCAGCGATCCTCGACGAAGGTCGCGTTGTCGCGCGCGTAGATGTAGGGCAGCGGATGTCCCGAGCCCTGCCCGACTCCGCCGTGGCGCGTGACGCGCGCCTTGAAGGCGAGGATCTTGCCGTCGCGGCCGACGCCGATCTCGATCTGGTGCTCGCCGCCCGAGCGATTGCCCGCGGCGTGGAACTCGCTCGAGCGATCGAGCATCAGGTGCACGGGACGCGCGAGTTCCTTCGCGAGCAAGCACGCAGCCTCGCCTTCGATGCCCATGCCGAACTTCGAGCCGAAGCCGCCGCCCATGTGCTCGACCACGGCCGTGACCTGGTTCGGCTTGAGACCGAGGCGTCCGGCGGCATCGCCGGGGATCGTGAATGTGCCCTGCGTCGAGGCGTACACCGTGGCTTCGTCGCCGCCGCGGTAGTCGACGACGACGCCGTGCGACTCGAGCGAAGCGTGGTGCTGCACGGGAATCTTCCAGGTGCCCTTCACGCGCACGGGCGAGCCCTCGAGCGCCTTGTCGATCTCGCTCGTGTCCGTGTTCTTCGAGAGCGCGCGCACATTGCCGCGGCTGTTGACCTTGGGCGCGTTGTCAGCGGCGGCTTGCTCCGCCGTCACCGCGAAGCCCTGCTCCTCGTAGGTCGCAAGAATCGCGCGCACGCCATCCTCCGCGATCTCCGGCGTCGTCGCCGCGACCGCCGCGATCGGACGACCGAGCCAGCGCACTTCGCCGTCGCCGAGCTCGACCACCGCCAGCACGCCGGGAATCTTGCGCGCCGGCTCGAGATCGAGCTTCACCTTCGCGGCCGGCACGCGGCTGCGCAGCACGCGCGCGTAGGCCATGCCCGGCAGGCGCACATCGTGACTGAACACGGCGCGACCCGTCACCTTGTCCGGGCCGTCGACGCGCGGAATCTCGCGCGAAATGAGCCGCATCGACTCCCGCGCGCCCCACTGCGGGCCGCCCGAGTCATCCGCGACTTCCTCCCAGACCTCCGTGTCGATGCCGTTGACCGCCTTGGTCACGCGCACCCACTTCTTGCCACTCGCGGCGGGGCGCGGCGGCTTCTCGTCTTCGATGCGCAGCGGATCGAGCGCCATCACTTGCCTCCCTTCGCGCGCAGCTTGCGGCCCGCGGCGAGCGCGGCCTCGAACACCTGCGGGTATGTGCCGCAGCGACACAGGTTGCCCGAACACGAGCGCTGGATCTCGTCGAGCGACGCCGCCGGATTGCTCTCGAGGCAGGCGCTGATCGACATCACGAAGCCCGGCGTGCAGAAGCCGCACATCGAGCCGTCGTGGGCGCAGAACGCCGACTGCAGCTCGGTCAGCCCGCCCTGCGACGCAAGGCCCTCGATCGTCGTGACCTTGCGACCGACCGCGTCGACCGCGAGCGTCATGCAGGAGTACACGGGCGCTCCGTCGAGGTGCACGGTGCACGCGCCGCACGAGCCGCGGTCGCACACCAGCTTGGCGCCCGTGAGCGGCGGCGTGCAGTGGTTGCGCAGCGTGTTGAGCAGCGTGGTGCGCGGCTCGACCGCGACCTTCGCTCGCGCGCCGTTGATCTCGAGCTCGATCTCGACCGTGCCCTCCATGCACACGGGCTCGAGGCTCGCGCTGCGCGCGGCAGCCTGCACGGCCTCGCCGACGAGGCCGCCCGCGGCGACCACGCCAGCTCCCTTGAAGAACGAGCGACGCGACAGAGAAGGCTCGCGCGACGCTGCGTCGCGCGGGCTCGTTGCATCCGACATGAGAGGCCCTCGGGGCTCTTGGCCGCGCGCGCGACGGACGAAGTGCCCGCCGAGCGCGGCGCGATTCTACGCAGCGGGTAGGGCGCGGCAAGTCGCCGCGGATCGCGGGCTGCGATCAGCCGATCGCCGCGCGCTCGAATCCGGCCGATAACGCGCGCCAGTCGACGCTCTCGCCCGGTCGCACGCGGGGTGAGGGCGGCCGATCGACCGCGCGCAGCGCTTCGACGTACTTGTGCGCCGCGCCGGTGTTGAAGATCACGATCTCCTCGTCCCGGGCGATCTTGCCCGCCGCGACGAGCCGCACGAGTGCCTCGAAGCACACCGCCGTCTCCGGGCAGATCGCGACGCCCTCGAGCTCGCCCACCCTGCGCATCCAGCGCAGGATCGACGCCTCCCTCACGCCGAGCGCCTCGCCACCGCTCGCACGGATCGCGTCCAGCATCAGGAAATCGCCGATCGCACTAGGTACGCGCAGGCCGCTCGCGAGGGTCTGCGCGCCCACCCACGGCTCCGCGGTGCGCTCGCCGCGCTCGAAGGCGCGCGCGATCGGCGCACAGCCATCGGACTGGCACGAATACAGGCGCGGCGCACGGCGATCCTCGAGCCAGCCGATGCCGCACAGCTCCTCGTAGGCCTTCCAGATGCCGATCAGGCCCGTTCCGCCGCCGGTGGGATAGAGCACGACCTCGGGGAAGCGCCAGCCGAAGTGCTGCGCGAGCTCGAGCCCCATCGTCTTCTTGCCCTCCAGCCGATAGGGCTCGCGCAGGGTCGAGAGGTCGAACCAGCCGAACACCTTCTGGCCTTCGCGCAGGAGCGCGCCGCAGTCGCTGATCAGGCCTTCGACCTCGACCACGCGCGCGCCGACGAGCTCGCACTCGAGCTTGTTCACTTCCGGCGTGTCCGAGGGCATGAACACCCACGCCTCGATGCCCGCCCGCGCCGCATAGGCCGCGAGCGCGCCACCCGCGTTGCCCGCCGTCGGCACGGCGATGCGCGTGATGCCGAGCTCCTTGGCCTTGCTGATCGCCACCGACATGCCACGCGACTTGAACGAGCCCGTCGGCAGGCGCGACTCATCCTTAAGGAACAGGTTCTCGAGCCCGAGCTCGTTGCCCAGGCGCGAGAGCTGCAAGGTCGGCGTCGCGAGCTCTCCGAACGACACGATGTTCGCGTCGTCGAGCACCGGCAGCAGGTCGCGGAAGCTCCACAGGCAGCCGGCGTTGTAGTAGGTCGAGTCGCGCTCGACTTCCTTGGCGATGCGCTCGAGGTCGTAGCGCGCCACCAGCGGACGGCCCGCGTGCGTCGTCTGCGGAACCCGGAAGTCGTGGCGGGTCCCGTCCCAGGGTGACTCGAGATGCGTGAAGTACGCGCCCATCGTGCGGAAGCAGCGAGCGTGCCTGCTCGTGGGGGAGATCCGAGCGCGCGGCGGCACACGGTTCCAGAGTTCGCGCGCGCAAGCTCGTGACGACGGCCAGAACGCTCGGGAAAACTCGCGCTTTCGAGGCCTCTGCGGAGCCGAGAAAATTCGCGCCTTGGAGCTCCTCAGGTACGCCGTGCGGCGCGGGCCGCTCTCACGGGCGTACGGGCACGAGCGACTCGGCCGGCGCAAGGGCCCCGTGCTCCCCGCTCGATGCCCCCCATCCCGGAGCGTGCGCTACTTGCTCGACGCGAGCATCAGGTCGCTCACGAGCTTGGAGAAGCGCGGCGCGTCCGGCAGCGGCGAGCCCTCGGCGAGCAGCGCCTGAGCGTAGAGCAGGTCGCCCCAGTCCTTGAGCTTGCCGCTCGCGTCGCCCGCCTCGACGAGCGACTTGAGCCGTGCCGCGAGCGGGTGGTCCACATTGAGCTCGAGCACGCGCTTGCGCGGCGGCACGGGACGGCCCGTCTGGCGCAGCATGCGCTCGTAGTGGATGCCGTGCGCATCGGCGTCGTCGACGAGCACCGCGGGGCTCTCCTTCAGGCGCGACGACACGCGCACGCTCGCGACGGCGCCCGACAGCCCGCTCTCGAGCTTCTCGAGCACGCCGCGGTACTCGCGCTCGGCGTCCTCGCGCTTTTGCTTCTCGGCCTCGCCCGCGAAGCGCGCCTCGCCGCGCTCGAGCGCGACGATCTTCTTGCCCTTGTACTCCTTGAGCATGTCGCGCACCCACTCGTCGACGGGCTCGACCATGCACAAGGCCTCGCCGCCCTGCGCCGCGAGCGCCTCGAGGTGCGGCGAGCGCCGCACGGTCGCGAGCTCGCTGCCGCCGATCATGTAGATCGTGTCCTGCCCGGCCGGCGCGCGCGCGATGTACTCGTCGAGCGTGATTGCCTTCTCGTCCTTGCTCGACGGGAACAGGCACAGTCCCGCCACCTGCTCGACGCGCTCGCGGTCGACGACGATGCCTTCCTTGAGCACCGTGCCGAAGGCCGCCCAGAAGCGCTCGTAGTCCGCGCGTCGACCGTCGCGCAGCGCGGCGAGCGCCTCGAGCACCTTGGTCGTGCAACGCTTGCGCATCTGCGCGAGCGAGCGGTTCTGCTGCAGGATCTCGCGCGAGACATTGAGCGGCAGGTCGGAGCTGTCGACCACGCCGCGCACGAAGCGCAGCCAGCTCGGCAGCAGTTCCTCGCAGTCTCCCATCACGAACACGCGCCGCACATACAGCGAGACATTCGACTTGTCGCGGCCCGGATCGAACAGGTCCAGCGGGCGTTCGGAAGGCACGTACAACAGCGCGGTGTACTCGTTCGAGCCTTCATTGCGAAAGTGCACGGTCTCGAGCGGATCGCTCCAGTCGTGCGCGAGGTGCTTGTAGAACTGCGCGTACTCCTCGGTCTTGATCTCGTCCTTGGAGCGCATCCACAGCGGCTTCTTCGAGTTCAGCTCGAACACCTCCGAGCCGTCGGCGAGCGTGCGGCGCACGAGCGCGCCCTCGTGCTCGAGCCGCGCGGTCGGCATCACGATCGGCCACTCGACGAAGTCCGAGTACTTGCGCACGAGCTCGCGCAGCAGCCCCGCATCCGCGAAGTCCTGCGCCTCCTCGTCGTCGGTCGGCAGGGGCTTGAGCTGCAGCGTGATGCGCGTGCCGCGCGCGAGCGAGCCCATGTCCTCGAGCGTGTACTCGCCGTCGCCGCGCGAGCTCCAGCGCACGCCGTCCTGCGTGCCGGCCTTGCGCGTCTCCACCGTGATCGACTCCGCGACCATGAAGCTCGAGTAGAAGCCGACTCCGAACTGGCCGATCAGCTCCGGCGACTGGGCGCCCTTCGCGCGCAGCTCCTCGAGGAAGCGCCGCGTGCCCGAGCGCGCGATCGTGCCGAGATTCTCGACCACCTCCGCGCGCGTCATGCCGATGCCGTTGTCGGTGATCACGATCTGCCGACCGCTCTCCTCCACATCGAGCCGGATCAGCAGCTCGTCGCCGCGCCCGCCCTCGCCCCCAGCGTGCAGCGCGGGCTGCGTGAGCGCCTCGAAGCGCAGCTTGTCGAGCGCGTCGCTCGCGTTCGAGATCAGCTCGCGCAGGAAGATCTCCTTGTGCGAGTACAGCGAGTGGATCATCAGGCCGAGCAGTTCCTTGACTTCGGCCTGGAATGCGCGGGTCTCGGTTGCGTTCGTCATGGGTGGCCTCGCTGGGCGGGCGTGCTCGCGGTGTGTGGCGCGCGCTCCTCGGCACGCCGAATTGGGCCAAGAAGATAGGCCTCGGGGCGCGCCCATGGAAGTGGCGCACGGCGCCCATGTCCGGTGCGGGCATGGGCGCCGTGCGCGTTCGAGCCCGCGCGCTAGAGCTTGCGCCGTCCGGTGACGTCGGCCTTGGGATTCACGCGCTCGGGCAAATTGGGCATGCTCGAGCCATCGGCGAATGTGATCTGCAGCTTCAGCGGACCGCTGAAGCGGCTCTGCTGCGAGTAACGCTGGGGCTTGGGCCGATCGAAGCGCGTCTTCGTCACGGTGCTGATGAAGCCCTCGTTGCCTTCGAGCTTGAACGAGATCGCGCGGCCGCCCTCGATGTCCCACAGCAGCTCGCCGGCTCCGAGGAATGTGTACTCCAGCGGCACCTCGTCGACGCGCGCGTTCTCGCGGCGCTCGGTCTGCGGCATCGCCATGCGGTAGAGGTACTTGCGGTCCGCCAGACTCACGAAGTTGACCGCGAGCTCGATCACGCCCGCCTCGACGACCAGCGGCGGCGTGCCCTCGACGAGCGTCACGGAGCGGCGGCCCTTGTAAGTGGCCGTGATCTCGCCGCCCTGCGGCGCGTAGAAGTCGGCGAAATCGCCGCCGACGCCGACCTCGATCATGCGCCCGAACATCGAATCGCCCTCGGGGACGAGCTGGTGGTCGCCGCCGGGAGCGAGCACCTCGCGGAAGCGCTCGAGATCGACCGACCAGCTCGCGCCGGGCTCGACCGGACCCGGCGGCAGGAGCGCGAACAACTCGAATTCGCCGCGCAGGCGTCCGAGCAGGTCCTCTTCGCCGTCGACCTTGGCGTAGGAGCGCGACCAGTCGCGCTCCTCCTCGACGTAGTGGAAGTCGAGCACCTGACGCTTGAGCGCGGACGACGAGCGCGACGCCTCGGGCCGCACTTCGCCGCTGGCGAACACGACGCTGGCCTTGCCGACGGTCGACACCTCGCGCACCGCGCGCGCGAAGTCGAGCGGCTGGCCCTCGCAGTCGAGCTTGTACTCGTCGATGAACTCGAGCTTGTGCGTCGTGCTGATCCAGCCGCCCGTGCCATCGGAACGGAAGGGCAAGTCGCCCTCGATCACGCCCATGTCGTCGATGCGCAGCTCGTGCTTCGCCTCGAAGCGCTTGTGCACGCGCGACCCAGTCGACGCCTTGAAACGCAGGGTGTCCGCACCTCCCGCGTGAGCGAGCGAAGCGAGCAACGCGAACGACACGAAGTAAAGGGCTTGCTGCATCGCGATCCTCACTGCTGCTTGACGCGCCGGTCGTTCTTGAACTCGCCCGAGAGCGTCTCGTCGGGCGTGCCATCGTCGTTCCACGCGCGCCACATGCCCTCGCGCTTGCCCAGGCGATACTCGCCTTCCTCGCGCTTCTGGCCGCTCGCGAACCACGTGCGGTACGGGCCGTTCAGCGTGCCGCCGACATACACCTGCACGCGCTCCTTCTGACCGTTGGCGTGCCACGAAACCCAGTCACCGACCATGCGGCCCTGGTCGTAGTTGCCCTCCGCCGCGAGTTGCCCGTTGTCATGCCAGCGCTTCCACAGGCCCTGCTCGCGCCCCGCGTCCCAGCCGCCCTCGAACTCCTTGCTGCCGTTCTTGTGCCACTTGGTCCACTGGCCTGACTGCGCGCCGACCTCGAACACTCCCTGCGACTGCATCTGGCCGTTGTCGTGCCATGTGGTCCAGCGCCCCTCCGCCACGCCGAGCGCGTAGTTGCCTTCCTGGAACTTCGCGCCGTTGGGGTGATAGAAGATCCACGCACCGTCCTGCATGCCGCGGTTGTACTTGCCCTCCATGTACGATGTCTTGCCGTCGGGGTGGTAGATCTGCCACAACTCGTGCCGCGCACCGTCCTGATAGCGCCCTTCCGCGCGCAGGGCGCCCTCGGGATAGAACTCGCGCGCCGCGCCGACCTGCACATCGTCCGCGAACACCATTTCCTCGAGCAGCACGCCCGTCGGGTGCCAGCGCTTCCACGGGCCCTCGCGCTTGCCGTCCTTGAACGCACCGGCGCGCTGCGCGAGCTCGATGCCCGGATGGAAGTACACCCACTCGCCTTCGCGTCGGTAGTTGCGATAGGTCCCGATCGCGCGCTGCTTGCCGTCGCTGTAGTACAACACCCACGCGCCGTCGCGCCGACCGTTCTTCATCTCGCCCTCGGCCGCCTTCGTGCCGTCGGGATGCGTGAGCACCTTGTCGATGCGCGCGGGCAGCGGCGGCAGGCTCAGCTCCGGTACGGCACGCACGCCGCGCCGCGAATGCGCCTGATCGGGGGTGATCGAACCCGGACCGAAGGGCGCGGGGATCGGCAGAGCCTTCCCGGAGTGGGTGGTGTCTTGGGCCGGCGGAACGCCCTGCGGGCGCAGCGGCGCGGTCGAGGAGCCGAGCGCGAGCGCGAGGCCGAGCGCGGCGAGGAGGATATTGGACATGGGTGCGACGATACCTGCGCGGGTCAGAGGAGGCGAGCGAGGGACGGCTACGGAGCGCGGCGGGCCCTGTGAGCCTCTCGGGGCGGGGCTTATCGAACCGGCGGCCCGCTCGCCTCGAACATCAGGTAGTGCGACTCTCGCATGCCGAGGCGCTGGTAGGTGGCCTGCGCAGGAAGGTTGTTCCGATCGACATACAGGCGCAGGGCGACGACATCCCCGCGCTCGCGCGCGAGCTCGAGCACGCGGCCGTGGAGCACGCTGTAGACACCCTGGCGCCGCGCGGCGGGCATCACATACACGCTCTGGATCCACCACGCCCAGCCATTGCGCCAGTCGCTCCACTCCGCCGTGACGAGCAGGCAGCCCGAGGGCGCTCCGTCCAGCTCGGCCACGAGGTAGAAGCCGCGGCCGGGGTCGGCGAGCACCGCCTCGACGCCGCGCTCGAGCCGCGCGCGGTCGAGCGCGAGCCCTTCGGACTCCCGCGCCATCGACAGGTTGAACTCGACCAGCACGCGGAAGTCGGCGCTGGTGGCGGGCCGGGCGCGCAGGCGCTGGGAACAAGTTTCCATGGCGGGTGCTAGTCTAGTCTCGCGCCTGAGCGACCGCTCCCCCGCCGTTTCCGGCTCCCCACTTTCCGAAGCACTGGGGAGCGCTCCGCCGTGCCCGGCTCACCGCAGCGGTGCTCGCGTCCGCACAAAAAACACCGCAGGCGCAGCCCAGTCCACCCTCCACCTTCTGATGCGTTGTCTTCCCACCTGGCTCGCCCTCGTCGCCCTCCTCGTCTGGGTTCCGCGCGCCGCGGCGCAGGTCGGTCCGTCGATCCAGACTCAGGTCTCGTTCACCTACGACACCCACTGGCGCTCCAACCCGAGTCAGAACGAGGTCGTGCTCGCCTCGCACACCGTGCGCGTCGGGGGCGCGACATGGCTGCGCCTGCGCTTCCAGTTCGCGAGCCTCTGGCACCCCGGCGACGAGACGCGCGGCGCGTTCCTGCGCATCACTTCGCACCAAGACGGCGCCGTGCAGGAGCTGCGCACGCGCTCGCTCCAAGAGTGGCAGCTCTCGACCGCCTACTTCAATGGTGACACGGTGCAACTCGAGCTCGTCGCTCCGCCCCGCGCCGGTCCGTCGCGCGTCGTGCTGCGCAATGTGTGGATGGGGCCGCTGCTCTATGCGCCGATGAGCCAATGCGGCGCGACCGACGACCGCCTGCCGACGACCGACGCGCGCATCGCGCGCACGATGCCGGTGCAGTGCACGGCGTGGATCTTCGACGACTGCGCGAGCTGCATGACGACGGCGGGGCACTGCTACGCGAACGCGACCCACCTCGATGTCGCGCAGTTCAATGTGCCGCTCTCGACGGCGCTCGGCGTCCTCCAGCATCCGCCGCCCGAGCACCAGTACGCGATCGACGACACCTCGCGCCAGTTCCAAAACGGCGGCGTCGGCAACGACTGGGCCAGCTTCGGCTGCTTCCCGAACTCCAACACGAGCCTGACTCCGTTTCAGGCGCAGGGTCGAGTGCGCTTCCGCATCGTCCCGCCGACCGCGCCCGCGACGGGCGATGTGATCCGCGTCAGCGGCTACGGCTCCGACAGCAACGACCTGAACTGGAGCCAGACGCTGCAGACGCACACGGGCGACTTCGCCCTCTTTTCGGGCACGACGGTGCGCTACACGCCCGACACCTTCGGCGGCAACTCGGGCTCGCCCGTGATCCGCTCGAACTTGGGCGAGGACATCGCGATCGGCGTGCACACGCACGGCGGCTGCAACACGACGGCGCCGATCAACTCGAACGCCGGCACCGCGAGCACGCAGGCCCTCTGGAGCACGGCGCGCGCCACGCCGCTGGGCGTGTGCGCCCCGATAGCGAGCGTGCAGACCTACTGCATGCCGAAGATCAACTCCCTCGGCTGCACGCCGTTGATCGCGTTCACGGGCCTGCCGAACGGGTCGTCGGGCGCCGGCAGCTTCACGATCCACGCCACGGGCCTGCTCAACCAGACCTCGGGCCTCCTGTTCTACGGCTACTTGCCCGCCGCAGCGCCGTTCCAAGGCGGCACGCTGTGTGTCGCGCATCCCATCCGCCGCACTCCGGTGCAGTCGACCCAAGGAGCCGCGACCGGCACGAACTGCAGCGGCGTGTTCGCGTTCGACATGGGCGCGCACATCGCCTCGGGCGCCGACGCGAGCCTCGCATGTGGCGCGATCGCCTACGCCCAAGTCTGGTCGCGCGATCCGAACTCGTCCTTCGGCACGAGCCTCACCGCCGGCCTGCGCGTCGCGATCGGCCCGTAGCCCGCCACGCGCGTTCGCCGCGCCACCGCCACACTCGCGCGCGAGAACGACGCGAGCGACATGAGACCCTGGCGCAGCCGGAGGCGCTCAGCGCCGCTGCAGCACATCGTCCCAGTATGTGCCGGTCGTGTCGGCGTCCGGTGAGCCGTCGTAGTTCCAGCAGCGCCACGGGCCGAACTGCTTGCCGTCGCGGTACTCGCCCGCCGCGCGCTGGGGGCCGTGCTCGTACCAGAACTCCCACCAGCCGAAGGGCACGCCCTCGACGAAGCTGCCTTCGCAGCGCGGCGCGCCCGAGTCCCACCACACGCGCCACACTCCGGTGCGCTGCCCGCCGACGAACAGGCCCTTGCTCTCGACGCGGCCGTTCTTGTGCCATGTGGTCCAGATGCCGTCGCGCTCGCCGTCCTGATACTCGCCGTGCGCTCCGATCGCGCCGTTGGGATGCCAGCTCATCCACGGGCCCGCGCGCACATCCGCCAAGTAGTTGCCGCGCTCGCCGACTCGTCCGTTGCGATGGAAGAGCACCCACTCGCCCGCGCGCCGCCCGCGATCGAAGCCGCCCTGCGACTCGAGCTCGCCGTTGTCGTGCCACCTGCGCCACGGCCCGCAGGCGACGCCGCACAGGTACTCGCCCTCGCTCTCCACGCGGCCATTCTCGTGCCAGCTCGTCCACTTGCCGGAGCGCAAGTCGCGCTCGAACGCGCCCTCGGCGCGCTTGAGCCGCGTGCGCTCGTGCCAGCTGGTGTGCCAGCCGTGCCGCCGGCCGTCGACATACTCTTCCTCGGCGAGCTTGCGACCGCTCTCGCTCCAGTGGAGCCACGCACCCTGCCGCCGCCCGTCCTCGAGCGGACCTTCGGCCGCCTTCGCGCCGTTGGGGTGACGCAGCGTCTCGCGCATCGTTCCCGCTCCGCCTACGGCCCGACGCGCGCGCCGGCGCGGTACTCGCCCGAGGAGTTGGCGTCGGGCGTCCCGTCGCTCTTCCACAAGCACCAACGCCCCTCGCGCTGGCCTGCGGCGAGCACGCCTTCGCATTCCTTCTGCCCGTTCTCGTACCAGCGCGCGCTGTGACCCTCGGGCCTGCCCGCCGCGAAGGTGGTCTCGGTGCGCGTCGAACCGTCCGGCCAAAACTCGCGGTGCAGGCCCGCGGCCTTGCCGTGCTCGTAGCTGCGCTCCGCGCTCTTGCGCCCCTGCTCGTCGTACTCGGTCGTCACGCCATGCAAGCTGCCCGCGCGGTACTGCTCCACGCGCGCGAGCAGGTCCTCGCTCGTGCGATAGGTCCAAGTGCCCTCGCGCCGTCCCGCTTGCGACTGACCTTCTTCGGCGAGCACTCCGCTGCCGTGCCAGACGCGCGACGGTCCGTCGAGCACGCCGAGGCGGAACATCGTGAGCGTGCGCGGAGTCTTGTCGGGCCACCATGTGCGCTCCTCGCCGTCGACCTTGCCCTCGACGAACTCCGCGTCGTACAGCAAGGTGCCGTACTCGCCCCACTCGCGCCTGCGCCCGTGCTCGCGTCCCGCGGCATAGTGGATCTCGCTCTTCACCAGCCCGCTGTCGTGGCGAATGACATACACGCCGTCCTTCTCCCCCGCGCGGTATGTGCCGTCCTCGAGCAGCACGCCGTTCGACGCCCACTTGCGCAGCGGCCCATGGTTCTCGATGCCGTCGTCGGTGCGCCGCACACGCCGAAAGAGCTTGGGCTTGCCGTCGGCGAAACGCTCCTCGCGCACCTCGGTGCCCGCCCACTCGTCGCTCGGCGGAGTCTCGGTCGCGGGCGCGTCTGCGCCGCGCTCGTCCACCTGCGCCGTGCTCCCCGTCGAGTCGAGCCCGCGCGGCAACGCGATCGGCGCCGGCGCCCCGACTTCGCTGACCTCGAGCACCTCGACCGGCGGCGCCGGCTCGCCGTCCACCGGCCCGTGTCCGCCCTCGCCGCACGCGACGAGCAGCATGGCCAGCGTCGTCAAGGTCACGAACGACACCAATGTCACCCTCGCGCCCGCGGCGCGAGGGTGCTTCCCGTGTCCTCGTTGCTCGGTGCGCCTCATCTGCGCCACGAGCATAGATCGCTGAGCGCGCGTCCCCCACTCTCCCTCGGCCCGCCGACCCTTTGGATAGGAGCAGGAAAGGGCCGCCCGTCGCCTCGCGGGAAAGGCGCAGCGACGGACGACCCCACTCTCCTAGACACGACGGTGACTTGCGAGAACACCGTCCAAGAGGGGCAAACGAAGAACCGTCCCGTTTCGCCGCAAAAAAGCCGGAATCCGCGCGGCAGGTGACCAAGTTCCCAGCAACAGGACATCCTCGCCCCCCCACCGAACATCCCCCTGTCTCCCGCCAGAGCAAGGCCGCCCGCGCCGGAAGGGCATCGGCCGGCGCGCGACGGACCCGCGCGCCCATGAAAGTCGGCCGGCGCGCGACGGACCCGCGCGCCCATGAGCTCGAACGAAACAGGTCGGCGCCCGCAGGGCACCGACCTGTTGAGAGTAGCGCGGGCAGGATTCGAACCTGCGACCTCCGGGTTATGAGCCCGACGAGCTGCCAGACTGCTCCACCGCGCGTTGCGAGGGCGAAAGGCTAGGGTTGGGGCGCGTCCACTTCAAGTCCCGAGGCTCGAAAGGCACGCGTGCGCAAATGCGGGGTGCTCGCGAGCGGAAAAGCCCTATCCCAGCGCACTGCGCAGACGCTCGGCGAGCTCCCGCGGGCTGGCCCCGGCGGCGTCGAGCACGAGGTCGGCCACTTCGCCGTAGAGGGGCTCGCGGCGGGCGGCGATCGAGGCGAGCTCGTCTGCGGGGCTCGCGCCGGTGAGCGACGGGCGCTCGGCGCTGCGCGCGAGGCGCTCGCGCAGGACGGGGAGTTCCTCGCGCAGCCACACGACGCGCGCGCGCGCGCGCAGGAGGGTGCGGTTCTGGGCGCGCTCGACAACGCCGCCGCCGGTCGCGAGCACCAGCGCAGCGCCCGACCCGAGCACGCGCGCGAGCTCGCGCGCCTCGAGCTCGCGGAAGCCATCCCAGCCGAGCGTCTCGACGATGTGCGCGACCGTCGGGATGTGTTGAGCACAGCAGCCTTCGCTGTCGGCCCAGGCGATGGCGTCATCGAGATCGACGAACCCGAGCCCGAGCGCGCGGGCGAGCTCGCGTCCCACGCTGGTCTTGCCGGCGCAGCGCAGGCCGACCAGCGCGATCGCCGCGCGCGCACTCATCGGAGGGCGTGCTCGAACGCCGCGCGCATCACCGCGTCGTCCGCCTTCTGCTGCGTGAAGAGCTCGAACTGCGCGCCGGCCTGCCGCACGAACCACTCGGCTCCCGGCACGGCGGTGCAGCCCTTCGCCATCGCCGCGGCGAGCAGCGGCGTCTTGATCGGCCGATAGACCGCGTCGAGCACCAGCGTGCCCGGCCGGATCCACGCCGCGTCGATCGGCGAGCGCTCGGGATCATTGAGCGAGCCGACGGGCGTCGTGTGGACGAGGATGTCGTGCGAGCAGCCGGGAATCGCGCTCCATGCGAGCGACTCGCAGCCGAGCTCCTTCGCCACGGCCGCGCCCTTGTGCGCGTCGCGCGCCGCGATCGTCGCGCGCCCGCCGCCCTGCTTCACCGCGCGCACCGCGGCCCGCGCCGCGCCGCCCGCTCCGAGCACGAGCGCGTGCGCGCCCACGAGCGGCCCGCCGAGCGCGAGCAGCGGCTTCCCCGCCTTTTCGCGGTGGACAC
>VGYZ01000067.1 GCA_016872795.1 Planctomycetota bacterium
GGCTGCCCGAACGACCCGCTCAAGGTTGCTCCGGGCGTCTGTGGTTGCGGCGTGGCCGACACCGACAGCGACAACGACGGCACGTTGGACTGCAACGACGGCTGCCCGAACGACCCGCTCAAGGTTGCTCCGGGCGTCTGTGGTTGCGGCGTGGCCGACACCGACAGCGACAACGACGGCACGTTGGACTGCAACGACGGCTGCCCGAACGACCCGCTCAAGGTTGTTCCGGGCGTCTGTGGTTGCGGCGTGGCCGATACCGACAGCGACAGCGACGGCGTTGCGGACTGCGACGACAACTGCGACCTGATCGCGAACCCGGGTCAGGGTGACTGCGATAACGACGGCGTCGGTGACGCCTGCGAGATCGCGGCTGGCACGCAGCTCGACACCAACACCAACGGCACGCCGGATAGCTGTGAGCCCGGCGCTGTGTTCACGTACTGCACCGCTGGTACCACCACCAACGGCTGCAACGCGAGCATCAACGCCGTCGGCTCGCCGAGCGTCGCGGCGACCTCGGGCCTGCTCATCACGGGCTCGGGCATCGAAGGTCAGAAGCAGACGCTCATGTTCTACGGGGTCAACGGTCCGGCCGCTCAGGCCTGGTCGCCGACCTCGTCGAGCTTCAAGTGCGTCCGCAACCCGGTCCAGCGCGTCGCCCCGCAGAACTCGGGCGGCACGGTGGATACCTGCGATGGCACCTACTCCGTCGACCTTGCGAACTACCTGGCGACCCGCCCCACCGCGATCGGCAACCCGCTGTTCGCCGGTGAGGTGTTCAACGCCCAGTTGTGGTTCCGTGACCCGCCCGCGCCTTCGACAAGCAACTTGTCGAACGCGGTGCAGTTCACCATGGCTCCGTGATCGCGTGAGCGATCCACGGGCTGTCAACGGCCCGTGATACGAAACGAGGGGCGTCCCGAGTGATCGGGGCGCCCCTCGCGCATTCTCTGGCTGTGACGGTCCGAGGACGGGTTGCAGTTCGTCCCGAGAGATCGAGGCGGCGCGCTACCATGCGGCGGCGTGAGTGAGGGTGGTGCGAAGAGCGGGCTGCCGCGGACGAGCGACGGGTTCGAGCTGCTCGGGGAACTTGGCAGCGGCGGCATGGGCGTGGTGTATCGAGCGCGCGAGCTCGCGACGGGGCGCATCGTGGCGCTCAAGGTGCTGCGGCACTCGAACGACCCTGAGGACACGATGTTCGATCGCTTCCAGCGCGAGGCGATGCTCTCGGCCTCGCTGTCGGACTCGCGTTGCGTGTTCGTGTATGGCGCCCACTCGTTCGAGGGCGCTCCGGCGATCGCGATGGAACTCGTCGAGGGCCCGACCTTGGAGCAGGTCGTCGCGCGCAAGGAGCCGATTCCGGTGCGCAAGGCGGTGCAGTGGGGGATCGAGCTGCTCGAGGCGCTCGAGGTCGCTCACCGCGCGGGCATCCTGCATCGCGATGTGAAGCCGTCGAACTGCTTCCTCGACTTGGCCGGCCGCGTGAAGCTCGGCGACTTCGGCCTCTCGCGCACGGTCCAGACCAATGTGCACCTGACCGACAAGGGACAGTTCCTCGGCTCGCCGCTGTACGCATCGCCGGAACAGATTCGCGGCCGCGAAGTCGACGAGCGCTCGGATCTCTACTCGGCGGCCGCCACGCTGTTCACCCTGCTGGCGGGGCGCCCCGGCTGGACCGGCACGAACCTGCAGGAGGTGTTCGCGCGCATCCTCTCGGAGCCACCCGACGACCTGCACGCGTTGCGCGCGGATGTGCCCGCGGAACTCGAGAGCGTCGTGGCGCGCGCCATGGACAAGGATCCCGCGCGCCGCTTCCAGAGCGTGCGCGAGCTGCGCGTCGCGTTGCATCCGTTCGCTGTCGATGCGCCGTCGGCGGACTTGGCGCGGCGAATCGCGGCGTGGTGCGTCGACTTCGTGGTCGCGTCGGTGATCGTGCAGGTCGTCTGGGTGCTGGTGCAGCTGTGTCGCGGCGGGGAGCTCGCTTGGGAGGCTGGGTCGGCGCGGGCGGAGCTCGGCCTCACGCTCTTCAGGCTCTTCTACTTCACGCTGTTCGAAGGCCTGTGGGGGCGCGGGCTTGGCAAGTGGGCGCTGGGACTGCGCGTGGAGTCGAGCGGCTCCCGCACGGTCGGATTCGGCCGCGCCGCGTGGCGCACGAGCGTGCTGCTCGCGCCCGGGCTGCTCATTCCGCTCGCGACGATCGCGTTCGGCGGCGTGGCGTGGGCTCGCGAGGATCTGGGGTCGATGGTGTGGTTCGCCGTGCTGTTCCTCGCGCCGCGCGGCTCGCGCGCGACGCTCTTCGCCCGCACGGGACTGCACGAGCGCTGGAGCGGGACGCGCACCACTCAGTCGGCCCTGCCGCTGCAGCGCGTCTCGCACGAGCTCGTGAGCGTCGAGACGCGCGCACCGCTCGCCGAGGTGGAGGGAGACGGGATCCTCGATCGCTATCGGCTGCGCGGTCGCGTGGCGTTCACCGATCGCGGTCCGCTGTATCTAGGCGAGGACGCGCTGCTCGAGCGCGATGTCTGGATCCTGCCCGCGAGTGCGGAGGAGAGCGCCGTCGACCTCGCTCTCGCGCAGCGCGAGCGCGCGACGCGCCTGCGCTGGCTGGCCTCGTTCGAGCATGCCGGCCACCGCTGGACCGTGCTCGAGGCTCCGGGCGGGGAGAGCCTCGTGAACTGGCGCACGCCGCAAGACGAGCTTGCGTGGCAAGTGATCTTGCGTCTGCTCGTCGAGCTGACCGACGAGCTCTCTTCAGGAACGGACCCCATCTCGCTCGATTCGCTCTGGATCGATCGATCGCACCACCTGCGCGTGCTCGACTTCCGCATCGCTGCGTCTGGAACTGAGCCGCTCGAGCGCCATGTGCTGCTGGCGCGCTTCGCTCGCATCCTGCTCTCGGACGAGTTCGAGCTTCCGCGCGACATGCCCGGGCATGCGGAAGCGGTCGTGAAGTCCGTGCTGTCCGGGGAGCCGCGCAACCTGCGGCGACTGCACTCCGAGCTCGTCGCACTCTCCGAGCGCATCGCGCATGTCACGGTCCAGCAACGCGTGCTGCAGGTCGGATCGAGCGCGCTGGTGATGGGACTCTCTTTCCTCATTCCGCTCGGACTCCCGCTCGATCTGCAGCTCGAAGGCAACGAAGTCTCGGGTCAGAATCCGCGCGTCGCGGGCGCGGCGATCCTTGCGGTGTGTGCATTCTGGGCGCTGTACGCGGCGCTCACTCGCGGCGGAGTGCTGATGCGCCTGTTCGGTCTGCGCCTGCGCGGGCCGCGGGGACGCCGGGCGGGAGCGCTCGTGTGGATCGCGCGCATGCTGACCATTCTCTCGCCGCTCGCCAGCCTCGGCATCGCGCTGCTCGTACTCGACAGCGGTACTGCGCACTTTTTGTGGATGGGCGCAGCGCTGCTCGCGATGCTCGGCGGTGCGACCTACACGGTGCTGCGTCCGCAGCTCGGCCTCGTCGATCGGCTGCTCGGGACGCGCATGGTCCAGCGCTGACGCCTCAGCGCTCGCGCACGCGCGCGAGGTTCTCGGCAGCCCACGGGTGCGCGGGATCGAGTTCGAGCGCCTTGGCGTAGCACTCTCTCGCGCGCGCGAATTTTTCCGCCTGCTCGCGACACCAGCCGAGGTTGTTCCACTCGTTGGCGGTCAGGCTGCGCGTGGAGCGCAGCGCTTCGAGCAGCGGCAGCGCCTCGCCGGGCCGCAGCGCGCGGATCAGGTCTGCGGCGCACAGCGAGCGCGCCGTGTGATTCTCCGGGAAGCGCGCCAGCAGCTCCTGCCACTGCGCGATCGCCGGCACGAGCTCGCCGCGCGCGGAGAGACCCGATGCGGACTGAAAGAGCTTGAGTTCCTCCTTGCGCTGCCCGGGCGCCGGCAAGTTCCCGGGCGCGAGTGGATCGAGACGCGCACCGCTGTCTTGCCCGGCATCGACATAGCCCAAGCCGCGTAGCGCACGCTGCGCTTCAGGATTCACGCTCTCGTCGCGATCGCGCACGAGCGCGGACCCGGAGCGTACGCGGCGGATCTCCGCCAGCATGCGAGCCGCGTCGACATCGCGCCCCGCGATCAGATTGCGCTGCTCCTGCCGATCCTGCTCGAGGTCGAAGAGCTCGGGCGCGCTCGAGTGAATGTACTTCACGCGCGCATCGGCCCAGCCGACGAGCGGGCTCCAGCCGAAGTTCTCCGCGCCGTTGAAGCACTCGAAGTAGACGCCACGCGCGTCCGGCACGAGCGCGTGATCGAGGCTCACGCCATCGATGTCGCGCGGCGCTTCGAGCCCGAGAGCTGCGAGAGCCGTGGGAAAGACATCGACGACGCTGACGCTCTCCTTCGAGCGCTCGCCCTTGCGCCAGCCATCGGGGGAACGCACGAGCATCGGCACGCGCACGGTGCTGTCGTAGCAGAACCAGCCGTGCGTGACTTCGGAGTGCTGGTTGAGCCCTTCGCCGTGGTCTCCGATCACGATCACCAGCGTGCGCTCGAGCGTTCCGTCGGCACGCAGCGCGTCGAAGAGCTGGCCGAGCTCGCGATCCATGTATGCGAGCTCGCCAAGGTAGGCGCTGCGCATGCCGGCGAACTCGGGCGGCGGCTCGTAGGGCTCGTGCGCGTCGAAGAGGTGGATCCACGCGAGGAATGGCCGCTCGCGGTCGCGCGCCTCGAGCCACGCGCGCGCTCGACCGAGCACATCGCTCGCCTTCAGCTCGGAGATCCTCGGCGCGGTCTTGTCCTGCGGCGGCTCGACGCCCTCGTACGTCTCGAAGCCCTGCGCGAGCCCGAACGAGCGGTCGAGCACGATCGACGCGACGAACGCGCCGGTCTGCACGCCTTCGGCCTGCGCGTACTCCGCGAGCGTGCGCGCCGCACTCGGCAGCGGCCGCGCGCCGTTCGCCGAGATCGTGTGGCGCGGCGGGTAGAGCCCCGTCAGCATCGAGCAGTGCGCCGGCATCGTGAGCGGCGTCACCGTGCGCGCTTGCTCGTAGACGAGGGATTCCTCTGCCAGCGCATCGAGGTTCGGCGTCGGTCGCTCCTTGTTGCCCATGAAGCCCGGAGCGTTGAAGCGTGTCGTGTCGAGCGTCACGAGCAGCACATTGCGGCGCTCGCGCGTCTCGCCGCACGAGGCGACGAACGCGAGCAGGCACGCGAGAGCGAAGCGGATCTTCACGCGACGCGAGAGTACCAGCCGTCTTCGCGCAGCGCGTCGCTCGACTTGTGTTGCGCGCTCCCGCGGAAAAGCGGCGCGGGCGGCCCTTGCGAGCCGCCCGCGCGTCGATTTCGATCCGTCAGGCCGCGCTCAGCGTGCCCCCAGCACCTTCGCGTAGCGGAAGTACACCTCGAGGCACAGCACGCCGAGCGCCGTGGTGTACACGCGGCCGCCCGAGAAGCCCCACGGGTCGACCTTCGCGTCCCACGAGCCCTTCTCGTCGCCGTCGCGGCGTTGGGAGTCGACCACGGCCGACTTCATGGCCTTGTTCCACTGCTCCCAGTACTTGTCGGTGCCCATCTGGTACATGGCGTAGGAGCCGTAGTACCAGTAGTAGAAGTCGATGCCGAAGCCATCCGGATCCCACTTGGGGAGCTTGGTCTTGAGCAGGTCGGCGTGCTTCGCCATCACCGGCGTCTTGTCCGGATCCTGTCCGAGGAAGAAGCGGCACAGTAGCGCCACGGCCGTCATCGCCTCGCCCTTGTCGGTCGGGAAGTGCTCGTTCACGCGCGTGATGCGCGAGGAGGGGCTGCCGATCGAGTCGTAGCCGCAGCGGCCGGTGACGGGGTCGGTGACCTCGTCGATCCAGGTCGCGGCGCCGCGGAAGGCCTCCGGGTCGATCTTGAGCTCGGCCTCTTCGGCGCTCTTGAGCGCGAACACGCACCAGCCCGTGACCGAGGTGTCGTTGTCGCCCGAGGGCGGCACATCGTAGCGCCACGCACCGTAGGGGTTGCGGGCGATGGTGATGAAGTTGATCGCGTCCTGCGCCGTGCGCTTGATCACGGGCGACTTCGAGAAGTAGTAGGCCTCGCTGACCGCAAGCGCCGCGATCGAGTGGTTGTAGAGGAACGAGTGGCCGAGCTTCTCGCCGAGCAGGCCGGTGTCGGGGTCCTGCTGCTCCTTCAAGAACTTGATGCCCTTGGCGACCTGGTCCTTGTAGGGGCCATCGCGGGTGGTGTTGCCGTCGCCGAGGAAGGCGAGCAGCGCCAGCCCGCTCATGCCGACATCGTGGAGCGCCTCGCCGGGGTCGGTGCAGGTCGTCGGCCCGATCTTGCCGCAGTTCGCCATGAAGCCGTCGCAATCCCATGAGCCGTCTTCGCTCTGGTGCCAGCGCAGCCACTCGAGGCCGTCCTTGAGCGCCTGCTCGGTGCCCGAGCCGCCGCGGGCCCTGAGGTTCTTGCGGCCGCCGAAGCGTCCGCCGAACTTGCCACCGGCGCCGCCACCGATGCCGATCACATCGTTGAAGGCCTTCGAGTCGAAAGGCGAGTCGGAGGAAAAGTCGGGATCTCCCTCCACCGACTCGAAGTCCTGGTCGGTGTCTTCTTCGTTGTGGTCGGAGACCTCGGCGTCCTTGAGGACCGGCTCCTCGGTGGGGTCTTCTTCCTCGAGCTCCGGCTCTTCTTCCGGCGGGTCCTCGAACACCTCTTCCGGCGCAGCCTCGATGCTGGCCTCGATCTTGCGCTCCTGCTGCTTGCCCAACTGATCCCAGGGGATGGCCATCATGATCAGCACGATGATCAGGTGGGCCGCCGCCGAGAAGGCCAGCCACGGAGCGCGGCTCATCCAGTCGTAGAGGATGTCGTTGAAGGTTTCCTCGCGCTCCCAAGCCTTGGGGAGCGAGGATTCGACATGGATGTTCGAGTAGTCGTTGGATTGCTGGGACATCGACAGGCTCCAGGGGGCCTCCGGCGGGGCAGCGGGGCGGCTCCCTGCCCGCTCGGCAGGAATGCCGCGCGGCGTCGGACCGTCCCCGGGGCCGCCGGGTGGGCGTTGGATGGTGCGACGGCCCTTGGGGGCCATCACATGGGACTCCAACGCCCGTGGTGTGTGGGGGTTCACACTATAGCGACGGGAGGCCTCGGCAACCGCCTCCTAGGAACACCCTGCGAGGAACCCACGGCGGGTTTCTCGAGGGGGCTAGTTCTGGGGCGCGGGCTGCGAGGGGCCGCGCGATGGGTTCGCCTGGGCGTCCCTTTGGCGCGTCACTCGAGCCTCCGGTGGCCAGATATAGGCCGCGCGGTAGAGGTCGTTGACTTCCAGATCGCGCCGCAGCTCCCCGAGCGCCCTCAGGTCGCGCTCGCGCAGCAGCCGCTGGACATCGCGGTCGGTGAAGTCGACATCGTCGCGGCGCTCGAGCTCGGCCACGCGCATCAGCAGGAAGCCGACGAGCTCGCCTTCGACCCGCAGGCTGGAGGGCTCGCTGATCGCTCCGGCCGCGGCGCTGTCGATGAACTCGGCGAAGTCCGGGAACGCCTCGCGGGCCCGCGCCAGCTCGCTCTTCGGCAGCAGGCCCTTGCGGCGGCGGCTCTCCCCGTCGGCCGAGTAGGTCTCCGCCAGCGCGCCGAAGTCCTCGCCCCCGAGCGCGCGCTCGCGCAGGGCCTTGGCGAGGTCGAGGGCCTTCTGAGCAGATCCGGCCTGAGCGGCGCTGACGAGGATGGCTTGCAGCTGGATGGTCGAGGGGAAGAGCTGCGCGATCGGCTGGCGGCGGTACAGGTAGAGCATGCGGCCGGGGCGCACGAACCGGTCGACATAGGGCCGGCCCGAGACGCCGGGATCGCGGCCGTCGATCGAGCGCAGCCAGAACTCGCGGAAATAGAAGTCGCGACGCTGCGCGCGCAGGGTCTCGGCGTCGAGATCCGAGGCCTTGAGCTGCTCGCCGAAGGCCGACGCGCTGCCCGCGTCCTCGATGAAGCCCTCGAGGTCGTCGTCGACGAGCGAGTCGACGCGGGCGGCGTCGAAGCCGAGGTCGCGACCAGCCTGAGTCATGAGCCGCGTGCGCACAAAGTCGGCGTGGCTCTCTTGAAAGAGCTTGCGGCGCTCCTCCTCGTTGGTCACCGACTTCCCGCGCCGGCGCAACTCGCGATAGAACTCGGCGAGCGTGACGACCTCTTCGTTGACGATCAGGTAGACGCCGTTCAGGACCTCCGGCGCGGTCGCCGGTCCGGGAGCGGGCGCCACTTGGGGCGTGGCGTCGAGCGCTGAGCGCTCGCCCTGCGCATCGGGCGCCGCGCTCTCGCCCTCCCGCGGCAGCGGGTTCTGGGGCGGCTTGGTGGCCGCGGCGAGGGCGAGGAGCAGGGAGAGCATCAGGGACGAGCCGCCGGGATTGTCGAACCCTGCGGCGAGCCCTGCAAGAGTTCCTCCAGCCACGCCAGCGCCTTGTCGGGCGCGCTGCGCGAGGTCGGGATCACGAGGTGCGCGAGGCCGGTGCGGATCGGGCGCAGGTCGACCTTGCGGCTGGCCAGCGCGTGCTCGAGCGTCACGCGGTCCTTGAACTCGAGCAGGTAGATCTCGCCGCGCCACGAGATGCGCGTCAGCCCGAGCTCGAGTGCGCGGGCGCGCAGCTTGAAGCTCTGCACCAGCGCGCGCGCCTCCCTCGGCAGGCGGCCGAAGCGGTCGCGCAGCACGCCTTCGAGTTCGCTGGCGGCCTCGGCCGAGTGGATCGTGTCGAGTTGGCGCAGGATCTCGAGCCGCGTGGCCTGCTCGGGGATCCACCCCTCGGGCAGGAAGGCGCGCAGGCCGAGCTCGAGCTCGACTCCCGCCGCGAGCCGCGACTCCGGCGTGACGGCGTCGCGAGAGGCGCCCTGCCGCACACGCTCGACCGTCTCCTTGAGCAGGCGGCAGTAGAGGTCGTAGCCGACGGACGCGATGTGGCCCGACTGCTGGGGCCCGAGGATGTTGCCCGCGCCGCGTAGCTCGAGGTCCTTCATCGAGATCGCGAAGCCGGAGCCGAGCGCCGCCATCTCCTCGAGCGCCTTGAGCCGCTCGCGCGCGATCTCCTTCATCGGCTTGAGCGGATCGACGAGCAGGAAACAGTGCGCCTTGTGCGAGCCGCGCCCGACGCGACCGCGTAGCTGGTGCAGTTCCGAGAGTCCGTAGTGGTCCGCCTCGTCGATCAGGATCGTGCCGGCGGCGGGGATGTCGAGGCCGTTCTCGACGATCGTGGTCGCCACGAGCACATCGACTTCGCCGCGCGAGAACGAGTCCATCACCGCCTCGAGCTCCTTCGCGGGCATCTGGCCGTGGCCGATCGCGAACGAGCACTCGGGCACGAGCTCCTGCAGCGCGCGTGCCATGTGCAGGATCGTACTGACGCGGTTGTGCAGGAAGAACACCTGCCCGTCGCGATTCTTCTCGCGCAGCAGGGCGTCGCGCACGAACTCGCGATCGCCTCGATCGACGATGCGCGTCTCGACCTCCAAACGTCCGGGCGGGGGCGAGGAGAGCGCGGAGATGTCGCGCACGCCGGCGAGCGACATGTGCAGCGTGCGCGGGATCGGCGTCGCCGAGAGCGCGAGCACATCGACCATCGCGCGCAGCGACTTGAAGTGCTCCTTGTGCGTGACGCCGAAGCGCTGCTCCTCGTCGATGATCACGAGGCCGAGGTTCTTGAAGTTGACGTCCTTCGAGAGCAGCCGGTGCGTGCCGATCGCGATGTCGATCTCGCCACTCGCAATGCCCGCGAGCACCTGCTTCTCGTCGACGCCCGTCACGGTGCGCGAAAGCACGCCGATCTCGAGCGGAAAATCGGCCAGCCGCTCGCGGAACGAGAGGAAGTGCTGGTGGGAGAGCACGGTGGTCGGCACGAGCACGGCGACCTGCCCGCCGGCGGCCGCGACGCGGAAGGCCGCGCGCACCGCGATCTCGGTCTTGCCGAAGCCGACATCGCCGCACAGCAGGCGGTCCATCGGCCGCAGGCCCTCGAGATCCTCGGCGATGTCGCCGTCGACCTGCGCCTGATCGGGCGTGTCGGCGTAGGGGAACGCGCCGATCATGTCTTTGAGCAGAACCGGATCGCAGCGCCACGGCGTGCGCTGCTTGAGCTCGCGCTTGGCCTGCACTTCGAGCAGGTCGCTCGCCAGATCGAACAGCGCGCGCTCGACTTTCTCGCGCCGCTTGCGGAACGACTGGCTGCCGATCTTGTCGAGCACCGGCGCGGCGCCCGCGCCGATGTAGCGCTGGACGAGGTCGATGCGCGTCGCGGGCACATACAGGCTGACTTCCTCGGCGAACGAGAGGTGCAGGTGCTCCTCCTCGCCGCCGCCGCGCGCCATGCGCACGAGGCCCTTGTAGAGCGCGAGGCCGTGCACCGCGTGCACGACGAAGTCGCCGACCTTCAGGTCGAAGAAGGACTGCAGCGCGCGCGTGCGGTGCGCGGCCTTGGTGGCGCTGACGCGGCGCGCGCCGACGATGCCGACGAGCTCGTGGTGATCGACGACGATGAGCGCCAGCGCCGGAAAGCGGAAGCCCTTGGCGACCGAGCCGACGCGCGTCTCGACGCGCTCGACGCCGCCCGCATCCGCGAGCACGGTGCGGAAGCGATGCTCCTCGGCCTGTGTGCGGCACAGCACGAGGGCGCGCGTGCCATCCGCGGTCGCCTCGCGCAGCAGCTCGCTCGCCTGACGAATGCCGCCGGAGAGCGCCTGCACGGAGCGCGTGTCGAAGTGCACATCCTTCGCGGGCAGGCTCTGCAATCGCAGGCGGCGGCGCGCGTCGCGCGCTTGCCACAGCACGCCGAGTTCGCGCTGGTGCGACGCGGACTGGATCGAGAGCCCGTTGGCGCGGTCCTCGATGCGCAGCGGCTCGAGCTCGGCGACCACGGCCTGCGGCGGGAAGAGCAGCGCAGGAGCGATGCCGCTGCCGTCTTCGACGCCGCCCGCGTCGCGTGCGATGCACACGGCGACCTGCTCGAGCTTCTGAACGCTTTTTTGCTCGAGCGGATCGAACGTGCGCAGGCTCTCGACCGCGTCGTCGAAGAGCTCGATGCGCAGCGGCAGCTCGCTCGCGAATGGGAACACATCGAGGATGTCGCCGCGCAGCGAGACTTCTCCGGCGCGCTCGACGAGCGGCACGCGCTCGTAGCCCGCGTCGACGAGTTGCTTGAGGAACTGCTCGGTCGAGAGCTTCTGCCCGAGTGAGAGATGCAAGGTCGCAGCGGCGAGGTCGCCGGGCTTGGGCAGCGGCTGCAGCAGCGCGAGCAGCGACGCGACGATCACGCGCGGCCGCGCCTCGACCGGACCGGAGAGGCGCTGCGCGAGCTCGATGCGTTGGCGAATCGCGCCGAGGTCGCCGCCGTCGAGGCGACCCTTGCCGCCCTCGCGCGCAGGAAACAGCGCCGCCTGTAGGCCGAAGAACTCGAGGTCGTCGCGCAGCGCGTCGGCCTCGGCATCGCCCGAGACGATCACGATCCACGGCTGCTTCGAGCGGCGCGCGAGCTCGGAGAGCACCAGCGCCTGCGCCGATCCCCACAGCCCGCCCGCCGACACCTCCGGCCGCTCGCGCAGGAGCCGCTCGAGCTGCTCGACCTGCGGCAGCGTCGCCGCATCGATCCGCGCACTTCCCTGAGACGACTCCATCGCCGCATCCTAGCTCGGAGCTCGCTTGGGATTCCCCAGCGAGCACGCGATCCGCGCGCCTTTCGCTGACCTGCGAGCGCGTGCGTCGGTCGCCCGCGGCCGCGTTCGCTCAGGCTTCGTTCGTCGCCATGTCGCCCGATCCGTCCGCGAGCGCGAGCAGCGCCTCGTGAGCGGCCCAGCGCTCGGCTTCCTTGCGCGTGCGGCCCCAGGCGGAGGGGAAGGCGCGCTCGCCGAGCTTGGCACGCACGAGGAAGGCCCGCGCGTGCGCCTCGCCGCGCGTCTCGAGCAACTCGTAGTCGGGAAGCGTCGCCCACCGTGCCTGCGCGAGGTGCTGCAGGCGCTGCTTGGGATTCGCGCTGGCGAGCTCGCGCTCCGCGTCGGCGAGCGTCGTAGCCAGCGTGCGCTGCACGAACGCTCGCGCGGGCTCGAAGCCGCCGTCGATGTAGATCGCGCCGAGCACGGCCTCGTAGAGATTGGCGAGCACGGACACGGGCAGCGCGCGGCCTTGCAGGCCCTTGCCGAGCGCGGCGCCCGCGTCCAGACCGAGCTCGCGCGCGCTCTCGGCCAAGGCACGCCGCGACACGACCGCGGCCTTGATCTCCGTCATCGCGCCTTCGGAGAGTGCCGGCTCGCGAGCGAAGAGCTGCTCGGTGGTCGCGAGGTTCAGCGCGGCATCGCCGAGGAACTCGAGGCGCTCGTTGTCGCGCCCGCCCTGCACGGACGCGTGCGTCAGCGCCTGCGCGAGCAGGCTCGGATCGCGAAACTCGTAGCCGATGCTCTCCACGCCCCCAAGTGTAGTTCAGGTTGATGCGAGCGCGCTCGCCGCCGCGGAATCGACGAGCCACATGAGCGCGCCCTCCCACGGGCGCACGAGCGCCGCCGGCAGGTGCGGACCGTCCTCGCGCGCGTGCAGCACTTCGCGCAGCGCCGGCGCCTTGTCCGCTCCGGCGACGAGAAACAGCGCCTGCCGCGCGGCATTCAGCGTGCGCAGCGTCAGCGTGATCCGATTCGCGGAGAGCTTCTCCACCCATGTCGAAGCCACGAAGAGCCGCGTCTCGACGAGTGCCGTGGTGCCCGGAAAGAGCGACGCAGTGTGCCCGTCGGCGCCCATGCCGAGCAGCACGAGATCGAAGCGCGGCACTTCGCGCGAGCCGAAGCTCTCGACGAGCTCGCGCTCGTACTGCGCGGCCGCGCTGCCTGCTCCGAGCTCGCCGCGCATGCGGTGCACCTGCGTCTGGGGCACCAGCCCTGAGCCGAGCCACGCCTCGCGCGCCATGCGGTAGTTCGAATCGTCGTGCTCAGGCGGCACGGCGCGCTCATCGCCGAAGTACACGTGCCAGCGCGCGAACTCCGCCTCCGAAGCCGCGAGCATGCGGTAGAGCACACGCGGCGTCGAACCACCTGCGAGCGCGATGCGGAAGGCGCCGCGCTCCGCGATCGCGGAACGAGCTTGCTCGAGCACGACTGCGCGCGCGTGCTCTGCGAGCGCCGCGGCGTCCCTGCGCTGCACGAGTGCTGTCCTGCGCGTCGTCACGGGCCCGCTTTCACGCTGTGCACGCGCATCAGTCGAGGTTGTTGCGCCAGCGGCGTCCGTCGCGCTCGAGCAGCTCGCTCGCGTCCGCGGGGCCGCTCGTGCCGGCGTGGTAGTTGGGGAAGTGCCCGGGCGGCAGCGACTTCCACAGCGCGAGGATCGGATCGACCACGGCCCAGCTCGCCTCGACCATGTCGGCGCGCTGGAACAGCGTCTGGTCGCCGAGCATGCCGTCGAACAGCAGTCGCTCGTAGCCCGTCGCGGGGGTCGAGCCGAAGTGGTCCGAGTAGCTGAAGTCCATGTACACCGAGCCGAGTCGCAGCGACGCGCCGGGCACCTTGGCGCCGAACTTGAGCGCGATGCCCTCGTCGGGCTGGATGCGGATCACGAGCACATTCGACTTCGTGCGATCGACCTCCGTGTTGCGGAACAGCATCATCGGCGGCCGGCGGAACTGGATCGCGATCTCGGTCGTGCGCCGCGGCAGCGCCTTGCCGACGCGCAGGTAGAACGGCACATCGGACCAGCGCCAGTTGTCGATGGCGAGCTTCATCGCCACGAATGTCTCGGTGCTCGACATCGGATCGACCGCGTGTTCCCCGCGGTAATCGGGCATCTGCCGCCCGCCCGCCGTGCCCGCCGCGTACTGGCCGCGCACGACTTTGCGCTGCACATCCTCCGGCGTGTACGCCTGGATCGCGCGCAGCGCCTTGCACTGCTCGTCGCGCACCGCATCCGCCTGGAACGAGATCGGCGGCTCCATCGCGACCAGCGAGATCAGCTGGAAGATGTGGTTGGGCACCATGTCGCGCAGGGCGCCGGCTTTGTCGTAGTAGCCGCCGCGCTTCTCGACGCCGAGCGTCTCGGCCACCGTGATCTGCACATGGTCGATGTAGCGGCGATTCCAGATCGGCTCGAAGATCGCGTTGGAGAAGCGCAGCACCATCAGGTTCTGCACGGTCTCCTTCCCGAGGTAGTGGTCGATGCGATAGACCTGCGACTCGCGCAGCGTCTGCGAGAGCTCGCGGTTGAGCGCGCGCGCGCTGGCGAGGTCGTGGCCGAAGGGCTTCTCGACGATCACGCGGCGCCACGCGCCGTCGGTCTCCTCAAGCAGCCCGTGCTCTTTGAGCTTGCGCGCGATGAGCCCGAAGTATTCCGGCGCGACGGCGAGGTAGAAGAGCGCGTTGCCCTGCGTGCCGGACTGCGTACGCGCGCTCTCGAGCGCCTGCGCGAGCCGCGCGTACAGGTCCGGCTCGTCGAAGTTGCCGCGCACATAGCTCGTGCGTGGCGCGAGCCAGTTCCACACGCCTGCATCGAAGCTCTCGCCGATGTGCCCGGCGAGCTCCCGCCCGAGATGCTCGCGAAATTCCGTGTCGTCGAGCTCGCGGCGACCGATGCCGATGACGGCCGTGCCCGTCGATGTCAGCAGCCGTTGCGTGGCGAGGTTGTAGACCGACGGCACGAGCTTGCGCTGCGTGAGGTCGCCCGCGGCTCCGAAAATCACGATCGCGCACGGCGGCGCCTTGCGGCCCGCGATGGGGACCGCGCTCTCGAGCAGGTCGACGCCGTCCGCGACGCTCACTTCTTCGCCTCGACGTGCCCGCCGAACTTCTCGCGCATCGCCGAGAGCACCTTTTCGCCGAAGGTGTGTTCCTGCCGCGAGCGGAAGCGCGCGTAGAGCGCCTCGGTCAGCACCGGCGCGGGCACGGCTTCCTCGATCGCGGTCTGCACGGTCCAGCGTCCCTCGCCGGAATCGGCGACCACGCCCGTGTACTTCTCGAGCTTCGGCTGCTCCGCGAGCGCCGACGCGGTGAGGTCGAGCAGCCACGAGCCGACCACGCTGCCGCGCCGCCACAGCTCGCAGATGTCGGCCAGGTCGAAGTCGTAGCGCTGCGTCGCGGGCACGCTCGCAGCGCTCGCGCACTTCAGGATGTCGAGTCCTTCGGCGTAGGCCTGCATCAGGCCGTATTCGATGCCGTTGTGGATCATCTTCACGAAGTGTCCGGCGCCGACCGGGCCGCAGTGCAGGTAGCCCTGCTCGGCGGTGCTGCTGCGCGCTCCGCGCCCCGCGGCGCTCGGCGTGTCGCCTTGCCCCGGCGCGAGCGTGCGCAGCGCGGGCTCGAGCAACTCGAAGGCCGCGCGTTCCGCTCCGACCATCAGGCAGTAGCCGCGCTCGAGTCCCCATACGCCGCCGCTCGTGCCGACGTCGATGTAGCGCACGCCCTTGCGCGCGAGCTCGGCCGCGCGGCGCACATCGTCCTTGAAGTACGAGTTGCCGCCGTCGATCACGACATCGCCGGGGGAGAGCAGCGCGCCGAGCTCCGCGATCGTCTTCTCCGTCGGCTCGCCCGCGGGCACCATCACCCAGCACACGCGCGGCGCCGGCAGCTTCGCGACCAGTTCCGCGAGCGTGAACGCAGGCTGTGCGCCGTGTTGTGCGAGCGCCTGCACGCTCTCCGCGCTCATGTCGTGCGCGACCACCTCGTGTCCGCCCTGCATCAGTCGCCGGGCCATGTTGGCGCCCATGCGACCGAGCCCGATCATCGCCAGTTTCATGCAGTTTCTCCGCGCCTTCGTGCCGGTGGGGGAGCGCTCACTTGCCCTGTGCCGCCACGGCCGCGAGCAAGGTGTCGAACGCCGTGTCGAAGAGCTTCACGCCCTCGGAGAGCAGTTGCTCGCAGGTGGCGTCGAGGTCGAGCCCGAGCAGCGCGAGCTGGTCGAGCTGCGCCTGCGCCTCGGCCGCATCTTCGACGAGGCTCGCGCGCGCGCGACCGTGGTCGCGGAACGCGTCGAGCGTCGCCGGCGGCACCGTGTTCACCGTGTCGGGCCCGATCAGCTCTTCGACATAGCGCACATCGCTGTAGCGCGCGTCCTTCGTTCCCGTCGAAGCCCACAGCAGGCGCTGCGCTCGCGCGCCGCGCGCCGCGAGCACCTGCCAGCGCGGCGACGCGCTGAGGCCGAGATAGGCCTGATACGCGCGCTTGGCATTGGCGATCGCGATCTTGCCGCGCAGCTTCGCCGCCGTCGCCGCGCGAGCCGGATCGCTCGCGAGAGCGTCGAGGCGCGGGTCGAGCGCCGAGTCCACGCGGCTCACGAAGAAACTCGCCACGCTGCTCGTCGCGTCGATGCGCCCGCCGCGCGCCGCGCGCTCCTCGAGCCCGCTCATGTAGGCGTCGGCGACCGCGAGGTACGCGTCGACGGAGAACAGCAGCGTCACATTGACATGCACGCCCTCGGCGATGAGCGCGCGGATCGCCGGGACGCCGGCCTTGGTGGCGGGCACCTTGATCATCAGGTTCGCGCGCGCAACCTCGCTCCACAGCCGCCGCGCTTCCTCGAGCGTGCCCGCCGTGTCGTGCGCGAGCTTCGGGCTGACCTCGAGGCTGATGTAGCCGTCGCGCCCGCCGCTGCGCGCATGCACGGGAGCGAGCTGGTCGCAGGCGCGCTGGATGTCGGCGATCGCGAGCCGCTCGTAGGCGCGCTTGGGATCGCGGGCGCACAGCTCCTTCATCGCCGCGAGGTCGGCGCGGTACTCCCTCCCGCTGGCGATGGCCTTCTCGAAGATCGCAGGGTTGGAAGTGACGCCCATCAGGCAATCCCGCTCGGCCATGCGCGCGAGCTCACCGGAGTCGAGCAGGTCGCGCCGAATGAAATCGAACCAGATCGACTGGCCGAGCCGGTGGAGCTCGACGAGCGGGGCGGATGCGGTCTGCATGGGGGGAGCATGGGAACCTGCCGCGAGGTCGGATTCCAGCCCCCGGACCGGCGCGCGGGGTGCCCCGCAAGGCCCGGATCCAGAACTTGTTCCCTTCCGATTCGCCGCGACCGCCTAGAATGGAGTTCGAGTCCCCCCAGACGCCCCCGCTGCCTGCCTCCGATGTCTGCCCTCGTCCACCTTGCGCTGGCCTGTGCGCTGCAGTGTTCCGATCCGCCCGCGCCGGCAGAAGGGTTCGCGTACGACGAGGTCTTCGACCTGCCGTTGACCTTCAGCGACGGCGAGGTCACGACCGCGACGCTGCGCCATCCGCGCGACTCCGCCGGTCCGTGCGGCTGGCCAGTGATCGTCTTCATCCACGGCCTGTTCGGTGACCAACACGGTCCCGCCAGCTTCGCGCGCTCCTTTGCGGCCGCCGGCTACGCGACCCTGACGTTCGACGTGCGCGGCCACGAGACCCACTCGGGCCGCCACACGCTCTGGAGTCTGCGCGAGCGCCTCGACCTCGTCGAGGTGATCGAGTGGCTCGGCGCGACCTACCCCGGCGTCGTGGACGTCGGCCGTCTCGGCCTCGCGGGCACCTCGCAGGGCGCGATCCTCTCGCTCTCGCTCGCCGGTCGCGAGAACGCTCCCATCGAGCCCAATCCCTGGCGCGGCGGCACGTATCCCGACATCGACGCGCTGGTCGTCACGAACCTCACGGCCGATTTCTTCGCGGCCTTCTCGCCGCAGTCCGCGGGCCTGCACTGCAGCCTCGCCTCGGCGCTGCTCGGCCCTTCGGGTGCGTCCGTGCGCTTCGACTACGGCATCGTCGCCGACGCCGAGCGCGCCGTGATCGACCGCGATCCCCTGCTGTGGGCCGCGCTCGTCTCCGATCCCTCGCGCGACCCGCGCCCCGTCATGCCGCAAGTCACGGTGCCGTTGCTCGCGATGGGAGCTTGGGACGACTACTGGTTCCCGCTGCGCTCGTTGCTCGAGGCCCTCGACGCGCTCCCCGCCGGCGTGCCGCACAAGCTCTACCTCGGCACCGGCGGCCACAGCACGCCGAACGCGGTCGGCGAGATGGCGTTGCGCGATTCGTTCCGCCGTCAGTGGTTCGAGCGCTTTCTCAAGGGGCAGCAGAATGGCATCGAGACGGGCCCGCGCGTGACCTATGCGCAGACGCCGGCCTCCGCGGTGGCCTACCTTTCGAACCAGACCGCTTGGGAGCGGCGCCAGTCGTCCGTGTGGCCGCCGCCGGATTCGCGGCCCGTGCGACTGCACCTGCGCCAAGGCGCGCTGCTCACTCCCGTCGAGCCCAGCGGCGACGAGCCCGACGAGTTGCTCGTGCAGGACGTCGCCGCCGGCTTCGGCCCCGTCGAACTGATCGCCACCGAGTTCCGCCTGCCGATGATCGAGCAGGAGATCGAGCGGCGCGTGCTCACCTGGCGCACGCCCGCGCTCACGGCCCCGCTGCGCATCGTCGGTGCCCCACAGGTGCGTCTTGACCTGCTCGCGCTCGGCGCCGACTGGCAGGCTGCGGTTTCGCTGTGGGACCTCAATCCGGCGGGAGAAGAGCGCTACGTCACCAGTGGCGTGCACTTCGGCCAAGGCGCGCCCGCGGGCCCGACGACCGTGTACCTCGGCGGCCAGTGCTACGAGTTCGCCGTCGGCCATCGGCTCGAGCTGCGCCTCTCCAACATGCTCGTGCACGAGCCGCCGCCCGGCGCGATCTTGCGCTACGCCCCGTCCCTCGACCCGTTCACGCTCACGGTGCGCCACGACGCGGCCGCGCTCTCGTGGCTCACCTTGCCCGTGCCCGAAGCAAACCCGCTCTCCTACGGCACCGCGCAGGTCGCGAGCGGCGGCTGCGTCGCCCGCATGGGCTCGACCGGCCTCGCTTCGCCCTCCGCCAAC
>VGYZ01000068.1 GCA_016872795.1 Planctomycetota bacterium
GTCGCCAACCACATGCGTCTCTTGGAGCTTCCCGAGAAGGTTCAGCAGGCCGTGGGCAAGGGTCTGCTCAGCATGGGCCACGCTCGCGCCTTGCTCGGACTCTCGACCCCCGAACAGATCGAGGGGTTGATGGAGCAGTGCGTTCGCAAGGACCTGTCGGTCCGCGAGGTGGAGCGCCTGGTCCGAGATCAGGTCCAGCGCAGCGTCGGCGCCGAAACCGGAGTCGTGGTGGAGCCTACTTCGCCTTGGATCGCGCAGATCGAGCGTAGGTTGGGGGACGCGCTCGGCACCAAGGTGACGATCTCCGCGGACAAGGACTGCACCGGACAAATCCGTGTGCAGTTCTTCGACAAGGAACAGCTGAACCGACTCATCGATCGGCTTGCCCCGCAGGCAAAGCTGAGATAGCCCGCGCCGATGCCAGGCGGCGCGGACAAGAGAGGGGGCGTCTCGAGGCTTCGAGGCGCCCCCTCGACCCTTGCGGTGGGACCCTGACCTAGAGACGATCGATGCGCGCGATCGCGATGGGGCTCTCGGGACGACCGGAGCCGTCGGTCGCCTGCGCGGCCGCGACGATCTGCAGCACGATGTCCATGCCCGCGCTCACGACGCCGAAGACCACGCGCTGGCCGTCGAAGTCGTGGCGATCCTTGGTGAGGATCGAGAACTGGCTCGTCAGGCTCTCATTGCGCGTGGCGCCCGGCGCCGCCGTGATGACCCCGCTGAAGTGGTAGAGCCCGGCATCCACATAGGGCGTGGTCTTGTCCCTGCCGCCTTGGCCCCACTGCGCCACATCCGCGCCCACCGAGTTCGGGTCGCCACCGTCCAGACCCATTTCAGGGTCAATACGATGGAACTTGGTGTCCATATAATATCCGCTCGCGCATTGGTCGAGGAAGGCGCTCACATGTGCGGGGGCCTTGTCCGCGAACAGCGTCAGCTCGATGTCGCCCAGAGCCGTGCGAAGCGCGACGCGCGGCGACCCGGCGACGGGCGCCGGGTTGGCAAACAGCTCGGCGTGAGTGCTCTCCCAAGCCGACCGCGCCGCGAGCGACTTGATCCAAGCGTCGGTCAGCGATCCGTCTTCTCCACCGAGATTCCAGGTTTCGGCGACCAGCGGGTGACCCGGGTAGTCGGTCTTGAGCTTCTCGAGCGCCGCCTGCGCCTCGCTCAGCTTGCGTTGGTTGAGCAGCGAGTTGGCCTCGAGCCAACGCGCCCAAGGCCCGACATCGGTCCCACGAAGTTCGCCAGCCAGCGCCTCGAAAGCGGCGGGCTCGGCCTTCGGGACCCGTCGGGTCATGCCCTCGAGCGTGGAGGAGGCCGCGAGCTTGTCCCAAGACTCGGCGCGGCCCTTGGCCTTCGTCTGCGACTGCTGGAAGCTGAACACGATCCAGCCGGCCACGGCCAGAAACAGGATCAGCCCGTGGATCCAGAACTTCGAGACGAAGACGGCGAAGGGCGACTTTTCCGCGACAGGCGCGAGCGTCACGGAGGTCGCGGACTTGTGGGTGAGGTTGGCCATGGGGGACCGGTCGGAGGGCCGGGAGCGCGACTCGCCCGCCCGCGACGGGGGCGCGGAAAACCGGGCGGCAGGCGCGCATCGGCCAAGGAGATCGAAGGCCCGAAGTATAGGCACGGGCCGAGCCCCTACAAGGAGAACGAACAGAGGTGGAGCCTCTCCCTGTCCTCGCGGACGGTAGCCTTGCGCCTTGGTCCACACTCCCGTCCAGCCACCGCTGCCCATCCACGCCATGGCGCTCCTGCACGCTCTCGCCCTCGGGCTGCTTGCCCAGCCCGCTGTCCATCTCGCCGTCCCGGCAGCCGCGGAGACACGCCTCCAAGAGGACCGCAAGGCCGAGTTCGAGAAGCGCTTGGCCGCCGCGGAGGGGAGCAAGGACAAGCTCTGGAAGCTCTATGAGTGGTGCGACGCGAGCGGCATGGAGAAGGACGGGCGCAATGTGCTGCGCAAGATCGTCAAGCTCGACGACGCCGACCGCCGCGCACATGAGCTGCTGGGCGAGGTCGAATACGACGGGAAGTGGTTCCCGAACGAGAAGAAGGTCGAGGAGTACAAGAAGAAGAAGCTCGACGAAGAGGCCAAGAAGTCGGGCAAGGTGGTCTACAAGGGCCAGCTCGTCGATCCCGCCGATGTTCCGCTCCTCCAAAAGGGGCTCACCAAGACCGAGGACGGTCGGTGGGTCGATGCGGAAGAACAGAAGAAGCTCGCCGAAGGCTGGGTCAAGCAGGACTTCAACTGGATCGCTCCCGCTGAGCTCGCCAACCTCGAGAAGAACCTCTGGAAGTGCGACGACAAGTGGCTCGCCGAAGCGGACGCGAACAAGTTCCACGCCACGCTCGACAAGTGGTGGAAGATCCCGAGCGATCACTACGTACTCTTCACGACCTGTGACCGCGCGCTCGCCATGACCGCACGCGATGAGTGCGAGCGCGCATTCCGCGAAGTCAACCGCGTGCTGGGCAAGACGCCGACCGCGCCCGTCGCCGTGCTCGTGCTCCGCTCCGGCGCGCAATACGGCGAGTTCGCCGGTCAACGCCAGACCGAGCTGCGCGGCTTCTCGTCGCTGCACGGCGCGAGCATCGCGGAGATCTGGCCCGAGCCGCTGGCTGCAGGGATGACCAGCGCCGGATTCTGCTACTGGGATGCGTCGAACCAAAAGGACAACGCGTTCGGACCGATGTTCGTGCGCCACGCCGCCGCGCAGTCGCTCATCGAGGCGCTCGACCCCAGCCCGAAGACGCTCGGCTCGATCGTGTCCCAGAAGCCAGAGCCGGCGCTGGACAAGGCTTGGTGGGACGAGAAGCAGCTTCCGCAGTGGCTGCGCTACGGCGCCTGCGCCTACGCCGAGCGCTACATGGTCGACCCGTCCATCAAGCGGGGCGGCGATCCGAACTGGATGCGCAAGTGGTCCCTCGACAACATCGCCAACAAGGGCGGCATTGATCCGCTCAACACCATCTTGACCCTGCCGCTGACGCTGGACGACGCGTCCGCGTCGGGCAAGCTCATCAATCAGGCCGGCCTGCTCGTCGCCTTCATGCTCGATGGGAAATGCACGCCGGTCGTGCACGCGCATCAGGCTTTCAAGGACGCCTTCAAGAGCGGCAAGGACCTGAAGCCCGGCCTGAAGGCGCTCGAAGAAGCGCTGCGCAAGAACGAGGCCGAGCTCCGCAAGTTCGCGGGCATCTGAGAACGAGCCGCGCGACCAGCGATGACCCTCGACGCACCCACCTCACCGTGATCGCCCCGATCCTGCTGGCGTGCATTCAGGCGGCGCCCAGCGTCGACCTGCTCTCGCTCCATGCGCCGACACCGCATGTGCTCGTCGATGTGCCCGATGTTCCAGCTCTGCTGGACGCCTACCCCTCGGCGCCCGCCATGCAGCTGGCCGTCGACCCGACAGCGCGCGAAGCCTTCTCGAAGCTCGAGTCGAACCTGCGGCTCGACATGGCCGACAGTCTGTCGAGCGCGCTCGCGCTGCTCGGCCTCGACAGCGGAGTGGGGGATGTGGACCTCACGGAGGTGGCGCGCCGCGCGCTTCGCGTCACGGTCTCGTACGCGACCGAAGAGTCGATGTCGGGCGAGCTCGCGGCGGAGCTCGCGCGCGTCAGCGAAGCGCAGCTCGAGGCGCTCGACTTGGAAGAGTTGCTGGAGACGGACGCCGCCGCACTGCTCGATGAGCGGCTGAGTCAGGATCCGTGGGGCCGTGCCTACGAAGTGACACGCTCGCCCCAAGGACGGCCCGAAGTCCTCTCGTACGGAGCCGATGGACGGCCGGGGGGGGAGGGAGGCGCGACGGACATCGGATCCGAGTTCGATGTGTCGCGTTGGCTCGAGATCGAGCTCGGGCGGCGCCGGGCCCTGCTCCTCACAATCGACTTCGTCAGCGACGATGTCGCGCGTGAGTCATGGGGCTCGATGCGCGCCGCGCTTGGTGCGCTGCCGAGCGGTCCGGATGAGACCAGAGCGCTGCTCGATTCGAGTGGAGCGTTCGAGCGCTTCGAGGTTGCCCGAAAGGATGGCGCTTCGGGTTGGGCTTGGCGCGCGGAGAGACGGTTGGTCGTGTCTCTGGGAGCAACGACGCTCGAGGCGGTGCAGGCGCGCGCGTCGGCCGCGCGCTCTTCCTTCGCGACCGAACCGACTTGGAACGCGCTTCTGTCGCTCCCGCTCGACCCTGACGGCGCGACGGTCGCGCGCGGCGCTGTCGATACGGCCAAGATCGCCGAGCTGCTCTCGGGCGCCATCGACCAGCTCCCGCAGTCGCGCGAGAACCAGCCCACATTCGTCACACCACGGCCGACGGCGTTCCGTATGCAACTGATCGGCGCGCGCTTTTGCACCGACATCGTGCGCCCACCCGCGAACGAGAGCTCTTGGTGGCGCGCCTTCGGCGGATCGGCGCCGACATCGAGCTTGCGCGCGGTGATCCCTGGCGACGCGGCGGGCGCGCTGGTCACGCAGCTCGACGCGCGCGAGCTGGAACGGCAGTTCGCGGCATGGGCGGGGCTCGAAGGGGCCGGCGAAGCGCGTCTCAGGGCGGTGGAGCAACTCCACGGCTTCGACCTGCGCCGCGATGTCTTCGGCAGCATCGGCAGTGATGTTGCGCTGTTCGTCATGCCGGTCAACTCGATCGGCTTGCCCAACGCGGTCGCGGTGATGGAGCTGCGCGACCCGGCAGCCTTCGAGCGCGGAATGCAGGGGTTGGCGAACGCCTCCGCGGATGTGGGCGCGAGCTCGCTCTCGATCCGCAGCGCACGCTATCGCGAGTCGCCCATGTGGTCGTTCGAGATGGAGCGCACCGAGCCGAGCCAACTGCCCTTCGAGATCTCGCCGACGGTGGCCATCGTCGGTTCGCGCGCGGTGCTCACGACCACGACGCTCTTCGCAAAGCGCGAGATCAAGCGCCTTGCGAGCGAGGCAGCGTCCGCGGCCGACACTTCGCAACCGCTGGAGCTTCCTCCGGGCGCGACGCTCGCGGGCAGGATGGACTGGCCGACGATGATCGCGAGCCTCTACACATCCCTGCGCGGTGCCGCGGCGCTCGCGGGCAGCTTCGCGAACCTGCCGATCGACCTCGGAGCGCTGACGGCAGGCCTTCCCGATCGCCCCGAGACTTTCACGCGCTTCTTCTCCACGACTCTTCTGTCGGGCGCGCCGCTCGGCGAGCGCTTCCACCTGCACATGGAGTCCTCCTTCGGCCCGGAAACATGGCTCGGGCTCGTCGGATTCACGATGTCCGCGCTGCGCTCGCTCCCAGCGGCGAGTGGCGCATCGAGCGACGGATCGAGCGCAGGAATCGCCGCGCGCGCGGAGGAGGCGACGACCGAGGGTGAACCCGCGCGGAGTCTCGAAATGACGCGCGCTGCGCTCGACCGCGTCGCAACGCGCCTGCTCGTGTTCCAGCTCGATCGCGGTACATATCCGGACGCGCTGGAGGAGCTTGCGCGACCCTCGCCGAACTATCCCGATGGCTATCTCGACGGAGAGGCGCTGCCGGTCGACGGATGGGGGAGGGCGTTGGCGTATCGTCGCGGCGCCGATGGCGCTGAGTACCGCATTTGGTCGTTCGGGCCGGACGGCCTCGACGCGACGGGCGACGAAGTCGCTCCATGAGCTCCTTGACGACGCCCCGCGGTCACCTTCTGGTTCCACGCTGATGCGAGCGAGCGTCGCGTGAACACTCGCAGGACCTTCAAGCGCGCGCGCCGGCGCGTCGGCGGCGCACTGCTTCGGCTGTGCGGCCCCCAGGCGCTCACATGGCTCTCGAGCAAGTGGCAGTACGACATCGCGGGCCTCGAGAACCTCGAGAGCGAGCTGGAGCACAAGGGCGCGCTGATCGCGATGTGGCATGGGCGCATGGTCGTTCCGGTGCATCCGTTCCGCGACCGCGGCTGGCATGTGCTCGTGAGCCAGAGCGAAGACGGCGACCTCTCCGAGGGCATGCTGCGCCGTTTCGGCTTCAAGGTCGTGCGGGGATCTTCGAGTCGTGGCGGCGCACAGGCGCTGCGCGAGCTGCTCGGCGTTCTCAACGCCGGCGGAGTGGTCGCCATCACGCCGGACGGCCCGCGCGGTCCGATGCACGGCGTGAACCTCGGACTCGCATGGATGGCGCGGGCGACGAGACGCTCGGTCTTGCCCTTTGGATGCGTAGCCGACCGAACCTGGCGTCTGTCGAGCTGGGATCGCTTCACGATTCCCAAGCCTGGAGCGCGCGTGGCCTTGACTTATGGACCCTCGATCGCGGTTTCGCGCGAGGGCGGTGATGCGGAACTGGAGCGCGCGGCGCAGGCGATTCGCGAGGGCCTGTTCGCCGCGGAGCGAGCGGGCTTCGCGCGCCTAGGCGTGGAGCCGGACTTTTGATCCGCACGGGCACAGCGGGCTGGTCCTATCCCGATTGGGAAGGCGTCGTCTACCCGCGCCACAAGGGCTCCAATTTCCATCCACTGCGGCATCTCGCGCGCTACATAGAGTGCGTCGAGGTCAACAGCACCTTCTATGCGCACCCCGGGCGCGAAGTCGTTGCAGGCTGGTCGCGCGTGCTCGCCGGAAGACCCAACTTCCTGCTCACGGCCAAGCTGCATCGCGACTTCACGCACGCCGAGGCGCTCGGGGCCGACGCCCAGACGAGCGCGACCGCCTTTCTGGCAGCGCTCGATCCGATTGTGAGCACCGGGCGCCTGCGCGCCCTGCTGGCTCAGTTTCCGGTCGCCTTCCAGTACGGAGCGAGCGAGCTTCGCCGGCTGTCGCGACTTCACGGCCTCTTTCAGTCCGTACCGCTCATACTCGAGCTCCGTCACGCGAGCTGGTTCGAGCCGCCGGCCCTGAGCGCGATCCGCGGCCTCGGGTGCTCGCTCGCGCACATCGACTTGCCCACGGCGTGGAATCACCCGCCGACCTGGTTTCCGGCGGTGGGGCGCCTCGGCTACCTGCGACTGCACGGTCGCAACAAATCGGCATGGTTCGACGCCCGCGCCGGGCGCGACCAGAAGTACGACTACCTCTACGACGACGCCGAGCTCGGCGACATCGCCACGCGAGCGACGCGCATCTCGAAGGAGCACGACGAAACCTTCGTGATCACGAACAACCACTTCACCGGCAAGGCGCTCGTCAACGCGCTGCAGCTGATCGCCCGGCTGCGCGGACAACCTACGCTGGCGCCCGCCGAGCTGGTCCGCGCTTATCCTGAACTCCAGAAATGCACGCGCCACGAAGGACAGCAGGAGCTGTTCTGAGCGCGCGAGCCGCTTGCCGCACGGCGATCGAGTCGCTGGAATGCCCGCCATGGTTCTCGCCTTCCGCCGACTCGCGCTCTTCGCGCTCGTCAGCTTCCTGCTGCTCGTCGCGGGCGAGCTCGTCGCGCGCGTGGCCGAGCCCGGGCCGTTTCGATGGTACGACCACTCGCCCTACGAGAAGGTCGCCAATCTGCCTCATGTGCACCGCCGCCATGCTCGCGCGCGCTGGGACGGCTCGTTCTATGAGATCGACTCGCACGGCTGGCGCGGACCGGAGTTCAAGCCCGACTACGGAGCGGATGAGCTGCGCGTGGTGGCGATCGGCGACTCCTGCACCTTCGGCAAGGGCGTCCTGGAGAGCGACACCTGGCCGCGCCAGCTGGAGCGGGAGTTGCAAGCGCGACTCGGCGCATCGCGTCGCGTGCGCGTCGCCAACCTCGGCGTGAACGGCTACTCGTCGCGCGACTATGTCGAGGTGCTCGAGACGCAGGCGCTGGCCCTCGAGCCCCATGTTGTCGTCGTCGGCTATTGCCTCAACGACTTTCCCAACACGCTCAAGCGGATCGACGCAGCCGTCTACCACGGCAAGGACACGCTGCACGCGCAGCTCTCTTGGTCTCTGCGGGAGCAACTTGGGAAGCTCGCGCTCTTTCGCTGGATGCGCGCCACATACTACGAGATCAACCGCGAGCGCGACCTCGAGCAGGTGGAGCGCTTCGCCGAGCAGCTGACAGGCGACTCCGCGGAGGCCGCGGCCACGATGGCGCGCGAGAGCGAGCATCTCGACGCACTGAGGGCGCTCTGCGCAAGCGCGAACGCGCAACTGCTCACGATGCTCTTTCCGTACGAGAGCCAGGTGTATCTCGAGCGGCCCGTCGAGGGACCCGGGCCCCAGTTCTGCGCACTCATGCAGCAACGCTCCGTGCGTTTCGTCGACTTGCTGGCCGAGTTTCGCGCGAGAGCGATGGCGAGCGAGCCGCCCGCGCGGCTGTTCGTGCGCGGCGATCGCTATCACCCCAATGCGACTGGCTACGGGATCGTTGCGGGGGCGCTCGTCGGCCAAGTGCTGAACGCGCTCGGTGTGGTCGAGGCTCGCTGATGGTCGTCGAGCTCGCACTCGTCGCCCGCGCAACGGCGCCCGCGCCGCAGGCGCTGCTCCGGCCGCCACGGTGCGGCGGCCGCCCCGCGCCCGAGGGAACGCCCCCGGGCCTCGAAGTGCGCAGCCTGCGCGAGTTGTGCAAGGCGCTCTTGTGCTGAGCGCGGACGACCGACATGCGCCATGGATTTGGTGACGAAGCGCGCGACGAACTCGCGCACGCACGCTGGTTGGCACTCGGAGCGAGCCTCTCGTTCTCCGGGATGTGCGTGTGCGTGAAGCTGCTCTCGCCGGGCGTGTCCTCGTTCGAGGCGCTCTTCGTGCGCAGCACGATCGGCCTCTTGGTGTGCCTCAGTCTGCTGCGGAGCGTAGGGAGCCCGCTGCGCTGGGGCGCGTGGAAGCTCAACCTCGTGCGCGCGACCCTCGGCCTCCTGTCGATCGGAGGTCAGTTCGTCGCGCTGCACGAAGGCGGTTGCTCGCTCTCGACCGTGGTGTTCTTGCGCCACGGCGCACCCGTCTGGATGCTCCTGTTCGTCGGCCCGCTGCTGCAGGAGTGGCCTGATCGTCGCGCGAAGCTGGCGGTCGTGATCGGCGTGGTCGGAACGCTGCTCGCGCTGCGGCCTCGGGGCGGCGAGAGCGCGTGGGGCCTCGCGATCGCCCTCTCCTCGGGCTTCACCGCGGCGCTCGCGCTCATCTCGGTGCGCAGGCTGACATCCACGGACCATCCGCTGACGGTGGTGATGTTCTTCATGGGTTTCGTGGCGCTTGTCACGGGGCCGATCGTCGCCGTGCGCTGGGCGAGCGCGGCTCCGCAGTGGACACAGCGCGACGCCCTTCTGCTCGCAATTGCCGCACTCCTCGGAACGGCGGGCCAGCTGCTCAACACGCATGCCTATCGATACGGTCGCGCCGTGGCGACGGCCGTCACGGGCCTGTCGGAGGTCGCGTTCACGCTGCTGCTGGCGTGGACGATCGCCGGGGACGCGCTGCCGCCGTGGACGACCTTCGTCGGTGGGGGAGCGATCCTCTTCGCCGCGTGGATCACCACGCGCCCGCGCGGGCTGCCCGACGCGGCCGCCTAGTCCGCGGGCTCCATCGTCGCGACCAGCGGGAAGCCGCGCGGCTCACTTCTTCTCGATGCTGCGCGTCAGGTAGTCGACGAGGTCCATCTTCGTGACGATCGCCTTGAGGTGCTGCGAATCGTCGACGACCAGCGCCACGAGACCTTCGGCGAAGAGCTTGGTGAGCGAGCCGGCATCCTCGGAGTCCGCCACCGTGCGCACCTTGCGGAACATCACCTCGGCGATGGAGCTTGACAGGCTCGCGCGGCCCTCGACGAGCTTTCCGAGCAAGTCCGACTCCGTGACGATGCCGACGAGCTTGCCGCCCTCGAGCACCGGAAGCTGGCTGATGCCCTTCTCCTTCAGGAGGAGCACCGAGTCCGCGACCGTGTCCGAGCTCGACGCCGTGTGCACGTCGCGGCGCGGCATCGCGCGCACGAGGTCGGCGACCGTGTTCGTCTCCCACAGGCTCTCGCTGAAGCCGTTGGCGCGCATCCACTGGTCGTCGAGGAACTTCGTGATGTAGTTGCGCACCGAGTCGGGCAGGATCACGACGATGCGCTTGCCCGGGCCGTACTTCTTGGCCATCTCGGCCGCGCCCCACGCCGCCGCGCCGCAGCTGCCGCCGCACAGGAGGCCCTCGTGGCGAATCAGGCGCCGCGCCATCAGGAACGACTCGCGGTCCTCGCTCTTGATCCACTCGTCGACGAGCCCGCGATCGAGCACGTCGGGAACGAAGTCGTAGCCGATGCCCTCGACCTTGTAGCTGCCGATCGGGCCGGGACCGGCGAGGATCGAGCCGACGGGGTCGACGCCGACGATGCGCACGCTCGGGAGCTTCTCCTTCAGCTTGCGCGCGACGCCCGTGATGGTGCCGCCCGTGCCCGCGGTCATCACGACCATGTCGAGCTTGCCGTCGGTCTGCTCGAGGATCTCCTCGGCCGTGCCGTGGTAGTGCGCGAGCGGGTTGTCGGGGTTCGAGTACTGATCGAGGATGTGCGAGTTAGGGAGGATCTTCTGGAGCTGCTTCGCGACGCCGATGTGGCTCTCAGGCGCGTCCCAAGCCGCCTCGGTCGGCGTGCGGATGATCTCCGCGCCGAGCGCCTCGAGCACGACCTGCTTCTCGCGGCTCATCTTCTCGGGCATCGTGATGATCATGCGGTAGCCCTTGACCGCCGCCGCGAGCGCCATGCCGATGCCGGTGTTGCCGCTGGTGGGCTCGATCAGCGTGTCGCCGGGCTTGATGCGGCCCTTGCGCTCCGCCTCTTCCACCATGCGCCGCCCGATGCGGTCCTTGATCGAGCCACCCGCGTTGAAGAACTCGCACTTGGCGAGGATCTCGCAGCCCGTCTTCTGGCCGACGGTGCGCAGGCGGACCATCGGCGTGTTGCCGATGGCTTCGAGGATCGAGTTCATGATCTTGGCCATGGTGAGTGCTCCAAAGCGAGGGGTCGCCGGGCGCAGAGTCTACGGCGTCGGCTCGGCGAGCACGATGCGGCCCTGCGCATCGGTCGACACGGCGCAGCGCTTGAGCGGCTCGAAGCCCGGGAGCGGCACACCCAGCGGACCGAGGCGCGCGCCGCTGCGCAGGTCGTAGCGCCAGCAGTGCCACGGGCAAGTGACGACTCCATCGGCGCGCGAGCCCTCGAACAGCGGTCCGTCGAGGTGGGGGCAGAAGGCTTGCACACACAGCAGCTCATCGTTGTCGACATAGAGCGCCATGGCGCCCCAAGGCGTCTCGATGAAGCGCGGCCGCCGCGCGTCGAGCTCGGCGCGCACGAGGCCAGTCGGAAACGAGTTGGGCATCGCGCGAGAGTCTAGCCCGCGCGTTCCGTGGCTTTCGATGGCCGGTGCGGCGTGCCACAATCCCGCCGTGGCCCAGAAGACGCTCGTCGTGAAGGTTCCTCCGTCGCGGGCCGCGGACATCGAACGCCGCCTCGCCGCCGGCTCGTTCTCGTTTCGCTCCACGCCCCACGCGCGCTTTTCGGTCAAGGGCGAGGGCGTGGTCGCGACCCTCTACGACTCGGGCAAGCTGGTCGTGCAGGGCGAGGACCCCGACGGCTTCGTGCTCGCGTACATCGAAGGCGCGACGCGCGTGGAGAGCGCAAAGCAGCCCGCGAGCCCGGCCCTCAGCGCACCAGCGCCGCATGCGGAGACTGTGATCGGCAGTGACGAATCGGGCAAGGGCGACTACTTCGGACCGCTGGTGGTCGCGTCGGTTCGGCTCGAGCCCGAGCTCGCGCACAAGCTGGCGAACGGCGAGGTGCGCGACTGCAAGCAGATGAGCGACGAGGCCGTGTTGCGCGTCGGCGCCGCGCTGCGCGCGCATGTGCCGCACGCGATCGTCAAGCTCGACCCGCCCGTCTACAACTCCGAGCACGCGCGCTGGCGCAACTTGAACCCGCTGCTCGCATCCCTGCACGCGCGCGCGATCGGCCAGCTCTCGAGCCCCGGCATGCATGTCATCGTCGACCAGTTCGGCAACGCGAAGCTGCTCGAGGAAGCGCTGCGACCGCTCGACATTCGCCTCGAGCAGCGCCACCGCGCGGAGGAGCTGCTCGCCGTCGCCGCCGCGAGCGTGATCGCGCGCGAGCAATTCCTGCTCGGCATGCGCGCCCTCTCGGAGGCCTGGGCGCTCGACCTCGCCAAGGGTGCGGGCCACCCCGTCGACGCCGCGGCGCGCCGCTTCGTCGCGCTGCACGGCGCCGCGAAGCTCGGCGAAGTCGCCAAGCTGCACTTCAAGAACACGCAGAAGCTGGGCCTGCGATGAAGCTCGTCGTGATGGCCGGCGCCGGCAACACATTCGCCGTGCTCGACGCGCGCGCGCAGCAGCTTCCGGGAGACCTGCCGGAGCTCGCGCGGCGGCTGTGCGCGGAAGCATGGGAGGGCAAGCCCGCCACGCTCGATGGCGTGCTCGTCGTGCAGGGAGGCGACGAAGGCAGCGCCTGTCGCATGGTGATCTACAACGCCGACGGCTCGCGGCCCGAGGCCTGTGGCAACGGCCTGCGCTGCGTGGCGAAGTTCGCGCGTGAGCATGGCTGGTGCGATAGCGACCGCTTCCGCGTCGACACGGACGCCGGAGCGCGCGAGGTCGAGCTGGTGCGCGACGGTGGCGCGATCGTCGGTGCCACGGCTCGCATGGGCGCTCCGCGCAAGGTCGAGCGCAGGGTGCCCCTCGCGACGAGCAAGGGCCGCAGGCAAGCCACGCTGGTCGACATGGGCAATCCGCACGCGGTGCTGTTCGTTGCGGACGAGCGCAAGGCACCCGTGCACGAGCTCGGCCGCGAGCTCGAATACCACCCGCGCTTTCCCAATCGCACCAATGTGGAGTTCGCGACACTGCGCAACGGACGCATCCACCTGCGCGTGTGGGAGCGCGGTGTCGGCGAAACACTCGCCTGCGGCACGGGCGCCTGCGCGACCGCGGTGGCGGCCGTCGTCGAGTCGCGCGCCCGCGCGCCGATCGAGATCGAGGTCCTCGGCGGACGGCTGAAGGTGGACTGGGACGGCGCGGGCGATGTGATCCTCGCGGGCCCGTGCGAGAATCTGTGGAGCGGGGATGTGATCCTCGCAGAGGGCGAGCGATGAGCGACATTCGCGTGGAACACAAGCTCGGGCTCCAAGGCGCGGTGGCGCGCTTTCAAGAGCTCGCTCGGCAGCACGGACTCAAGCTCCAGTCGAGCGACGGCGGACACAGCGGCACGCTCGAGAAGAAGCTGCCGTTCGTGGGCGCGGCGCAGGGGCGCTTTTTCGTCACGCAGACGGCCGTCGAGATCGCGATCGACAGCGCCCCCCCGTTCCCTGGGCCGGAGACGCTTCGGCGCATGGTGTCGGAAGAGCTCGCGAAGGCGCTCGCCTAGTTCGCACGAGCGAGCGCATGACATACCTGCTGCACATCGTCGTGGCGCTCGCGCTCGTGATGGCGGCGGTCGAAGGGCTGGCGCTCGATGTGCAGCAGCCGTGGGGCGTGGGCGCGCTCGCCTTCGCTCCGCACCTGCTCGGCTGGCTCGTGCGCAGGCTCGGAGTTGCGGGCCGCTTCGCCATGGCCGGTTGGATGCTGCTCGCGCTCCGCCATTGCGCACTCGGCTGCTTCGCGCTCGCGACGCTCGCGCTCGGCTGGTCGGAGAGCGTGGCGGAGTGGAGCGGCACGCGACTGGACCTGTGGAGCTGGCCCGGGCTCGAGATCCTGCTCGTGCTCGTGCCGTTCTTCGCCTACACGCTGCTCGCGATCGACGCGCGCGCGCGTCTGCTCGACCGGCGCCCGGATCAGCTCGCAGACCTGCGCCGGCTCGAGTTGCGATCGCTCCTCGCGTCCGCCCTGCCTTTCGCGTTGATGATCGCGGCGACAGCCGCGCTCGGGCTGTACGAGCCGTTGCGGGTGCAAGTCGAGTATGTGGGCCTGTGGAGCGCGCTGTTCGCGGCCGCGGTGCTCGGCGCGCTCGCGTGGCTCCTCCCGTGGCTCTTGCGACACGCGTGGAACACCACGCCGCTGCCCGAGGGTCGCGCGCGGAGCACGCTGGAGAACCTCGCGGCGAGACTCGGCTTTCGTTGTGGCGAGCTCGTGGTCTGGCACACGGGCTTCCAGCAGTCGAACGCCGCGGTCGTCGGCATCGGACCCTCGCGCACGGTGCTCTTCTCCGACCTGTTGCTCGCGCAGCTCGGCGAGCGCGAGCTCGAGGCCGTCTTCGCGCACGAGATCGGGCATGTCGTGCGCCACCATGTGCTCGTCTTCGCGGCTTGGTCGCTGGCGTTCCTGCTCGGCGCCGACCTGCTGTTCGACGCGCTCGGCTTCGGCGACAGCGTCGAAGGTCTGGCGCTCCTCGGTGCGACGCTGCTGCTGTGGTACTTCGTCTTTGGCTGGTTCTCGCGCCGCGTCGAGCTGGAAGCCGACTGGCACGCGCTCGAGACGACGGGTGACCCAGAAGCGCTGATCTCCGCGCTCGAGCGCGTCGGCGGCGTGCACGGCAGCGTGCGCGATTCGTGGCGCCACTTCAGTGCCGCGCGGCGCAGGGAGTTCCTGCGCGGCGCCGCGAGCGATCCTTCCATCGGACGCCGCCTCGCGCGCCGCCTGCGGAACTTCGGGCTCGTCGGCGGCGTCGCGATGACACTCGTGGTCGCAGCGCAAGCCCGCGAGCTCGTGTTGGCCTATCCGCGCGATCAGGTTTCCGCGTCGCTCGCCACGGGCCACTATGCGCGCGCAGCGAGCTGGGCGCGGAAGGTCCCCGAGCTCGAGCCCGAGCTCGCCGTGCTCGTGTCGCGCGCGCTCTCGACCGGCGAGAGCGCGCCGTCGACGGAACGCCTCGTGCAGCTCGCGCGCGCCGCCGTCGAGCGCGGTGTGCGCATCGAAGCGCTCGAGTACTTCACGCTGGCGTACCTGCGCGGCGAGCGCAGCGTCGGCCCGGAGCTCGACGCGCTCGAAGCCGAATTCAGAACTGGAAGTAGATGAACGGCTTCACTGCGGCGTTCGTGCAAGCCAGTGCGAGCGAGGCCAAGACTCCGAGGGCGACTGCGTAGCTCCACTCTGGCATGCGCTCGCTCGCGCGTTCGAGCCAGCGTTTCGAGCATGCCCAGTGCAGCAGGGCGAGCGCCGCGAACGCAGCCAGCGGCACCCAGCCTGTCGAGCGCGTTCCCGGGCTGTCGAACAGCACGAAGGAACGCACGGTCACGAGCGCACCCGCGAGTGTCGGCGCGCGGAAGAAAATCCACGCGAGGCACGTCCACCAGAATGTGGCGAGCAGGCCGAGCAACGCCGGCAGGCGCAGCCCTGCGCGTTCCCACTCCCGATGGGCGACCAGCGCAGCGCCGTGCAGCGCTCCCCAGATCACGAAGTTCCAGCCCGCGCCGTGCCACAGTCCGCCCAGCAGCATCGTCAGCAGCAGGTTGCGCTGCTGGAACAGCCGCGAGCCACGATTGCCGCCGAGTGGGATGTACAGGTAGTCGCGCAGCCAGCTCGACAGCGACATGTGCCAGCGCCGCCAGAAATCGCGGATCGATGTGGCGAGGTAGGGGAAGTCGAAGTTGGTGCGCAGCTGGTAGCCGAACAGGCCCGCGGTCGCGATCGCCATGTCGCTGTAGCCCGAGAAATCGCAGTAGATCTGCACGGCATAGAACAGCACCGCGCTCCAGGCCGAAAGCGCGTCGAAGTCGGCCGGGCTCTCGAAGTACGGATCGACGAGCGAGGAGATGTTGTCGCCGACGCAGGCCTTCTTCGCGTAGCCGACGAGAAACAGGGTCAGGCATGCGCGCACGCGCACATCGCTCCACAGTCGCTTGCGTTCGAGCTGCGGCAGAAAGTCGATCGCGCGCACGATCGGACCGGCGACGAGCTGCGGGAAGAATGTCACGAACAGCGCGAAATCGAGCGGATCGCGCCGCGCGCGCAGCTGGCGCCGGTACACGTCCAGCGAGTAGCTCAGCGTCTGGAAGGTGTAGAACGAGATCCCCACCGGCAGCACGATGCCCAGCACGCGCGGGTTGGCCTCGAAGCCCAGCGAGCGCGCGAGCGCGAGCGCCGAGTCGAGGAAGAAGTTCGCGTACTTGAAGACTCCGAGCAGTCCGAGATTGAGGGCCACGCTCAGCGTGATCCAGCGCTTGCGGGCGCGTTCGTCGCCGCTCGCCTCGAGCTTCAGACCGACGAGGTAGTCGAGCGCGCTCGAGCCCAGAATCAGCGACAGGAAGCGCCAGTCCCAGGCGGCGTAGAAGCAGTAGCTCGCCGCGAGCAGCCACAGCTTGCGCGCGCGCGCGCCCTGCAGCGCCCAGTGGACACCGAAGACGAGCGCGAAGAACGCGAGGAAGGAGAGCTCGGTGAAGATCATCGCGGCGCGAGCTCCCCGCGCTTCACACGCGCGACGAACTCGTCCGCGAGCTGCTCCGTGAAGAGCCGGGCGCCTTCGTCATTTAGGTGCGTCTCGTCGTAGCGTCGCTCGGGTGCGTAGAGTTCCGCGAAGCGCTCGGCATCGTCGAAGCGCAGGAGCAACGGGATCTCCCCGATCTCCGCCGCCTTGATGAGGTCCTCCTGCAAGTAGAGCGCGGGCTGCGTGACGAACACGGCTGTCGCGCCGAGGTCCTCGATACGCGCGCGGATCTCGCGATACATCTCCACGGCGAACGCGTCCGCCGGACCCTCGCCGACGCGCAAGCCCTTGTAGTCCTCGAGCTGCGCCAGATAGCGCTCGCGCCGCTTCTGGAAGCGCTGTCCGCGTCGCCCGAGTCCTTCCGACTCATCGCCGAGCGGCGCGTAGCCGTCGAGGCGCGGCCCGACGAGCTCGCGCTCGATCTCGTCCGTGCGCCGTTCGCCGAGCGCCGCGTCGACGAGCCGCTGGGAGCGCCCGATGTTGAACACATTGTACGCGCACGACTTCCAGTGCGGTGCCAGCGCGGTCCACAGCTGCGGATAGGGGAGCCCAGCGTCCGCTATCCAGCGCGAGAGCCGCAGCGTCGTCGCCGGGTCGTGCCACTCGATCACCTGCCGTGCGAGCGCGTTGCGCTCGTCGCGCAAGAGTGCGATGCCCTCGGGGTCGACGAGCACGAAGTCGAGGCGCGCGGGCGCGAGCTCTCCCACGCGCTCGAGCAATCGCTCGATCTCGAACGCGCGCGAGCCCGGCGCTCCGAAGTTGAACGAGCGCGTCGGCACGCCCGCCGCCGTCGTGCGCGCGTCGAAGACCTCCGGCACAAAGCCGCGGTGCACGCGGCTCGAGCCCGCGAACACGAGGGTGTACGCGTCGCGCTCGCGTGCGAAGCGCCCGACTTTTGCGTCGACGAGCTCGCGCGCGCCTCCGTGAGGCAAGAACGCGCGCAGCGCGAGCGTCACTAGCGTGAATGACAGCGCGAACAGCGCGAGCGCCCCGAAGCCCGCTCCCGCGCTCGAGCGCTCGCCGTTCGCCGCCATGCGCGCGCCTCTAGTAGGAAAGGCCGTTCTTGCGCAGGTGGATCGCGGGCTCGCCGTCGCGCTTCTGCGCGCCGTCGACGACCTCGCCGAACACCACCACGTGATCACCGCTCGCGAATTCGCCGCTCACGCGGCAATCGACCCACGCCAGAGCATCGGCGAGCACCGGCGTGCCCTGCGCGCCGCGCTCGAGCGCCAGCTCGTCGAACGGACCCCTGCCCGCTTCGTACTTGCAAAAGAAGCGCCCCATCAGGTCGTTCGAGCCCGCGGCGAGGATCGAGAGTCCAAAATGCCCGCTCGCGCGGATCGCAGCGAGGTGCGCGCGGTCTTTGCCGACCGCCACGGCCACGACCGGGGGCGCGATGCCCATCTGCATCACGAAGGAACCGACGAAGCCGAGCGGGGCGCCGTCCCGCAAGGTGGTGACGATGTACAGGCCCGTCGGCAGGCGACCGAGCGCCTTGCCGATGGGGGAGATCTCGTTCGGGTTGGCCATGGGCTGAGTGTGCCGCAGCCCGCCCTCCGCCGCCACGCTCGCACAGGCTCTCGCCAACCGCCAGCGAGGCCCTCGAGCGCCCGCGCACAGCCATGCGGAGGCCATGGAGCGCCGGGAGCGCGGCCGAAGAACGCCGGAAAACGCTCGCGGAGCGAACCATGGCTGGGGACGCCCCCAAAGTCTGTGGAGCGGGGCCACGACGAACCCCCAAAAGGCGTCGAAAAACAGCCCCGGAAGGCGCGCTTCCGTTCTGGATCGCAGGCCGCTTTCCGCGGATAATCTCCGGCCTCGAAGGACTCCCGGATACGCCCCGTTTCCGGGGGCTTTTTTCGCCTCCACGCCGAGTGAATCGCGCCTCGTAATGACGACGATCGAACCCCTGCTCCCCCCCTCCTCCTCCGACGGCCGCATCGAGGAGCGCCACATCGAGCGCGAGATGCGCGAGTCGTACCTGACGTACGCGCTCTCCGTCATCCACTCCCGCGCTCTCCCGGATGTTCGCGACGGCTTGAAGCCGAGCCAGCGACGCATCCTCGTCGCCATGGACGACCTGAACCTCGGGCCGCGCGCCAAGTACCGCAAGTGCGCCAAGATCGCCGGCGACACATCGGGCAACTACCACCCGCACGGCGAGTCGGTGATCTACCCCACTCTGGTGCGTCTCGCCCAGCCCTTCAGCACGCGCTACCCGTTGATCGACGGCCAAGGCAACTTCGGCAACATCGACGGCGATAGCGCGGCGGCCATGCGCTACACGGAAGCGCGCATGACCGGGGTCACGACCGAGCTGATGGCGGACCTCGACAAGGAGACGGTCGACCGCCAGCCCAACTACGACGAGACGCGCACCGAGCCCGCGG